>CAMCWU010000032.1 GCA_945882675.1 Klebsiella pneumoniae | reverse complement strand
GGGCCAGCTCACGGTCGCCGCCGCGGTCGACCGCCGGTCGTAGTAGCGCTCCCCGAGCTCCAGGTACTCGGGTTCGGAAGGATCTGACTCGGGATCGAGCGTATAGAGCTGGGTCGACGTCGCGGGCATGGTGGACGCGGAGAGCGTGTACACCGGCCGGTACCGGTTGAAAGTGACGCTCCCGCCTCCTCCGAAGGCGTTGGCGTCCGTCCGGTACACGCCGAAGAGCGACCACGCGTACTGCCGCAGCGTGTCGGCGCCGCTCGTCGCGAGGCTGACCTGGATGGCGCGGCAGAACACGTCTTCCACGCAGGTGAGGGGAGCCAGCGGCCCCTGCGGCTCGAACGGCGTCAGCGCGATGCCCGGGAGCACGTAGCGGGGCCAGAGCGTGCGGAGGGGGTTGTAGCGGGTCGGCGTGATCCGGAAGGGGTAATCCCGCTCTTTGCCGAACACGTCACCGGCGTCCACATTCTCGAACGAGTCGGCGCCATCGGACTGCTGCGCGGCCAGCGGGGCCGTGGGCTCCACCCCCCGCGTCAGATCCACGGGATCCCCGGCGTCCCACGCCGCGACGGTCGCAGGCAGCGGCGCGGGCGGCCCCGTCAGGTCCGCGAGAGCGATCGGTCCGCGCAGCGACACCGGGAGCGTCCCGCGATCAATGAACCGCCTGGGATCCACGTCCATCGCCGCGATATCCCAGCCGTCCACACTCCATTGCTGCCATGCGATGAGCCGGTTGTCCGGGCGGACGCTCGGGCGGATGGCGCCGGTCGTGACGTTGGTGATCTGCCACAGGTGCTCGGTCGCGACATCGATCGCGTAGATGTTGGGGATGCCCGTCCGATCCGACGAGAAGTACAGCCACTGCCCGTCTGCGCTCCACGTGGGGTCCACGTCGATGGCCGTATCCCCCGTCAGCCGCCGCGCCGGCGTCCCGTCAGGGTGGTACAGCCACAGATCCCGGCGTCCGTCCTGCCACACCGAGAGCGCGATGGATCGTCCGTCCGGTGAGTACCGCGGCGTGGAGAGCTGGGTGTGATCCCGCAAATCCGTGAGCGGGGCGCGGATCCGGTCTACGCGCAGCTCCTCGAGCTGGTTGTCCTGCGCCCGGTTCGTAACCATCAACAGCCGGCTTCCATCCGGCGAGAACTCGGGATCGCGCGCCCGCGCGCCCGTGGTGAGCGCGAGCGCGCCGCCCTCGCCGAGGATCTTGAGGTAGATGTCCGACCAGGTGTTGAACTGGTTGACCGTGTGCGTGCCGGCATAGACGAAAGCGCCGCTGTCCCGCCGCCAGGTGAACGTCTTCGCCCCCTGGCGATCGAGCAGGATCTCCGGCGCATAGCCGTCGCCATCGGCCATCCAGATCGCGTTGCCCTCGCGGTTGTCGTTGCAGGCCCACACGAGCTTGCGGCCGTCCGGCGAGAAGCTGGGGGATTGGCACGACGCACGAGGATCCGCCGAGAGGATCCGCGGCTGCGTCTCGCCCTCTGCCCGGATGCGCGCCACGACCTGCTGGTAGGCCTGGGCCCGGTCGGCCGTCCACTCGCGGTAGAGCCGGCGAAGGCTGGCTCCGAACACCTTCTTCGTCGGCAGGATGAACGGGATGTGGGAGCCGTAGACGTGGACCCAGCGCGTCCACACGTCCTCCCCGCGGTGATCGGCGACGAACTGGATGAAGTCCTGGCCGAACACGTACCGCAGGTTACCGCTCGGCACGTCCACCTGCAGCCCGTCGAGGTTGCCGAGCGGCGGCCAGGCGTCCTCGATGGACGCGGTGCGGATCAGCATCTCCGCGAGCGGTGCGCGCCCGCGGCCGCCCTCCGTCTGCCGGGTCTCTTGGAAGGTCGCGAAGCCCTCCACCATCCAGCCCGGGCTCACGCCGTTCGTCGTCGCGATCCGCCCCACGATGGCGCGCGCGGCCGCCACGATCCCGTGGTTCGTGTCGAGATGGAGGATGTGCGTGTACTCGTGGGTGAAGATCGCGGTGCTCCAGTCCTCGTAGAAGTTGAGGTTGGAGTCCTCCTGCGGCGCCGTGACGTAGATCGTGATCGCGTTGTAGGGCACCACGCCCGCGAAGCCGTTGGCCGAGTCCGTGCGATCGAGGAGCGTGACCTCCGTCTTCTGGCGCGGCAGCCAGCCGATCTCGCGCGTCTGGCGCTCGTAGATCTCCTCCGCGGAGATCGAGAGCTCGTCCGCGACCTGCTCGCACCCCTGATGGAAGTGGATGCGGAAGTGCTCCGTCTCGATCGTCCGCCAGCGGAGGTCGGGATCGACGGACGCGGCGAGCGACGGGGAGCTGAGCGTAGCGACGAGGACGAGCGGAAGCATCCGGGGTTCCCCGCCCCAGCCTACCCCGCCGAGCCCGGATGCGCGTTGCGATCGGAGCGCGGAGCGATAAGCCCTGCCGCGGGGGAGGCACATGTCGGGTCCGGGGCCGATCCTGATCATCGACGACGAGGACGATCTGCGGACGCTCCTCGATCTCAACCTGCGGCGGGAGGGGTTCCGCACAGTGCTGGCAGCGACGGGGGCGGAGGCCCTCGAGCTCGCCGGGAAGGTGTCGCCGTCGCTCGTGGTGCTCGATCTGATGCTCCCCGATCTCTCGGGGACGGAGGTCTGCCGCCGTCTCCGGGCGAACCCGGCGCTGAACGGCGTGCCGATCATCATGCTCACTGCGCGCGGAGAGGAGATCGATCGCGTTGTCGGGTTCGAGGTCGGGGCGGACGACTACGTCGTGAAGTCGACCTTCTCCGTCCGCGAGTTCGTGCTCCGCGTGCGCGCCGTCCTGCGCCGTGGCGCGGCCCCCTCGTCCTCCGTCGAACCGGAGCCCGGGCCCAGGCTGACGTTCGGGGCGCTCTCGATCGACGAAGGCGGCCATCGGGTCTTCGTCAGTGGCGAGGAAATCGTGCTGACCGCCACCGAGTTCCGCCTGCTGCACGCGCTCGCCGGCCGGCCGGGGCGGGTGCTCACGCGCGGCATGCTCCTGGAAGAAGTCTGGGATATGCCGCCGGATCTCAACACCCGCACGGTCGACACGCACGTGAAGCGGTTGCGCGAGAAGCTCGGGGAGGCCGCCCCGCACCTCGAGACCGTCCGCGGCGTTGGGTACCGGTTCAACGCCACGCCGCTGGCCGAGTGATGGGCTTTGCCGACCGTGTCGCCACCCGCGCGCCATGGGTAGTCGGTGGCGTCGCCTTGGTGGTCGCGGTGGCCGGCGCCGTGTGGGAGTCGTTCGAGGGCGGCGGAGTGCGCTGGTCGCTCCTCTCGCTGCAAGCGGGGGTCGCGGTCGGTGCGGGGATCGTGACGGGCCTCTTGATCCGCCGAACGATCGGGGGGACCCTCGATCAGCGGGACGCGGTCTTGCGCAAGCTGGCGGGGCGGGACGCCCACATCGAGCCGGCGGACCTGGAAGAAGACCTCGCCTCCGTAGTGCGGGCGTTCAACCAGCGGATCGACGCCGCAGCGTCGGAGATGCAGCGCGCGCGCGCCGAGCTGGCCACGCATGTGGAGATGCTCGACGTCATCTCGAACGCGCTCGTGACCGTGGGTACGGACGGCAAGATCCGGTACGCGAACCCGGCCGCCCGCCACCTGTTCGGCCTCGCGGAGGATCCGCGCGGCCGCCGCCCGCCGGAGGTGTTCAAGCTCGCCGAGCTGCAGGACGGCGTGGAAGCGGCTCTTCGCGGCGAGACCCGCGAGCACCGCTGCGCCAGCGGGCCGCACGATCTCATCCTCCGCGCATATCCGCTGCCCGGCGTGGACGGACCGCCGGCCGCCATGGTGGTCCTCAACGACGTCACGCGCTTTCGCGAGGCCGAGCGCGCGCGCACCGACTTCGTGGCGAACGTCTCGCACGAGCTGCGCACACCCGTGGCCGCGATCGCCGGGTATGCAGAGACGCTCCTCGCCGAGCCGGAGCGCCTCCCGGCGGATCTGGTGCCGCTCCTCGAGACGATCGACCGGAACGCCCGCCGCCTCGCGAACCTGTTCGAGGATCTGCTCCGCCTGCACCGGATCGAGTCGCGCCGGCAGGAGCTCCCGCTCACGCTCGGCCCTCTGGTGAATGTCCTAGAGGAATGCGTGGGATCTGCCGCAGACGCCGCGTTACGGCGGGATCAGCACTTCGAGCTCGACTGCCCGGAAGAGGTCGAGGGCTGGCACCACGCAGAGGCGCTCGCGACGATCGTGAGCAACCTCGCGTCGAACGCCGTGGCGTACACGAACCCCGGCGGCCGGGTCCTGATCCGGGCGTACCAGGCGGGCGACGCGTCGGTGGTAGAGGTCACGGACGACGGCATCGGCATCGACGCGGTCCACCACGATCGCATCTTCGAGCGGTTCTACCGGGTGGACGAGGCGCGGAGCCGCCGCGCTGGCGGTACGGGCCTCGGGCTCGCCATCGTGAAGCACCTGTGCATCGCGTCCGATTGCCGGATCACGGTCGAGAGCGCGCTCGGGAAGGGGACGACCTTCCGCGTGCACCTGCCGGCGGAGCCGCGCCCCGTCGAGTGAATCGCGGGGCGAGTAGCTCCGAGCTAGTCGACGACCTCGACCTCGTCCCGGCTCACCTTCCGCACGAGATCGCGCAGGTCGTCGGCCCGATCCGGGTCCGTCGTGCGGTAGACGTCCACGAGCTGGCCTGCCAGATCCTTCGCCCGCCGGAAGCCGGTGATCAGGTCGCCCGAGATGTCGGTTTCGCTGCGGACCATCTGCAGGAGGTCCTGCAGGCTCGTCCCTTCCGCCCAGCACCGCCCGAGGTGCACGAGGTCCGGGTCGAACGCGTAAGTGGACGCCGTGAGCTCCTCCGCGCCCATGACCGCGCGGCTGGTGATGACGCTGCGGACCGCGGTGGCGACCACGCGATCGTCCGGGTCGATGCGGAAGCTCCGCTCGCAGTGCCGCGGGAGCTCGTTCGTGAGGCCGCACAGGACGCCGAACAGGCGCGTGGCCGGCAGGCCTTCGAACACGCCATCGAGGATGAGCTCGGCGACGGGGATCTCCGACATCTGCAGGTAGCGCAGGATCTTCGCGCCCGCGTTGAACGTGCTGTCGTCCGCGAGGTAGCCGATGTCCTGCAGGTAGCCGACCTTCCGCTCGAACTCGCTCCATGTGCGGTTCTCGGCCTGCTCCGCGCGCTGTCGGAGCTTGCGGGCCTCCTTGTCGCTCGCGTCGTCCGCCTTGCGGAGGTGCTCCTCCGCCTGGCGGGCCAGGTGCCAGGCTAGGAAGCTCTTGTCGAGGATCTCCCGGATCCGCTGGTGATCGTGGGTGCCGAGGAGGTTGACGACCGAGTTCCACGACAGGTTGAAGCTCGACCGCACCGGCTCGTACGCGCCTTTGCGATACCGCTCGAGGACCGGCTTGATCTCCTCGTAATCCTGGAAGTCGAGCTTGATGACGACGTAGCCGACCTCGTCCATGCCGCGGCGCCCGGCGCGCCCGGCCTTCTGCATGAAACCCCGCGTCGAGAGCGGGCTCACGCTGCGGCCGTCGTACTTCTTCACGCCGTCGAACACGACGGACCGCGCCGGCAGGTTGATGCCGAGCGCGAAGGTCGACGTGCAGTACAGCACCTTGATCAGCTTCTGCTCGTACAACTCCTCGACGAGCGCCTTGAGCTGAACGTGGAGCCCGGCGTGGTGGAACGCGATTCCCTTCTCGTAGAGCGCGCGAGTGTCGGCGTCCAACGCGGGACCTAGGGCTGGCGCTGCGTTGTCGAGCCAGCGGCCGATCCGCGCCTGCTCGTTCGCGTCCAGGAGGCTCCGGTGGAGGTGCCGCGAGAGCGCCCGCGCGTAGAGCTCCGTGTCCTTGCGCGAGAACACGAAGTACAGGTACGGCAGGATGTCCATGTCGTCGACCGCGTGGAAGCAGTCGATGTGGGACGTCCGCCCGCCTCTTCCGCCGCGCCCGCCGCGATCGCGGTCCCGCCCGCGGCCGCGCCCGGCGCCCCGCTCCGGCTCTCGGGTTCCCTGGCGTTTGAACGCCTTGTCGTACGAGTCGGCGTCGAGCACGCCCGTCTGCGACGACATCAGGAAGAAGCGGAGGGGGACCGTGCGTTTCGTCTCGGTCACGACGTCCACGGGGCCGCCCCGGACATGGCTCAGCCACGCCGAGAACTCGTCCAGGTTCGAGAGCGTGGCGGAGAGCCCCACGATCTGCACGTGCTGCGGGAGGTAGATGAGCACCTCCTCCCACGTCGTGCCGCGCTCGCGGTCGTCGAGGAAGTGGATCTCGTCGAGGATCACCGCGCGCAGATCGTCGAGGTTCTCCCCGCCGAGCAGCATGTTCCGCAGGATCTCCGTCGTCATCACGAGGCATGGGGCGTCGCGCCGGATGACGAGGTCGCCCGTCACGAGGCCGACGCGATCCTCGCCGTACAGCCGGCAGTAGTCGCGGAACTTCTGGTTCGAGAGCGCTTTGACGGGCGCCGTGTAGATCACGCGCTTCTTCGCCGACAGCGCTTCGTCCACGATCCAGTCCGCGATGATGGTCTTGCCGGTGCCCGTGGGCGCCGACACCAGCACGCTCCGACCAGCCTCGAGGCTGGCGATCGCCTGCTGCTGGAATGCGTCGAGCTCAAGTCCGCGGTACTGCATCGGGGGGAGGGATCTCGGGTGCGACGGTGGAGTAACCGGAGACCGGCGCGGGTGCGCCCGTGAGCACGACCCTCGCGTGGACGGCGGCGACCGGCGGGCTGCTGCTCGGCGGGTTCGCGGCGCTGATCCCAGGCTTCCCGGGGTGCGCCGTGGCGCTGCTCGGGCTCGTCGCCTTCGCGGGGCTCACGGACTTCGCGATCCTCGGGGTGGGCGGGCTTCGGCTGGCGGCGGTGGTGACGGCGATCGGCGCGATCGGCCAGCTCGTGGGGCCGGTTGCCGGGAACCGGGCGGCGGGTGGCACCGCGGGGACCGCCACGGGCGCGGCGCTCGGCGCGGCTCTGGGCGCCGCGATCCCGATCCCAGGCGCGAGCTGGACCGCCGCGGTCATCGGCGCGGTGCTGCTGGGCGTGGTCACCGCCCGGCAGGGAGTGATGCGCACAGTGCGTGGCGCGGTCGGCACGACTTCCGGCTGCCTGGTGGGCGCGGGCGTGGACTTCGCGGCCGTGGCCGCCAACGGGGCGATCCTGGCTGTCGCCGACTTCGCGGCGCGGGTGCCGAGCGGATGAGCGGGCAGAAGAGGTGTGATACAGGAGTCCCGCAACGCAAAGGCGGGCGGGACTCCGTATAGCCCGATTATCATGCACCGCCGGCGCCGCACCGTCAAGTGAAAACGCCCCGGTCCACGATCACGCGTCGGACGTCCGGAGCTCCTCCGCGGCCAAGACGGCCTCCACGCGCGCGCGAGCCTCGTCGTCCAGCGACTCCCCGAGCTCGAGGAGCTGCAGGGTCCGGGGATCGACGTCCGCGCGCCGCGCCAGCTCCGCCCGCGCCCAGCCGAGCGCCTTGCGCCGCTCCTTGAGATCGTCCATGGCCGTGCCTCCGCACGAAGCGTAGCGCGCCCGGCGTGACGAATCGCGTTCGGGCTTCCCATCTGCGCGCGTCCGGCCTAGGATGCGCTCCGTGACGATCGCAGACACCCGCCGATACGAGATTGCGTCTACCCTCGGCGAGGGCGGGTTCGGGACCGTGTACCTGGCGCGCATGCTCGGCGGCGGCGGGTTCTCCAAGCCCGTGGCGCTCAAGGTGCTCCGCACGGACGTCGCCTCGTCGGAGGACGTGGCGAGCCGCCTGCGGGACGAAGCACGGATCCTCGGCTTGATCCGGCACCGCGCCGTGGTCCACGTGGACGGCTTGATCCGGCTGGCTGGGCGGTGGACCGTGGTGATGGAGTACGTGGACGGGGTGGACCTGCGGGTGATCCCGAAGAACCATGGGCCGATGCCGCTCGGCCCCACGCTCGACGTCATCACGGAGGTCGCGGGCGCGCTCCACGTCGCCTACCACACGATCGGGCCCGAGGGGCGGCCGCTCAAGCTGCTGCATCGGGACATCAAGCCCGGGAACGTCAAGGTCACGCCAGCGGGAGAGGTGAAGGTCCTCGACTTCGGGGTCGCGCGCGCCGATTTCGAGGGGAGGGAGGCCGAGACCCAGCACGTGCGGTTCGGGTCGACCGGCTATCTCGCGCAGGAGCGACTCTCCGGGCGGGAGACGCCTGCAGCGGACGTCTACAGCCTCGGCGTCGTCATGCACGAGCTCCTCACGGCGAAGCGCTTCGGACAGTGCGCGCCGAACGCCTGGAAGCAAGCGCAGCAGCTCGACGAGAAGGTGACGCAGCTCGGCGAGCTCGTCCCGAACGAGGAGGTCCACGCGCTCGTGCGCGACATGCTCGCGTGGGATCCCGACGCGCGGCCAACCGCCCGGGACGTGGAGCGGCGCGCCGCCACGATCCGCGCGACCCTGCCGCGGATCGGCCACGGAGAGATCCTGCGCGACTGGGCGGAGCGGGAGCTGCCGCAGATCAGCAAGCGCGTCGCCGCCAAGGGCCCCCAAAAGGAGGGGGATCTCGCCGGGAAGTTGCTGATCGAGGAGGGGACGAGCGAGATCCCGGTGGTGGCTCCGCCGCCGCGGAACCAGCCGCCGCCGCCGTCGTCGGGCGCCGTGCCCAGGTCCGCGCCGCCAAGGGGGGCGGGCCTGTCGCTCGACGGCGGGCGCTCACCGCGGCTTCCGACGCTCAACGCCCCGGACCCGAACGCGTCCACCGTGCTGCAGATCCCGCGGGGCGCCGCGTCCGCCGCGCCTGCTCCAGCGAGCCGCGCCCCGGATGCGTCGACCGGCAGCGGGGCGCTGCTGGCGTTCGGAATTGCGCTCGGCGGGGTGATCGTGCTGGTGTGCGGCGCGCTGGTGCTGGTGGCGCTGCTCGGAGCACTCACGCAGATGTGATGCACGGCGAACGCAAAAACGCCCTCGGAACCAAAGTTCCGAGGGCGTGGATGGTACTCCCAAGGGGAATCGAACCCCTGCCTGTGCCGTGAGAGGGCACTGTCCTAACCGCTAGACGATGGGAGCAAGAAGATTGTGCTGTGTCAACCTGTCCAGCCGTGGCGAGCGCCGGGGGCGGGAGTGGTTGACCCGCTAGGGCTCGAACCTAGAGTCTTCAGGGTCAGAACCTGACGTGTTGCCAGTTACACCACGGGTCAGCGACGCCACCCTGATATCGCGCTCGCGGGACCTGTCAAACGATCCGTGTGCGATCGTCCCGCGGCATGATCAGGGGTACGGGTCGACGGCGAGGTGCCAGTCAGCGAGTCGCTGGTTCGCGCCGCGGAACCACTCTTCTTCGTGGAGCTTGACCCCGTCCGCGAGGGCACGCGCGTCGCGCCAGCGCTTCTCGTCGCCCTCCTCGATCGCGATCGAGAGCGCACGGTAGGCCGAAGCGCGGTCGCCCCACAGGTCCACGAGCTGCGCGTGGCTCTCGGCCCAGGCCGACGGCGCGCGCACGAAGGATGCCTGATCGTGGAGGTGCTCCGCCAGGGGGACGATCTCGTCGTCCCAGGCCTTGCGGATCTGTTCGGGGGAGGACTTCTTTTCCGTGGCAGACACGCTGAGCGCGAGCACCCGGTCGGCCAGCGCCGCGTTCTCGAACAGGACGGGCTGCAGGTCGGCCACGTACCCGGCGGCCTGGTCGGCATCCGGATCGAGGGCGCAGGCGGCGGCGAGGAGGAAGAGGGGGATCGTCATCGCGGGGGATGTTACCGCCTGGAGGGCGCGCGGTCCATCCCGGGCGTGCGCTTGCCTCCGGACTCACGGAAGGCTAAATGCGTGGGCCCCGTCCCGGCGGCGATCCGCTCCGCGGGCCCGGTGACGTAGCGACTCGGAGCGACGGTTGCGCCTGCTGGTCGAAAATCTCCCTCTGGACGGCCGAACCGTGGTGTTCGGTATGGCGGACGCCTGGGCGCGGACCGCTGCCAGGGACGCGCTGGAGGGCGATCCGGAGACGCTGGGCGGCGCGATCGGGATCGGCCCCGCGAAGCCGGGCGGCCGCGTCGTCGTACAGGTGAAGGGGGACGCCGCGACCACCCGCAGCTGCGACCGGTGCGGAGAGCCGACCCCGCTCCGCCTCGAGACCGACAGCGAGCTCACCTACCTCCCGGTCGTCGTCACGGCGGTAGACGAGCTGCCTCTCCCGTCGAGGGGCACTGGCCCCAGCGCCCGGACCTCCACGTCGTCGAAGCCGGTGAAGCCCCCAGCGCCGAAGCCGATGACGTCCACCCGCATGACGGAGGAGGAAGCGGCCGAGCCGGACGAAGAGTCGTTCCTCTCCGACGAAGATCTGGAGATCGGCTGGTACGAGGGCGGAGAGCTCGACCTCGGCGACATCCTGCGGGAGGCGCTCGCGCTCGAGCTGCCGCTCCGCGTCGTGTGTGTGGACGAAGCCGCGTGTGACGCCCGGACGGACGCCCTGCTCGGCGCGCCCCCGGAGCCCGACGGCGCCTTCCACGCCTTGAAGGGCCTCGACCTCGCCGGTCGGCCCAAGAAGAAGAACCCTTCCAACTGAATCTCCGGGTGTGAAGCCCGGCGTCCCCCGAGGTTTGTCATGGCCGTTCCCAAGAAGCGCACCTCCCGTAGTGTCCGCGACATGCGCCGCGCGCACGATTTCCTCACGGCGTCGGCCGCGTCCGGCCCGTGCCCGGTGTGCGGCGAGCTCAAGCGCCGTCACCAGCTCTGCCCCGCCTGCGGCGCGTACCGCGGCGCGCAGATCATCGGCACCAGCGACATTCCCCCGGGTGAGGTCGACTTCTCGGCCGCGCCGGTCGATCTCGAGTCCTGAGGGACGCTCGGAGCCCCACGCCCGTGGCGCGTCCCGCTGAGCGGACGAGAGTCCGGATCGCGGTGGACGCGATGGGCGGGGACAACGCCCCGTCGGCGCTCGTGCTGGGCGCCATCGAGGCCTCGCGCACGGGTGCCGTGGACGTGACGCTGGTCGGCGACCCCGATCGGATCCGCCCGCTGCTGCCCCGGCGTCGCCCGCCCCGAGTCGTCGCGGCGGAAGAGGTCATCGGCATGGACGAGGCCCCCGCGGCCGGCGTCCGCCGGAAGACGGGCTCGTCCGTGCGCAGGACGCTCCAGCTCGTGGCGTCGGGCGAGGTCGACGGCGCGGTGTGCTGCGGCCACACGGGCGCGGTGCTCGTGGCGACCGTGCTCGAGCTCGGCCTCCTGGACGGCGTGGATCGTCCCGCCGTGGCGACCGTGCTGCCGCGGTCGGACGGCGGGCGGCTGATCCTGCTGGATGCCGGCGCCAACGTGGACTGCCGGCCGGAGCAGCTCGCGCGCTTCGCGCTCCTCGGCAGCGCGTATGCAGAGGTCCTGGGTGCGATCGAGCCGCGGGTGGGCCTGCTCGCGAACGGCGAGGAGGACGGGAAGGGGAACGCCCAGGTCCGCGCGTCGCTCCCCCTGCTCCGCTCGCTGCCCATCCGCCTTGTCGGGAACATCGAGCCCACGGCCGCGATGGCCGGCGGGTGCGACGTCCTGGTGTGCGACGGGTTCGTTGGGAACATCCTGCTCAAGGCGGCCGAGGGCGCCGTCGAGACCGTGGTGAAGCTCCTGCGCGAGGAGATCCGCCGCACGCCCATGGGCCGCGTCGGCGCGCTGATGTTGCGTGGGGCGTTCCGGCGCTTTCGCGACCGCGTCGCATGGGACGCCCACGGCGGCGCGCTGCTCCTCGGCGCGAAGGGGGTCGTGGTGGTCGGTCACGGGCGGGCAAACCCGCAGGCGGTCGCACAGGCCATCCGCGTGGCGGCGCGGGCAGCGGAAGGGGGCCTCGTTCCCGCGCTCGCGGAGCGCCTCGCCGGATCGCCGGTGGTCGTCGCGCCCTGATCCGCACGGTCGGGAGCCGGGCGCTTGCCGGCCGGGCCCGGTACGAATACAAGGCCCGGGTCCAGCGGGAGAGCCCGCGCAGCATCCAGAGGGTTGGGATGGCCAGCGATCAGGTCGCCGAGAAGGTTCACGACATCATCGCCAAGAGCCTCGGCGTGAACCGGAGCGAGGTCGTTTCCTCCGCCTCGTTCATCGACGACCTCAACGCGGACTCCCTCGACGTCGTCGAGCTCGTCATGACGATCGAGAAGGAGTTCCACATCGAGATCCCGGACGACGAAGCCGAGAAGATCCGCACGGTCCAGGACGCGGTCGACTACATCGTCGCGCACGTCTCGTAAGCACGGGCTGGTGAGGACCTCCGATCGCCGCGTGGTGGTGACCGGCCTCGGCGCCGTCGGGCCATGCGGGCTCGACGTGCCGACGGCGTGGGCCGCCATGCTCGAGCGCCGCAGCGGCATCGGCCGCCTCACGCGCTTCGCGGCGGACGGCTGGGCGTGCCAGATCGCTGGTGAGGTCAAGGGGTTCGACGGCGCGGCGCTCCTCGGGAAGCGCTCGATCCGCCGCCTCGGCCTGTTCATGCAGTACGCTCTCGCCGCCGGCGACCAGGCCATGCGCGACGCCGGCTTCGACGTGCACGGGCACCTTCGCACAGACGAGAGCGACGACCGCGAGCCGGCGGGCGACGGCGAGTCCTGGCCCGATCCGGACCGGCTCGGCGTGTACATCGGCTCCGGGATCGGGGGTTTCCCCGAGATCGTGGAGAATGCCCAGGTGATCCTGGAGCAGGGGGCCGAGCGGCTCTCGCCGTTCTTCATCCCCCGGTCGCTCGTGAACCTCGCCACCGGCCAGGCGGCGATCCGGTACGGCGCGCGCGGCCCGAGCATCGTCGTGTCCACAGCCTGCGCCGTCGGGAACCATGCGATCGGAGAGGCCTACCGCGCCATCCGGGACGACGACGCGGATGTGATCCTCGCCGGCGGCACGGAGGCCGCGCTCACCCCGCTCGGCTTCGCCGGGTTCATGAACATGAAGGCGCTCTCCAAGCGCAACGACGACCCGGCGTCCGCGTCGCGGCCGTTCGACCGCGACCGGGACGGCTTCGTCATGTCGGAGGGCGCGGGGGTCGTGCTGCTCGAGGAGCTCGAGCACGCGAAGCGCCGGGGCGCCCGGATCTACTGCGAGCTCATCGGGTACGGGTCGACGACGGACGCGCACCACATCACGGCGCCGGCCCCCGGCGGGGCAGGAGCGGCGCGGTGCATGACGCGCGCGCTGAGGTCGGCGGGCCTCCAGCCGTCGGAAGTGGACTACGTCAACGCCCACGGCACGAGCACGCCGGCCAACGATCCTGCCGAGACCGCGGCGATCCGCGCGGTGTTCGCGGGTCACCTCGACCGCCTGATGGTGTCGTCGACGAAGGGCGTCACGGGCCACCTCCTGGGCGCGGCGGGCGGGATGGAGGCGGTGGCGTGCGCGCTCGCGCTCCATGAGCAGATCGTGCCGCCCACGGCGAACCTGACCACGCCAGATCCGGCGTGCGATCTCGACTATGTGCCGGAGGGCCCGCGCCGCGCAGACTTGCGCGTCGTGCTCTCGAACGGCTTCGGCTTCGGCGGCACGAACGGTGTCCTCGCCTTCGGGCGCTGGGAGGGATGATGCGGATCACGGTCGGCAGCGATCACGCGGCGCTCGAGCTCAAAGCGGCGGTCATCGCCCACTTGCAGTCGAAAGGTCACGATGTCACGGACGTCGGGACCCACACCACGGCGAGCTGCGACTACCCGGTGTTCGCGCAGGCCGTCGCGAAGAGCGTCGCATCGGGAGACGCCGAGCGCGGCGTGCTGTTGTGCGGCACCGGCCAGGGCATGGCGATGGCGGCCAACAAGATCCCGGGCGTCCGCGCCGCGGTGGTCAACGAGCCGTTCTCCGCGCGGGCCGCGACCGAGCACAACGACGCAAAGATCCTGTGCCTCGGGGCGCGAGTTGTCGGTGTCGGGGTGGCGCTCATGTGCGTGGACGCGTGGCTCGGGGTCGAGTTCGCCGGCGGACGGCACGCGAGCCGGGTCGCGCTGCTCGAAGGAGGGAAGTGATGTCCGACAAGAAGGCGGAGGCCCTGGCGGAGCTGCTCGAGACGATCACGGCGTCTGCGCGGCAGGCGCGAGATGCGCCGAGCAACGCGAAGGAGCACTACGCGAGGATCACGCTGATGCTCTCGTACGCGTACGCGGCCGTGGAGCACGGGACGGTCGGGATGCTCGAGATCGAGAAGAAGAGCTGAAGGCCGGGCAACGGGCTTCGGGTTAGGGGGACGACCGCCCGGAGAGAGCATGAGCACCCTGAAGACCGCCGATCCTGAGGTACATGCGGCGATGGCCGCCGAGTTCCGCCGGCAGCAGGACGACCTCGAGCTCATCGCTTCGGAGAACTACGTCAGCCGCGCCGTGATCGAGGCCACGGGTACGGTCCTTACGAACAAGTACGCGGAAGGCCTACCCGGCAAGCGGTATTACGGCGGCTGCGAGCACGTGGACGTCATCGAGGATATCGCGAGGGAGCGGGCGAAGAAGCTCTTCGGCGCGGTCGGCGTCAACGTTCAGCCCCACTCGGGGGCGCAGGCGAACGCGGCCATGTACCTCGCGTTGATCAAGCCGGGCGACACGCTCCTCGGCCTCGATCTCACGCACGGCGGCCACCTCACCCATGGCTCGCACGTGAACAGCTCGGGCCTGCTGTACAAGGCGGTGCACTACCGCCTGGACGAGGAGACGGGCCGCATCGACATGGACTCCGTGCGGGACATCGCCCGGAAGGAGAGGCCGAAGATCATCGTCACGGGCGCGTCGGCGTACTCGCGGATCATCGACTTCGCGGCGTTCCGCGCGATCGCGGACGAGGTCGGGGCGCTGCTCGTCGCGGACATCGCCCACATCGCCGGGATGGTGGCCACGGGCCGCCACCCGAGCCCGGTCCCGCACTGCCACATGGTCACGACCACCACGCACAAGACGCTCCGCGGGCCGCGCGGCGGCCTCATCATGACCGGCCAGCAGGACCAGGTCGCGGCCATGAACAAGGCCGTGTTCCCGGGGACCCAGGGCGGACCGCTCATGCACGTCATCGCCGCCAAGGCCATCGCGTTCAACGAAGCGCTCCAGCCCGAGTTCACCGCGTACATCGATCGCGTGCTCGAGAACGCGAAGGTGATCGCCGCCCGCCTCGTGGAGCATGGGTTCAAGCTCGTCTCCGGCGGTACGGACAACCACCTGATGCTCATCGACCTGGGCGACGAGTGCTCGGGCAAGGAGGCCGAGGAGGCCCTCGGGCGCGCCGGCATCACCGTGAACAAGAACACGGTCCCCGGCGAGAAGCGGAGCCCGTTCGTCACCTCTGGCGTGCGGATCGGGACGCCCGCCATGACCACGCGCGGCCTCACGGCGGACGACGCCCGCAACGTGGCCGACTGGATCGCCAGCGCGATCCGGAAGCGGGGGGACGCGGACGCCATCGCGAAGGTCGCGGCAGACGTGCACGCCACCTGCCGGAAATACCCGGTGTACCCGGAGGATCTCGCACCCTGATGCGCTGCCCCGACTGCCAGCACCCCGACTCGCGCGTGGTCGACTCGCGCGCGGCACTGGACGCGATCCGGCGGCGGCGCGCGTGCGAGAAGTGCGGGGCGCGGTTCACCACCCACGAACGCCTCGAGCCGCGGCTGGCGTGGGTCGAGAAGAAGAGCGGCCGCCGGGAGCCGTTCAGTCGTGACAAGGTGATCGCCGGCATCGCGCTGGCGTGCCGGAAGCGCCCATTGGACGCCCAGGCCATCGACGCCGCTGCGCGTCAGGTGGAGAGCCGGCTCGAGAACGCGGCGCAGGCCGGTGTCGTGCCGTCCACGCTGGTGGGCCGCCACGTGATGGAGGTCCTGCGGGCGGTGGATACCGTGGCGTACGTGCGCTTCGCGTCGGTGTACCGCGAGTTCGAGAGCGCCCGGCAGTTCGCGGACTTCATCGTGGATCTCGGCGAGCCGACGTCGATGCCGCCCGCGGGCCCCCCGGCGGCGGAGGAGTGGTGACGGACGACGCCCGCTGGCTCGCACGGGCCGTGGCGCTCGCGCGGAGGGGCCGCGGGTGGACCGCACCGAACCCGGCCGTAGGCGCGGTGTTGGTGCGCGACGGCCGCGTGGTAGGCGAGGGGTTCACGCAGCCGGTCGGCGGCCACCACGCCGAGGTCATGGCCCTCGCGGACTGCGCGGTGCGCGGAGAGGATCCGGCCGGGGCCACGCTGTACGTCACGCTCGAGCCGTGCTGCCACCACGGCCGCACGCCGCCGTGCACGGACGCCGTCCTGCGGTCGCGGGTCGCGCGCGTGGTGGTGGGCGTGCTGGACCCGTTCCCGGTGGTCCTGGGCCGGTCCATGGCGCTGCTGCGGGCCGCCGGGATCCGGGTGGATCTCGTGGACGACGCGGACTGCGCGCGCCAGATCCTCGGCTTCGGTCGGGCCCATACCCACGGCCTGCCGGAGGTGACGTGCAAGGTCGCGGCGAGCCTGGACGGGCGGATCGCCACGGCCGCGGGGGAGAGCCGCTGGATCACCGGGGACGCCGCGCGCGTGGACGGCCACCGGCTGCGCGCCAGCCACGACGCGATCCTCGTCGGGATCGGCACGGTGCTGGCGGACGATCCGGCGCTCACCACGCGGCTCCCGGACGGCGAGGACCTGGGCCGCCCGGTGACCCACCCGGTTCCGGTCGTGCTGGACACCCAACTGAGGATCCCGGCGGACGCGGCGATCTTCCGGCATCCCCGGCGGCCGATCCTGGTGTGCGGGGACGACGCCCCGGAGCGGGACCTGCCGGCGGACATCGTGCGATCCGGCACGATCGAGGGGACGTTGCGCGCGCTCGCGGCCCGCGGGCTCCACCGGGTCCTCGTGGAGGGTGGCGCTCGGGTGCACCGGAGCCTGGTGGACGCGCGGCTGGTCGACACGCTGGTGCTCTACCTCGCGCCCTTGGCGATCCCGGGCGGGATCCCTTGGCTCGCGGGTGACGCGCTCGGCGCGCTGGGCGACGCGCCGCGGGGCGAGATCGTCGGGACCGAGCGCCTGGGATCGGATCTGCGGGTCGAGCTGCGCCTGAAGCACCTGTCGGAGGGCTGATGTTCACGGGCCTCATCGAAGATGTGGGCGAGATCACGGCGGTCTCGCCGCGCGAGTCTGGCCGGGTGCTGACGATCCGCACGGCCATCCCGCTCGGGGAGGTGAAGATCGGCGACTCCATCGCGGTCGACGGCGTGTGCCTCACCGCCGAGTCGTTCGCATCCGATCGGTTCACGGCGGTGGCGGGCCGGGAGACGCTCGGGCGATCCACGCTGGCTCACGCGCGCGCGGGCCGGAAGGTGCACCTCGAACGCGCGATGCAGCTCGGCGGGCGGCTGGGCGGGCACCTGGTGCAAGGGCACGTGGACGGCGTCGGGACGATCCGGCGCTCGTACGACGCCGGGGAGAGCTGGATCCTCTGGGTGGACGTGCCCGCGGGGATCGGCAAGTACATCGCCGAGAAGGGCAGCCTGTGCGTGGACGGGGTGAGCCTCACGGTCAACGAGATCGTGGCCAGCTCCGCGCGGCTCAACCTCGTGCCGCACACGGCAAAGATGACGCGCCTTGGCGGAACGCGCCCGGGGGACGCCGTCAACCTCGAGGTGGACATCATCGCCAAGTACGTCGAGCGGCTGCTGGGCGGCGGCGGCGGCGGCCTCGACGTCGACAGCCTGCGGAAGTGGGGCTACCCGGTGTGACCCTCCGCCAGCCAGCAGGAGTGCCCATGTCGTTCGAGGTGTTGAACCCGGATCCGATCCGCCGCGCCGAGCTCGCGATCGCCGATCTCCGGGCCGGGAAGATGATCATCCTCTGCGATGACGAAGATCGCGAGAACGAGGGCGATCTCGTCGTCGCGGCCGAGCTGGTCACGCCAGAGCACATCAACTTCATGGCGGTGCACGCGCGCGGCCTGATCTGCCTGTCGATGACGGCCGAGCAGATCGGCCGCCTGCAGCTCCCGATGATGGCGAGCCAGAACACGAGCCTGTACAACACGGCGTTCACCGTGTCGATCGAGGCGCGCGAGGGCGTGACCACCGGGATCTCCGCCGCCGATCGCGCCCATACCTGCCGCGTGGCGATCTCGCCCACGGCCAGCCCGCGCGACATCGTCGTCCCGGGCCACATGTTCCCGCTCCGCGCCCGCGACGGCGGCGTGCTCGAGCGCGTCGGCCAGACGGAGGGCTCGGTCGATCTCGCGCGGCTCGCGGGCTTGAACCCGGCCGGCGTGATCTGCGAGATCATGAACGACGACGGCACGATGGCCCGCATGCCGGACCTGATCCGGTTCGGCGAGAAGCACGGGCTGCGGATCGCTACCGTCGCGGACCTCATCCAGTTCCGCATGCGCACGGAGCGCGTGGTGCACCCCCGCACGGCGTCCTCGGTCCAGATCCCCGGCCTCGGCGAGTGGTCGGTCCGGCTGTACGAGTCGCAGACGGGCGGCCTGCACACGGCGCTCTGGAAGGGCGCGGTCGGCCAGGGACCCACGCTGGCCCGCGTCCAGGCGGCGCCGCCGCCGTGGGCCAGCTTCGCGCCGGAGTCGAGCGCGCTGGCGACGTCGGCCCGTCAGGCGATGGAGGTCATCCACGCGCAGGGCGCGGGCGTGCTCGTACTCATGCATATGACGCCGGGCGACGCCACGGTGAAGCACCAGTTCGCAGCCGACTTCCACGTGGAAGGGACGGGTGCGGTGCGGGCCCAGGCCGACGCCCTGCGCGACCTCGGGACGGGGTGCCAGATCCTCGTGGACCTGGGCGTCCGCGATCTGCGCCTGCTCTCGACGAGCCAGCGCGCCATCGTCGGGATCGAGGCGTACGGCCTGCACGTGACCGAGCGGATCCCGCTCGCGGGTCGGACGCGTTAGACCCACCGGCAGGGGGCGCGCCGTGCGGGTCATCGAGGGAACATACGCAGATCCGGGCGGCCGCTTCGCGGTCGTGGCCGGGCGGTTCAACGACTTCATCGTGGCCCAGCTCATCGCTGGCGCGCGAGACGCGTTCGCGCGGCACGGCATCGACCCGGAGAGCCGGATCGATCTCGTCTACGTGCCGGGCGCGTACGAGATCCCGCTCGCGTGCCAGCGGCTCGCGCAGACGGGCGAGTACGTCGCAATCCTGTCCCTCGGCGCCGTGATCCGGGGTTCCACGCCACACTTCGACTATGTGGCGGGAGAGGTCGCGAAGGGCGTCGCCCAGGCCGGGATGGCCACGAACGTGCCCATCATCTTCGGTGTCCTCACGGTCGACACCATCGAGCAGGCGATCGAGCGTGCCGGGACCAAGGCCGGGAACAACGGTTGGAAGGCGGCGATGTCCGCGATCGAGATGGCTTCCCTGTTCTCGGCGCTGGGGCAGGGCTGATGGCCGTCGCCTCCCGCCGGCAGGCGCGAGAGTATGCGCTCCAGGTCCTGTACTGCGCGGATGTGCGTGCAATGCCGATCCCGGCCGCCCTCAACGAGCTGTGGGCCGCGCTGATGGACGCGGAGGGCGTGGAAGGCGAGCGGCCTCCCGAGAGCGAGGAGGTCGAGTTCGCTCAGCGGCTCACCTTCGGGTTCGACGCGCGGCGCGCGGACCTCGACCGCATGATCGAGGAGGCGTCGACCAACTGGCGCGTCACCCGCATGCCCGTGGTCGACCGCAACATCCTGCGGATCGCGGTGTTCGAGCTGGTGGAGTGCAAGGATATCCCCGCCACGGTCTCGATCAACGAGTCGATCGAGCTCGCGAAGAAGTATGGCGCCGCGGACTCCAAGGCGTTCGTCAACGGCATCGTGGATCGGATCGCGCGGAAGCTCGACCGGATCTCGGGCGATCGCAAGGTCAAGGGCCGGTGAGCCGCGTCCAGGAATGGCTCGCGAGCAGGTGGATCGGGGACATCATCGTCGTCGTCGTCTGCCTGGGGCCGATCCTGCTCTCGACCGTCATCACGCCGAGCGACGAGCTGCTCTCGCTGTTCGGCGTCGAGATCCCGATCATGTGCCAGTGGCGGCGCATGACGGGGATGGACTGCCCGGGGTGCGGGCTCACGCGGTCGTTCGTGTATCTCGGGCATCTGCGGCCGATG
>CAMCWU010000031.1 GCA_945882675.1 Klebsiella pneumoniae | reverse complement strand
AGCCAGGCCCGCCTGTCGACCGTGCAGGAGCGCCTGGTGGCGTCCGCCCGCGCCGTGGCCCGCGGTCCCGCGTTCCTCCCGGTCGCGCTCGTCGCCGGCGCCAACGCGGCGGCCGTATCGGTCGCCCGCGGGGATATCCAGGGCGAGCGCGCCGCAGTGGTGAGCCAGTTCGGCCGCATCATGTCCGCGGCCTGAGCTTCTTCACAGGAGCGGCTCGTTCCTCGAATCACGCCCGTGGCGTGAGATTCCGGTCGAACGTGAGCTCGCGTCCACGAGCGCCATCCACGATGGCGCCGTCGCGGTACACGGGGCTACCGCCCACGACCGTGATGACGGGCCAGCCGGTGACCGTGCGGCCCTCCCATGGCGACCATCCACACTTCGTCCACACCTGTCCGCGGGTGACGACGCGGCTGGCGAGCGGGTCGACGATCGCGAGATCGGCGTCCCAACCGACCTCGAGTCGCCCCTTGAGCGGGATCCCCCAGGCCTTCGCCGGGTTCTCGCACATCCACCGGGCGATCTGCTCCCAGCTCACGCGACCCCGCGCCCGCTGGTCGAGCATCATCGGGAGCGCCCATTCGACGCCCGGCATCCCGGACGGTGATCCCGGGTACGGCTTGCCCTTCGCCTCGAGCGTGTGCGGTGCGTGATCGGTCGCGATGCAGTCGATCGTCCCGTCGATCAGGCGCTTCCAGAGGGTCTGGCCATGCCGCGCGGCCCGGATCGGCGGGTTCATCTGCGCGAGAGTGCCCATCTGCTCGTATGCCGTCTCGTCCAGGAGGAGATGTTGAGGGCACACCTCGGCCGTGATCCGATCGCGCGGCACGGTGGCCAGGTAGTCGGCCTCCTCCGCCGTCGTCATATGCAGGATGTGCAGGTGCGCCCGATGCTTCAGCGCGAAGCCGACCGCGAGCTTCGTGGCGTTCAGGGCCGCGATCTCGTCCCGGATCTGCGGATGGTCGCGCACGTCGTGGCTGTCGGCGTACAGCGCCCGGCGCTCGGCGAGGCGCGCCTCGTCCTCGGCGTGCACCGCGATCTTCTTGTTCGCTCCGGCGAAGATCCCCTCCAGAGCCTCCGGGTCGGCCACCAGCAGGTCGCCCGTGGACGCCCCCATGAAGATCTTGATGCCCGGCGTGCGCTCCGCCGCGTTGAGCTCGGCGAGGTTGTCCGACGTGGCGCCGATGTAGAAGCCGTAGTTCACCACCGACTTCTCTGCGGCGCGGGCCAGCTTGTCGTGCAGGCGCTCGACGGTCGTGGTCGTCGGCTTCGTGTTCGGCATCTCGAGGAACGAGGTCACGCCACCCGCCGCAGCGGCCCGTGAGCCAGAGGTCAGGTCCTCCGCCGGGTTGTCGCTCGGCTCGCGGAAGTGGACCTGCGGATCGATGACGCCCGGCAGGACTACGAGGCCCGTACCGTCAATCACCTCACCCGCCGTCCGCGCCAGCGACGGGCCGATCGCCGCGATCACGCCGTCCTCCACGACGAGATCTCCCACCACTACGCGATCGGGCAGGACCAGCGTGGCCTGCCGGATGGTCATCGAGCCGAGCACCGGCACCTCCGTGGGCGAAGGACGCCCGCCCTCCCCGTAGCGCGATACGGGCTGCAGGTGGAGGGCCGCATGAACACGGACGCGCACAGCGACGCACAGCTTTCGTCGGCCATCGGGCGCTACGCGGTGATGGCGGCGTTCACCGAGCTCATCCCCGTGCCCTTCCTCGACTCTTGGTGCCAGGCGATCGTCCTGCGCGGCATGATCGAGGAACTGGCAAAGGCCCGGGGGGTCACGCTCGAAGACCCCGCCCGCCGTACCATCGTCGACCCGCCGCGAATCGGGTGCTTCGGCCTGTTCTTCGCCGTGATCTGGTGGGGCGTGAAGAAGCTCGTGCGCACTATCCTCATCGTGCTCGAGGGCAAGTACATGGTCGACACCGGCGTGCGCGCCTGGCACGTGGGCCTCCTCCTCGATCACCTGATGGAGACGGGCCGCATGACCGGGAAGCAGGATCCAGCGGCGATCCGGCGTGCGCTGGACCGGACGCTCGCGGCCGTGGAGATCCGGCCCATCGAGCGCGGGATCCGCGGGAAGTTCAGAGGCGCGGCGAAGATGGCCACCCGCGCGGCCGTCACGGAGGCGACCGCCGGGAAGCTCCGAGATCCGCAGACGCGGGCGGAGCGCCTCCTCGCGTCCGCCTGGGCGGCGCCCGAGACGGTCGCATGGATCGAGCAGGAGCTCGCGTGATCGACGCCGTCGCGCGCGAGAGCTTCGGCGTGGACCTGCGGCCCCTGCAGCGGAGCGCCGTAGAGGCCACGCTGGCCGGCCGCGACACCCTGCTCCTGGTGCCGACGGGAGGCGGTAAATCGCTCTGTTATCAGCTTCCGGCCCTGATCCTCGCGCAGCGAGGCCACGGCCCCACGGTGGTCGTCTCGCCGCTGGTCGCGCTCATCGACGATCAGGTGGCGAAGCTCAAGAGCCGCGGCATCGCGGCGGTCGGGCTCCACTCGAGCCAGGATCCGACGGAGCGCGCGGAGTCCCAGCGCGCGGCCCGCGGCGCGGCGCTCGTGTACGTCTCGCCGGAGCGAGCGGTGTCCGCCCGGTTCCGTCAGTGGCTCGGGGCCGGGAAGGTCGCCGCCCTCGCCGTGGACGAGGCGCACTGCATCTCGGAGTGGGGCCACGACTTCCGCCCGGAGTACGCCCAGCTCGGGTCGATCCGGGCTTCCATCGGCGGGCCGGCCGCCGCGCTCACCGCCACGGCCACCCCGCGCGTCCGGGCCGAGATCTCGGCGAGCCTGGGCCTGCGCGACCCCGCGATCCTGATCGGCGACATGTCACGCCCCAACCTCGCGTTCGCCGTGGAGCACCACCGAGGCGACAAGGTCCGCCTGGCGCGGCTCGCGGCGGAGCTCGACGCCCGCGGGATCGGGCGGAAGCCGGCGGGCGGCCGCGCGATCGTGTACGCGTCGACCCGCGCCCGCGTGAAGCAGGTCGGCGACGCGCTGCGCAAGCTCGGCTTCCAGGCTGGGTTCTACCACGCCGGCCGCACCGACGGCGCCCGCGAGAAGGCGCAGCAGGGCTTCGCGGACGGCAAACACCTGGTGCTCGTGGCCACCACCGCGTTCGGCATGGGCATCGACCTGCCGGATGTCCGGCTCGTCGTGCACGTTCAGGCGCCCGGCACGGTGGAAGCGTACTACCAGCAGGCGGGGCGCGCCGGACGCGACGGGCTCCCGGCCGCCTGCCTCCTGCTGTATGGCCCGTCGGACGCCCTCGTCCAGGCGCGGCTCTCGGGCGGGCGCCCCGGTCCCGGCTGGCCCGCGCTTCAGGCCTATGTGAACGGCGCCACCTGCCGCCAGGTCGTGTTCGCCCGGCACTTCCTCCCGGACCAGCCGGCGCCCCCATGCGGGGCCTGCGACGCCTGCAACAGCACGGTCCAGGTCCCGGAGCGCGTCGTCGCCCGCGACGTGCCGGAGGACGACGACGTCGACCTCGACGCCGACCAGTTCCAGCGGATCCTCGACTTCGTGGGCGCGCTCCCGAAGCCGCTCGGCCGCACGCTCGTGGCAGCCGGCCTCCGCGGCTCGCGCGCGCAGAAGGTGGTGAAGGCGAAGCTGCCGGCCAACCCTCACTATGCCGCGTTGTCGGATGTCCCGGAGCGCGCCATCGTCCGCGCCATCGACGGCCTGCTCGCTGCCGGGGACCTGGCCAAGAAGGGGCGGAAGTACCCGACGGTGTGGATCGCGGGGAAGGGCGTGCGGACCCGGAGCGCGACGCCCCGCCCCCGCCCCACGGGGGTGAAGAGCGCGCTCGAGGCCTGGCGCAAGTCGGAGGCCCGCCGCCGGAAGTGGAAGGCCTACCAGATCTTCCCGAACAGCACGATCGCGGCGCTCGCGGACCGGATGCCCGGGAGCGACGATCTGCTCGACATCCCTGGGCTCGGCGAGAAGCGGGTCGAGCAGTTCGGCCCCGCCATCCTGCGGATCCTCGAAGAATACAGGAGCTAGCGGGCCTTCAGCAGCGCTTCCGTCACGTCGTTCTGCGTGATGACCTCTGCCAGCGGGATCGGCGGCTTCGTCCGATCTGCCGGGATCACGAGGTAGAACGGGACACCCGCCTTGCCGTAGCGGCCGAGCCACTCCGTGATGACGGGGTCGCGCTTCGTCCAGTCGGCCTTGAGCGGCACGACGCCGCCCTCCTGCATGGCGGTGCGGACGGCGTCCGTGTCGAGCACGGTCTGCTCGTTGACCTTGCAGGTGAAGCACCACTCGGCCGTGAAGTCGACGAACACCGGCTTACCGGCTAGCGAATCGATCGCCGAGTTGCTGAACGGCTGCCAAGGGATCTCGTGCTCGAAGTCGAGGCCGGCCGCGCTGACCGCAGTGTCGCACGAGGCCTCGGCCTCCTGCTCGAGATCCAGGAAGTAGCCCGCGGAACCCGCCGTCAGCAGCAGCGCAGAGGCCAGCGCGAAGGCGTGCTGCCCGCGGTCCGACAGAACACCGCCCCAACGGCCGTAGATCCAGCAGGAGATGCCGACACACAGCAGGAACACGAGGAACCAGGTGCCGCGCGCATACCCGATCTGCGCGTTGAGCACGTGGACGAGCCAGATCGTGGTCGCGATGAGCGAGAAGCCAAGGAGCTGCTTGAACCAGTCCATCCACTCGCCAGGCTTCGGCATGAGCTTGTAGAAGGCGGGGATGAACGCCACGAGGAGGAACGGCGCGGCGAGCCCGAGCGCGACGCTCGAGAAGATCGCCATGAGCACGAGCGGCGGCGCCGCGAACGCGAACCCGACGGCCGTGCCGAGGAACGGCGCCGAGCACGGCGTCGCGAGCAGCGTCGCGAACACGCCGGTGAAGAAGTAGCCGACCACGCCCTCCTTCGACGACGCGTCGCTCGCGGTGGCCGCGCCGAAAGCGGGGATCTCGAACACCCCGAACAGTGAGAGGCCGAACCCGAACACGAGCGTCGCGAGCGCGGCGACATACCCCGGATACTGGAACTGGGTCCCCCACCCGACCTCGATCCCGAGCGCCGACCGCGCGACCAGGAGCGCCACCGCGAGAGCCAGGAAGGACGCCAGGATCCCCGCCCCGTAGGCGATGGCCGAGACATGGCGTTCACGCGGCGTGATCTCGCTCTGCTCGACCAGGCTGTACAGCTTGAGCGTGAGCACCGGCAGCACGCACGGCATGACGTTGAGGATGAGGCCGCCGACGAACGCCATCAGCAGGTTCCACACCAGCCCGTCGGCCGCAGCAGGCGCCGGGAGGGCCACCGCCAATGGGCCCTGAGGGGGGGGCGTGACCGCGGCGACCGCCGAGGTCTTTGCGAGGAGCGGGGAGTCCGTCGGCGTGACCGCCGCGCCCTCCGCCGCGAACGGCATCTGCGCCATGATCTCGGTGCGAACCATCTTCCCGCCCACGTCCACCTGGAACAGGCCCCCGATGGGCTCCGTCGGCGGGAGAGGGTCGGCGAACATGGCCTCTGCGTGGATCGTGACCTTCACGCCGCCGTCGACCGCCGCGACCTCCACCGGGTTCTCGGCGGCGAGCGCCGTGTTCGGCCCGAGGATCGGGGTGAACACCGGCCACGTGCCCTTCCCCGCCATCACAGGCGGCGCGATGGCACCGTCCGGCGACTTCACGAGGAACACCGCGTCGAACTTCCCGTTGGGCTGGATCGCGGACGCCGAGAGCGCGAACTCGTGGGTCAGGCCGGCGGTGGCCGGGAGCTGGGCCCGGTAGTGCGCGAAGAGCGGCGCCCACGGTGCGGGATCCGTCGGCGTGCCGGCCGCGACCACGTCGAGCGGGAGCGTGAGCTTCGCGCCGCCCGGGATGCACGAGGACTTGCAGACGAGCCAGCTCGCGTCCGCCGTGATCTCGTGCTTTCCGGGCGTGAGATCAGCCGGAATCGTCAGATCCGAGAGGAGCAGGACCTGGTCCTCGTACCCGAAGGAGACGAGCCCCTCGGCCTCGTACCGGTGCGGGATCGGGTACGCGTGCGGCGCCGCGACGGCACCCGCGGGGAGCGTCCACACGATGTCCGTGGGCAGGCCGATATCACCGGGTGAACGCCAATAGGTGTGCCAGCCGGTCTCCTGATCGAGCAGCAGCCCCACCGCGACCGTCGAGCCAGCGGCCACGGTCGCCGTCTCCGTCAGCAGGCGCGCCCGAACCGGGTGGAGCTTGCCGTCGGCGCCCTTCTCCTGGACGTCCGCGGACGCGGGGACCCCCGCGAGATCTACCGTCGGAGCGGCACCTTCCGCGGCGTGGGCCGAGAGCACGAGCGCGAGAGCCATAGCAGACGACATGGGCCTACTCCAGGTCGCCCTGTATATAGCGACTTTGCTCCGCATACGACTTCTCCTCGACGAGACGTGACCCGAGCGCCACGTTCACGCGCCGCTTGAGCGCCGCCCGCCGGTCGTTGAGCCGGTACACGGACCGCGCCAGCGCAACGAACTCCATGCCGAAGTCCCCGCGTGCTTCGTGCTCGCGCAGCCGATCCTCCACCTCCCACAGCTCCAGGTTCACCGCCGACAGATCGCCCCAGTCCGCGAGCGAATCCATCGCCGGGAGCTCGGCCTCCCGCCAGCAAGCATCGATCGCGGAGAGCTCGGCAGCGACGTTGAGGAGCGCCGCCGGCGCCGCGATCCGCTCGTGCTTGATCCGTAGGATGGTCACCCGATCGACCACGTCGCCGAGCGGCATCTCGACCCGCATGTTCCCCTCCCGCCGCGCCCGCTATCGCGCCGGCCCCGCGTTACCAGGGAGGATGCGCATCTCACCCTGCTGGTCGGTCGTGCTCGCCCCGCTCCTGGCGTGCTCGTCGTGGGAAGAGGAGGAGGTCGATGGCCTCCGTCATCTGACCCGGGCGGACTCCGCGCCGTCGGGCGGCTCCACCCGCATCGTGTTCCCCGTCGAAGAGGGAGAGACGAACCTGCTCGTGACCGTGCAGGCGGATCCGCTGCGCTCCGTCATCGGGTCGCTGGACGGCCCGGAGGGCGACGCGTGGGCCGCCGACACCGCCTCCGTGCGAGTCCCGACCAACGCCGGCTTCGTGAACACCGTGTCCGTGCTGAACTGGCCGGTCCTCGACTCGGACGTGCCGCTCTCGAAGGGCCGCTGGGGCGTGACCGTCGGCGTCATCGCGGACGATCTCACGTATGCGGGCGGCGACTTCACGATCGACGCATGGTTCGCCACGGACGCCGCACCGGACGTCGGCACGGTAGAGGTGATGTTCCTCCTCGCGGATGGTCTGGAGGAAGACGCTGGGCTCGCCGCCGCCCTCGACGCCGCGGTGGAGACGTGGATCGAGCTCTACGGCGCCGTCGGCATCTCCGTCGTCGCGTCCACGGCCCCGCTCGCGGGAGAGACGCCGGGCACGCCAGGGGTCTCGGATCCCGACCTGTGGCGCGCGCTCTCGGCGGACGGGATCGCCCGGGTCAACGTCGTGATCGCCGAGCTGATCGAAGAGGTCCCGGACGCATACGGCCTCGCAGGCGGGATCCCAGGGGCGCTCGGATCGACCGGCAACAGCGGCGTAATCGTGTCGGCCCTGCTGGCGTCCGGCTTCGACGGCCGGTTCTCCACCGAGGAGACGCGGATCCTCGCCGAGACCCTCGCCCACGAGACCGGGCACTACCTGGGCCTGTTCCACCCGGTGGAGATCGGTTGGGATCGCTGGGATGCGGTGGACGACACGCCCGAATGCGACACCGACTCGGGCTGCGCGCGCGAGCTCTCCGGGAACCTCATGTACCCGTACCCCGTGTGCACCGCCCTCACCTGCCAGCCGCAGGCGGACCTCACGGAGCAGCAAGGGCGCGTCGCCCAGCGCTGGACCGGCCTCCGCTGACGGAACGCGCTCGCCTCCGGGGAGCGGAGCTCATATAGTCCTTGGCACCCCGCCTCGGGTGGTGTACGATCACAAAGTCGTTTGCCCCGGGGTCCCTCCATGCTGTTCCTGACGCTCCTGCTCGCCTGTGGCACCACCGACCCTGTCGGTGAAAAGCCCGTTCCGGACACGGACACCACGGACACCACGGACACCACGGACACCACCGACACGGATGTCCCGGTCGCACCCGGCACCGGCATCCTCCTCGTCAACGAGGTCGTGACCGACAACGAGTCGACCTGGCAGTTCGACGGCGATGCCCTGCCCGACTGGATCGAGCTGTACAACCCCGGGACCGCTCCGATCGACCTCTCGACCGTGAGCATCGCGGACGACTCCGGCTCGGTCTGGCGCGGCACCGAGGGCACGATCGAGCCCGGTGAGTACCTCGTCCTCGCGGCGGACGAGTACGGCACGGTCGGCTACCTGCCGTTCAGCCTGAGCTCAGGCGGGGACGAGCTCGTCGTCATGGTCGGCTCAGAGATCGCGGACCGGGTGATCATCCCCGAGCTCCCGAGCGACGTGGCCTGGGCGCGCCTGCCGGACGGCGGCGTCACGTGGGGCGCCACGGTCGTCACCACGCCCGAGGACACGAACCCGGAGTTCGCGTCCGTCGACCTCGATCCCAAGACCGCGGCGCTGTCGGACGCCATCGTCCATCAGCTCGAGTTCGAGATCACGGCCGAGCAGTACAACATCCTGAACTCCTGGAACGAGACGTGGGCGTTCTCCGAGCTCACCATCGACGGTATCCACTACGACAAGATCGACATGCGTTTGAAGGGCTCCGCTTCCTTCGACCTGATGGACGGCAAGCCCCAGTTCATCATCGACGTGAACCAGTACGAGCCCGAGCGCCGCTTCCGCGAGATGAAGGGCTTCAAGCTCCATAACGGCAATATCCTCGACCCCACGCGGACCCGCGACTCCATCTCCTACCAGCTCGCCCGCGAGAGCGGCATCATGGCGCCGCGCGTCGGCTGGGCGGAGGTGTACGTCAACGACAGCTACTTCGGCATCTACGTGATGATCGAAGACTACGACAGCGACATGATCGAGGAGTGGTTCCCGGGCGAGAAGGATCTCGGCGCCATCTTCGAGCCGAACGAAGCCCAGGACGGCGGCTGGGGCGGCGACTTCTGCAGCGGCGACGTGAACTTCCAGTACGAAGTCGGTCCGATCCCGCCCGATCCGCTCACGCTGGACGCGCTGAACCAGGCGTCCTCCATCTGCGGGAAGGCGTCGACGGACGAGAACGTGCTCGCCCTCTGGGATCACGTCGACCAGGAGGATCTGTACAACTACATGGCGTGGGAATCCATGGTCATGCACACGGACGGGTACCGGGCGCCGAACAACTGGCGTGTGTACGTAGACGCGTCGTACAAGGTGCACCTCGTCCCGTCAGGCGCCGAGTGGACCTGGGACTTCGCGGTGCAGCCGTGGACGTCGAACGGCCAGCTCTCCGACTTCTGCCTCGACAACGTGGGGTGCAAGCGGGATTACGCCCAGCACCTGCTGACCATGGCGGACAAGGTAGAGGAGCTCGACCTCCTGACCCGGTTCGAGGACCTGTCGGCCTGGCTAGACCCGCTGCTGCAGGCCGATCCGCGCAGCCCGCACAACGCGACCGACATCGCGAACGCGCGCGCCAGCACCCGCGACAGCCTCCAGAACAACCCGGGCGACATCCGGGTGGACGTCGAGCAGGAGTTCCCGGGTCTCTAAGCCGGCAGCCGTCCGGCGGAGGAACGCTCGTCAGCGCGCTCCCCCTGCGAGGGGGACGCGCTTCAGCGCACTTCGAACGGGAACACGACCCGAAGCTCCTCCGGGATCTGGTTGAACCGGTCCCCGTCCGCCGGGTTGAGCAGCTCCTGGGTCTGGAACGCGAAGTACCCGGGCTCCAGCGCTTCCGACGACGTGACCAGGTAGTCGGTCCGGCTCCGCAGCGGCGTGACCTCGATCGGGATCTCGCGCTTGCTGACGTAGAGGTTCACGTCCACCATCTGCGCGGCGATGGGGCCCGTGAGCTCCGCCTGACGCACGAAGTCGAGCTGGTGCAGCTCCAGGCCCAGGCGCATGATCTCGTCGAGCTTGAGCTCCGTGTGGAACAGCACGCGCAGGCTCGTGCCCTCCTGGAACGCGTCCCCGACGTCCTTCAGGCCGCGGTGACTGCGGAGGATGTTGCCGACCGACACGACCTCCGCCGGCTCGAGGCGCGAGTAGGCCCCCGGCCCGATCACGTAGAAGCCGTACTCCTTCGGCTTCGGGTAGAGCTGGAACAGCGGGCCCGGCGGGGTCTGGCCCGCGGCCACGTCCACCTCTGTCGAGTCCTGGATGTAGCCTTCGCGGCCGGCCTTGATCTGGTGGCGGCCTTCCAGCAGGGAGAGGTGGTAGTTCCCCTCCGCGTCCGTGAGCGGCCGTTCGGCCTGGCCGACCATCATGACGGTCGCGCCTTCGATGGGGGTACCCCAGATATCCACGACCTTCCCGTCCAGCGTGGGCGGGGTGCCGCAAGCGATCAGGGTGAGGACCGGGAGCATCGGGGGAGACCTCGCGCGGCCCGACTATAGCGGGTCCGTCAGGAGTTGTCCGGTGCGGCGAACCAGTGGTCGAGAGTTCCCGCTTCCAGCTCCCCCAGCGCGTGATCCAGGAAGTCGCGCCAGGCGACCCAGGCGTGGAGCTTCGCCGCGGCGTCCTGCGCGGGATCGGCCGCGAGCTGGTCCAGGCGGCGCGGGATCTCGCGCTCGACGGCCCACGCCCGGCACCGGGTGGCGAAGGCGTGCGCGATCGCGATGGCGTCTGCAGGGTCGACGTGCGGAGCGCGCTCCGGATCCCACAGCGGCCGGTCAGCCATTCCCGACACCGACCGCGGCGCGCAGGCCGTTGAGGATCCCGCGGATCGGGTGGAGCGTGAACAGCCCGACCTCCGCGAAGCCCTCCACCATCTTGTAGCCCACGCGCGTGAGCCCGAGGAGGCCGCGCAGCCGGCCGAGCATGAACGCGATCTCCGGGTCGTCCGGGGACTCCTTCTGCGCCTCTTCCAGGATCGCGACGGCCTGGCTGAACCGGTCCACCGCCCGCGCGACGAGCCGGAGCTCCCGCTCGCGGACGACGCGCTTCACGATCGCCCACACATCCGTCTCCGCCTGGTAGAACCGACGGCGATCCGTGGACGGCGCCGGCGCGCGATCGACGATCCCCCACTGCAGCAGATCCGTGAGGCCCATGGAGACCGCGCCCGCCGAGAGGCCGGTACGCTCGGCGATCTCGTCCGCCGGCATGGACTCGGGGGAGAGATACAGCAGGGTCCAGATTCGGCCCATAGACGCCTTGAAACCCCAGAACTCGATGAGCTCCGACATGGTCTCCGTGGCGAGATCGATCGCGCGCTGGCGGGGATCGGCGGTTTCGAGCATGGGTCCTCCCTCGCTGGATGACCTCACTTCACACGCCGCCGTCGCCCGTGCATCACTCACTTCAAATATATTTGAACTTTCTGACGTCCGGGATACAGATCCGCACCCTGGGGCAAGGAGCCGCGATGTCGTTCGTACCGGAGCTCACCCGCACCCGCGTTCGTCCCGCTGGAATCCTGGCTGGAGCGCCGCTCTCGCGCATACACGGACCGGCGGACGCGCTCGGGCTGGTGGCCGTCGAACTGGCGGCAGCAGAGCTCGCTCTGGTAGAGCTGGTCCACAGCGACGTGGCGGCGATCCCCGCGGTCGGGCGCTACCTCGCGGCGTCCGGAGGCAAGCGCCTGCGTCCGGCCCTCACCGCGCTCGGGGCCCGCGCGATCGGGCACGTGAAGCCCATCGGGCGGCTGATGTGCGTGGGCGAGCTGATCCACCTCGGATCCCTGCTCCACGACGACGTGGTGGACGAAGCCGACACGCGCCGCGGGCGCACCGCCGCGCACCACCTGTTCGGCAACGCGGCGACCGTGCTCACTGGCGACTTCTGCCTCGCGCGGGCCGTCCTCCTCGCGTCGGAAGAAGGCGGGCACGCGGCCGTCACGCACCTCGCGGCCGCGGTCACCGAGATGGCGGAGGGAGAGGTCCTGCAGCTCAAGCACGCCGGCGACCTGTCGTGCGGCTACGAGCAGTACCTGGACGTGATCGAGCGGAAGTCGGCCGCGCTCATCGCCTGGTGCTGCGCAGCGCCAGCCTGGGCTGCGGGCGACGCCAAGGCGGCGGACGCGCTCTCCCGATTCGGCCGCGGGATCGGGACCGCGTTCCAGATCACGGATGATGTACTGGATTATGCCGCGGGGACCGGCAAGACGCCTGGCGCCGACCTCCGCGAGCGGAAGGTGACCTTGCCGCTGCTCTACGCGATGCGGAAGCGCCCGGCCCTGCGCGCAGAGCTGGAAGCCGGCGAGCCGTCCGCGGACCGCCTGCCGGGCCTGATGGCAGAGGTGATCGCGACCGGCGCGCTGGAAGCCGCGCTGGTGGATGCCCGGCGGTTCGTGGATGACGCGCTGGCCGCGCTGACCGAGCTCCCCCCTGGTGAAGGCCGCGATGCCCTCGCCGTGCTGGGGCGGCACCTCGTCGAGAGGGCACGCTGATGGCAAGGCGGATTGCGATCGGCGTGTCTGGGGCGTCGGGCTCGCCGTATGCTGCCCGGATTCTCTCTTTTCTGCGGGACAACGCGGCGGCGCTCGATCTCGAGCCGCACATCGTGTTCAGCAAGTACGGCCGGCTCGTCTGGAACGATGAAGTCGGGGTAGACCCTGCGTCCTACGGGTTCCCGCTCCACGGTGCGGCGGATATGACCTCGGTGATGGCGTCGGGGTCCGCGCGCTTCGACGCGATGGTGGTGATTCCGTGCTCCGTCGGGTGCGCGGCGCGGATCGCGCACGGGCTCTCGGCCGACCTCATCGGGCGGGCGGCAGACGTGATGATCAAGGAGCGCCGTCGACTCGTCCTCGTCGTCCGGGAGACGCCGCTGTCGGTGATCCACCTGCGGAACCTGACCCAGCTCGCGGAGGCGGGCGTGGTGATCCTGCCGGCTTCTCCGTCCTTCTATAGCGCGCCCGCCACGCTCGAGGCGCTCCTCGACACCGTGACCGCCCGTGTGCTCGACCAGCTCGACGTCCCGAACGATCTCATGCGGCGCTGGACCGGCGAGCTGAACCGCTACGCCCATCTCGCGCACGGGAGCGAATAATGCAGCTCGAAACTGGCAACATGCCCTCAATCCCGCTGGCGGCGCCCCATCGGCGGTTCGAGCCGGCTCCCGAGCTGCGTCCGGACGCCACCCTCTCGGCCATCGGTTGGCGCGGCGTTAAGGCGGCGGGGATCGCCGATCTTGCGGAGAAGGTGCTCGCCCGCGAGCGGCTGACCTTCGACGACGGCCTGCGCCTGTACCGGACGCCCGACCTCGCGGCGGTGGGCGCGCTCGCCAACGTGGTGCGCGAGCGCTGGCACGGCGACTTCACGTACTTCAACCGCAACCAGCACGTGAACGCGACCAACGTGTGCGAGGCGAGCTGCATCTTCTGCAGCTTCTCCCGTCTCAAGACGGGTGACCCGCAGGCGTATGCGATGTCGGTCGGCGAAGCCGTTGGCCGCGTCCGCTCGCTCGCCGACCAGTTCGTGACCGAGGTCCACATGGTCAACGGGCTGAACCCAGACCTGCCGTGGGAGTACTACCTCGACATCCTGCGCGGCTGGAAGGCGGCGCGCCCGGACCTGCACGTCAAGGCGTTCACCGCGGTGGAGATCCACTACTTCGCCGAGAAGTACGCGATGACGTACGAAGCCGTGCTCCGCGCGCTCCGCGACGCCGGCCTCGACAGCCTGCCCGGCGGCGGCGCCGAGATCTTCGCGGCCCGCGCCCGCAAGAAGCTCTGCAACGACAAGGTCGACACCGAAGGCTGGCTCGACGTGCACCGCACCGCCCACCGCCTCGGCATGCGGAGCAACTGCACCATGCTCTTCGGCTCGATCGAGCGGCTCGAAGAGCGGGTGGACCATATGGAGCGCCTCCGGTCGCTGCAGGACGAGACCGGCGGGTTCCAGACGTTCATCCCACTCAAGTTCCACAACGAGAACAACCGTCTCTCGAAGCTCGACGAGCCGAGCGATGTAGACTGCCTGCGCACGCTCGCGGTCGGCCGGTTGTACCTGGACAACTTCGAGCACGTTAAGGCCTACTGGATCATGCTCGGCATCCAGCTCGCCCAGGTCGCGATGAGCTTCGGCGTGGACGATATCGACGGAACCGTCAAGGAGGAGCGGATCTATCACATGGCCGGCGCGAAGACGCCGCAGGAGCTGACCCGCTCCGAGCTCATGGCGCTCATCCGCCGGGCCGGCCGGATCCCGGTCGAGCGCGACACGCTGTACCACATCGTCGCGGACACCGCGGCGAAGGAGGCCTGAGATGGTCCGCATCGGCACGGTCCGCTACCTCAACGCGACCCCGCTGCACAGCAAGCTCGACCGCTCCCGCTTCCAGGTGATCGAGGATCACCCGTCCGTCATCGCGCGGATGCTCCGCGAGGGCGCGGTGGACCTCGCGCTGGTGCCGGTGGGTGCGATCCTGGCGGACGGCGTGGATCTCCGCATCGCACCTGGGTTCTGCATCGGCGCGGACGGCCCGGTCGCCAGCGTGCTGCTCGTGTCGGAGACGCCGATCCACGAGTGGACACGCGTCCTGCTCGACGGGGTGAGCCGCACGAGCGCGCTCCTCGCCCGGGTGCTCCTCGACGGGCCGCTCGGCAAGGAGTGCAGGCCTGACCTGGAGATCGTGGACGTCGCGCCGACGACCGCGCTCGGCCGCGCGACGGGCACCACGGCGGCGCTGGTCATCGGAGACGCGGCGTTGAACGTGCCAGATCGGTTCACGCACCGCGTGGACCTGGCGGAGTCGTGGGTGCGCTGGACCGGCGTGCCGTTCGTGTTCGCGGCATGGGCGGGTCGTCCCGACCTCTCGCCCGACGTGGTCGCGGAGGTGCGCCGCGCCGGCGCGGCGGGCGTGGCCGCCATCGACGCGGAGTACACGGACCGCGAGCACACCTACCTCACGAAAAATATCCGCTTCCAGCTCGATGATCGCGCGCTGATGGGGTTGCGGCGGTTCGGCGCGCTTCTGGTGAAGGGCGGCTGGGCGCGGAACGCGGACCTGCAGCTCTACGCGCCCGAGCCGTGGACCGGCCGGGACGAGGGGGTCGAGGCCCTGATCGAGCGTGCGATGGACGGGGATGCCCTGGGCTTCGCGGACGCCGTGCGCGTGGCGCGCGGCGGCCGGCTGGCGGATCTGGCCGTGGCGGCGGATCTGCGGCGGCGGGCGCTGCACCTCGGCGACCACGGGGTCGCGTGGTGGGCGGGCGAGCGAGATGTGGCGCACCTCGTCATCGGGGCCGGAGAGCCGGTAGAGGATCGGGTTCGCACCTTGATCGCCTGGCGGGACACCCCGCCGGCCGCCATGTCGGTGGTCGCGGCGGATGTGCAGGGTCCCGTCGGATCTTCCGACAACACCGCTGAGGACCAGCTCCGCTGGCAGGCGCTCGCGCGGCTCCTCGGGCCGCCGGTGCCGCTCCGGGCCGCGCCGGCGACAGAGGGCGTCGGGATGGCCCAGCTCGGGCTGCGGATGGGCGTGGACGAGTGGGGCTCCACCTCCGACGTGGAGGTCGCGAAGCACCAGATCCGGGAGGCGGGGTTCATAGAGCTGTCCCGGTAGCTCCAGAGTTCATCGACCCTGTTCGGCGAGGGTCGCCTTCGGATTCGTCCACCCCGCGATCGGCGCCACGAGCGCGACCGTCCAGCACGCGTCGAGCACGATCGTCGCCCCGTCTTCCAGCTCCTCCCACCGGTTCTCCGCCCCGATCCGCTCCGTCGCCACCAGCAGGTGGTTGACCCTTCCGGTCAGCGGACGCGTTCCTCCGAGGCAGACCTTCTCCACCACCGGGCACGTCGGCGCGTCCTCGCAAGACGACTTCTGCGTCGAGACGTGCAGCGGGTTCCCCGCCCGGTGCGCGAGGAGCACCCTCCCGTCCGTGAGGATCACGTTGGTCGTCGGCCGATCGTGTCCACGGCGCCGCGCCTCCGCATCGAGCGCGAGCAGGCCCGTTCGCAGCGCGCCCGCGACCGCCCGCCCCTCCGCCGCCTGGTGGCCGCTCGGATCGACGCCGGCGTCCGCCATGCACGAGAGGAGGTACAGGAACAGGTGCTCGCTGTCGGTGTCCCCGAGCCGGGTCATCGCGAGCTTCGGCTGCGTGCGGTCGAGCATCCAGGCGCGGAGCTCCCCATCTTCGGCTGCGAACCCGTGTATCGTGCCGTTGTGGGCGAAGAGCCAGCGACCGTAGCGGAAGGGGTGGGCGTTCAGCGGATCGATCGTGCCGACGGTCGCGCGCCGCACGTGGACCACGAACGTGTGCGACGTGAGCCGATCGCTGATCGCCCGGAACCGCTCGCAGGCGTGGGCGGGCGTCGCCGACTTCACGAGGTAGGCGTCGTCGTCGACGAACCAGCCGATGCCCCAGCCGTCAGGGTGCTGGAGGCTCTGCTCGGCGAGCGCGTTCTCCGCCAGCAGCAGGGAGCGGTGGGCGCGCGACGGTACCGCGGAGCGGAACCCGAAGAGGCGGCACATGGGGGTCCGCGGGGGAAGGAGGGGTGCCCCCCCTATTGCGGCGCCGGGCTGGCCGGTACCCAGCCGATCGCGGCCTTCGCGACGAGGTACAGCGTGTAGTGCACCGTGCGGTCTGCGGTGCGCCCGTAGCGGAACACCCGGAAGTGCAAAAATACCAGGTCATCCGCCACTTCTGCGACGAGGACGGGGTCGGCGCTCCCGCGCCCGTCGGCCCCGTCGAAGTTCACGAGGCGCCACGCGATCCGGGGTGCAGGCGTCGGGACGAGCTCCACCACCACGCCGTCGCGCGCCGCGTCCGTCGCGAAGATCAGCTCGACCTCCAGCGGGATGCCGACGTCCACGCAGAGGAGGAGCCCGTTCCCCGCGAACGTGGTGACCTGGCCTGCTGCCACGATCCGGGCGGGGCCGCTGGACGCGCTCGACGACATCGGATGCTCCTTGGCGGGCTTGACGCGCGCGGCGTGCTCCCGTATGCTCAGCGTATCTGGTTCGCTCTATTTTTTTGGAGGCCTTTGCCATGGCCAAGATCACCGACGCGGGCGGCCGGCCCCATTCCGGCCTGCAGCCATACCCTGTAGTGGGGATCGTCTCCGAGAACGTCGATCCGGACGAGCTCGGGCGGATCAAGGTGACGTTCCCGACCCTGTCGGAGGATCCGGTTTCGCACTGGATCCGCCAGTCCTCGCCCAACGCGGGCATCGAGCGCGGCATGTACGCCCTGCCCGAGAAGGACGACGAAGTCATCGTCATGTTCATGCAGGGCAACGTCGACACCGGCGTGATCATCGGCCAGTTCTGGAACGGCGTCGACAAGCCGCCGGCAGAGGCCAAGGCCGGACTGCCCGGCCCCGACAAGACGAAGATCCCGGGCCTCACGGCGTCTACCGACACGTTCACGGCCGGCAGCACGGACCTCGCCGGGAACGACCGGCGGTTCTGGAAGTCCCGCTCCGGTTCGCTCATGGTGTTCGACGACACGGCGGGCAAGGAGAGCGTCCAGATCTGGGACGGAAAGCACCAGATGGCGTTCGTGTTCGACGCGACGGAAGGCCGGATCCTCCTCACGAACAACAAGGGCGACATCCATATCCGCACCGCGAAGAACCTCTTCATCGAGGCCGGGGAGAACATCACCTGGCGTGCGGGGAAGGAGATCTCGGGCGAGTCCGTGATGAAGACCGAGCACAAGGCCGGCATGGACTACATCGTCAACTCCGACATGAACATCAAGTCGACCGCCACGATGAACTGGGAGGCGGAGGCCCAGATGAGCGCCACCCTCAAGGCGAGCATCGGGGTGACCGTGGAAGGCAGCGTCACTGCGACGCTGAAGTCGAGCGCGAACACGACGGTCAGCTCCAGCGGCCTCACCAAGGTCTCGGGCGGGATCGTGATGATCAACTGACCGGCGGCGGGGCCTGCGCGGCGGCGACGAAGGGACGGAGGGCCTCTGCCCAGCCCTCGGCGTCGTCGAGCGCGAGCTCCATCCGCCAGCCAGCCGCGTCGCCGGAGAGCCGGGGCACATCCCCCTCCAGGACCAGCCGGCCCGGGCCCGTACAGCGCGCGGAGCCGAGCCGTCGTCCGTGCGCGGCACCCACGTCGACGAGCAGGCCGCGCTGGGAGCTCAGGATCACGCGGTCGCCTCCCAGCACCAGATCGGCGCTGGTGAGGTTGCTCTTCCCGGCCCGCATTCCAGGCAGGACGGAGGAAGCCGCCACCGTGGCGCGCACCCGGATGTCGTACGCCGCTCGATCCGGCTCCGCGATCGCGGTGAGCCGGCGCCGCCGCGCCCACACGCCGAAGCCGCGCACCACCGTGCCGATCGCGAACAACGCCCCGAGAACCAGCACCAGCGCGAGAGCGGTCGTGTCCATCTCCCCTCCTCCCGTCACGGACCCCATGCGGCACGTGCGGTTCCCCCGATCGTAACCACCGCCGCGGCCGCGCACCGGGCGACTTGGGGGTTGGCGCCGGGGCGCTGGCCGGCTACCCATGGTTCCGGAGGTCCATGTGTCGCGACCGAGCGATCCGCTGCTCGCCTGGCTCCGGAAGCACCTAGACCGGAAGGGTTGGAACACGGCGCGCGTCGCCGAGGCCGCAGGCCTCGATCGCGGGCGCGTGCGCAAGCTGCTGGCAGGGTCCGAGCCCATGCTGGTGGACGAGCTCCTGGCGATCAGCCGGAGCCTCGAGCTGAGCCCGGCCGACATGGCCGGCCTCGACATGCCGGAGATCCCGGACGGACCGGTCGCGGTCCACGGGGCGGAGGCCTTGTCGCTGCACCTCGCGGAGGACGACGCCGAGGACCCGGGCCCGCGCGTCGACCCGTGGGGGAACCAGCCGGAGCAGCTCGTTCGCGTGGCGTTCATGCTCGGCTGTGACTTCTTCCTGCTGCTGGACGCGAGCCAGCTCCAGGGCAGCGGGGTCCCGCAGTCCGTGCTCACGCAGTACCGCGGCAAGGACCTGCCGATCAAGCTTGATGCGGCGTACCACCCTTACAATACCCCGCAGTACGACCCGCTCGGCCTCTCGATCCGCCTCTCGTTCGACGCCCTGTACGAGTGCCGGTTCCCGTGGTCGGCGTTCAAGCAGGTGATCTTCTTCCCGGTCCCCCCCGATCCGTCGGACGAGCTCGCCTCCGACGAGTCGAGCGACATCCCGGTCGCCGGGGCGCCCCACCTCCGCCTCGTCACGTGAGCCCCGGATCCCGACCGATGCACCCATCGCCCGCCGCGGAGAGCATCCCCGTCGTCGACTTCACCGCCTGGACCGACGGAGACGCGGACGCGCGCGCCGCGTTCGTGCAGGCGCTGGGCGGGTCGCTCGAGCGGTTCGGGTTCGTGGCGATCTCCGGGCACGGCATCCCGGACGCGCACCTGAAGCGCGCCTACAGCGACGCCGAGCGCCTGTTCGGGCTCCCGCTGGCGGTCAAGCAGCGGTACGAGACCCCGCAGGACGGCCGGCAGCGCGGCTACACGGGCTTCATGGTCGAGCACGCGAAGGACCAGAAGATCGGCGACCTCAAGGAGTTCTGGCACGTGGGCCGGGAGCTCCCGGACGGCCACCCGCTCACCGCGAGCGGCGACGTCCCGCCGAACCAGATCCCGACCGAGCTCCCGGACGTCGCCCCGACCTTCGGCGAGCTGTTCGACCAGCTCGACCGGTTCGGCAACCGGCTGCTCGACGCCATCGGCGCGTACCTCGGCCTGTCCCCCACGTTCTTCCGCGAGCTGGTCACCGACGGGAACTCCGTGCTCCGCGTCATTCACTACCCGCCGCTGCCGCCCGAGATCCCGGCGGGCGCCGTCCGCGCCGCCGCGCACGAGGACATCAACCTCATCACGATCCTGCCCGTCTCGACGCAGCCGGGCCTCGAGATCCTCACGCGGGAGGGCGTCTGGCTCGACGTCTCTCCGCCTCCGGGCACCATGATCGTGGATACGGGCGACATGATGGCGCTGCTGACCGGCGGCCGGCTCCCCGCGACCACGCACCGCGTCACCAACCCGACAGAGGGCCGGGACAAGGCGCGCAACTCCATGCCGTTCTTCCTGCACCCCGGGCCGGACCGGCTCCTCGCCCCGCTCGACGGCAGCGGGCCCGGCGTGCAAGCCAGGGACTTCCTGCACCAGCGGCTGGTCGCGATCGGTGTTGCTTAGCTCGGGTCGAGCGTGTCCGGCGGGCTCTCGATGGGGCGGCGGGCGAGCCGGTGGCGCTGGCGCCACACGAACACCCCGACGGTGAGAAACAGCGCAGAGAGCAGGATGATCCGCGACCGGGCGAGAGCCCAGCGCGTGGCTTCCAGCA
>CAMCWU010000030.1 GCA_945882675.1 Klebsiella pneumoniae | reverse complement strand
GGACGTGCTGTTGTGCAACGCGGGCGTCGCGCATTGCGACCGGCTCGAGAACACGCCTCCGTCCGAGTACAAGCGGATGATGGACATCAACTACTTCGGGGCGGTGTGGAGCACGCTCGCGTTCCTGCCGCACTTCCGGGCGCAGCGGTCAGGCTCGGTCTCGGCGGTCAGCTCGACGCTCGGGCAGATGGGCCTGTTCGGATACTCGGCCTACTGCGCGAGCAAGTACGCGATCACGGGCTTCTATGACTGCATCCGGCAGGACCTGCTCCCGTATGGCATCCGCGTGTCCGTGCTGTTCCCCGCGGACGTCGACACCCCGCAGCTCGCGGAGGAGAACGCCACGAAGCCGGCGGAGACGAAGGCGCTCTCGGGCAACGCGAGCCTCGCCCGCCCGGAGACGGTCGCAGCGGCGTACCTCGACGGGGTGGAGAAGGGGCGGTACCACATCGAGCCCGGGCTCGCGAACGCGGGGATCCTGTGGGCGAACCGGCACCTCGCGCCCGTGACGCGCTGGTTCATCGACTCGGACCTCCAGAAGTTCTGGAAGAAGAACCCGCCTCCTGCGTAGGGGTGCCACCATCATCACGCACAGTGCGTAATCCGCTACGCACCCGTCGTGAAATGAACGCGCTCCCGCTCCGCGGTCACGACCTCCTCGTCCGACGGGCGGGGCACCCGCCACCGTACCATCGGCTCGGCCTCCCACTTGTATGGCTGGCCGCCGACTTCCCGCACCTTCCCCTCCGCCACGAGCATGGTGGCCTCTACGAGCGGCAGCCCGGCGAGATCGCGCTGTAACGCCTCGAACCGCCCCTGCCTCGCGGGGTCTGCGAACCGGTACTCGGTCCGGCATGCGTACGCGATGTGGTACCAGGCCGGCCTGAGCGCCACGCCCGCGAGCTCCAGGCGCTCCGCCATCCGCACCAGCATCTCGGTCGCTTCTGGCGCGAGCCCGAGCCCCGGGACCTCCTGCCCCGGCAGCCGCGGTTTCCGGGCGTCGAACCGGCCCCGTGGGTCGCGGAGCGTCATCCAGTGGACGTACAGGCACGCCTCGCCGGCGATGATCTCCCGGGCATAGACGGCCTCGATCAGCAAATGTTCTGCGCGCTCCCCAGCGGAGCCCACCGCGGTCCCGAACAGGCGGAACCGGTCGCCCGCGCCGCCGTCGTCGAGCGCGATCCGGAGCTGGTCGTACCCGATCCGGCGCAGGTGGCTGAGGATCCCGTAGCGCCAGAGCGCGAGCTCGATGCCGGCCTCCGTGTAGAAGCCGAGGAGCTTCCTCTCTGACTCGCGCCGCTCAAACGGGAACAGCCCGCCGAGATCGTCATCGTCGTCCGGGCCGAGGAGCTCGCGCGGGAGCGACCGCGCGATGCGCCCGTACCGCGCCCGCAGGGGCTCGAACCCATCCGCGACCGGCTTCGCCTTCCCGGTGGTCACGAGCGTCGCCGTGGCTGCCAGGAGCCGCCAGCTCGCCGGGTGGTAGCCGCCGGCGGGGAGCCACACCGTCGGTACGGACACGAGCGCGGTGTGCGCCCGCCGGTCCCGCTGGAGCGCGCCCGCGAGGGTGAGCGCGAGCTTCCCGAGGGTGTCCCCACCCAGCACGTCACCGCCGGCCACCACGAACGCCAGGTCCGCCTTCGGCATGCGCCGGAGGAGGGCGTCGAGGGCGTCGAGGTACGGCCCGTCCGTCGCGTCGCGGAGGATCACGTCGTCCACGCCCGGGAGCTCGCCCCAACTCCCCCCCGAGATCGAGCCGATCCACACGAGCGGATCCCCGGCGAAGCACGCGGCGGTGCCGTCCGGCTGGTGCGCGTCGAGGTCGAGGATGGCGATCGTTCCGGCGAACCCCTCGGCCCGCGCCACGGCCACCGCGATCGCGATGTCGTTCACTGCGCACAGGCCGGCGCCCCGGTCCGGTGACGCGTGGTGGAACCCGCCGAGCAGGTTCACGTTGTGGCGGCGGTTGGCGAGCGCGTCGCGCGCGGCCTCCACCGTCCCGCCGACCGCCAGGCGGATCGTGCGGATGGTCTCGTCGACCGGGATCTCCTCTCCTTCCAGGGCGAACACCTGCTGCAGCGCGTCTACCGTCACCAGCTTGTCGAGCCACGCTGGCGCGTGGACCCTGGCCAGATCGGCCCAGGACGCGGGCCGCGGCTGCCGCAGGTCGCCGACTGCGATGACCCGCTCTTCCAGCAGGTACCAGGCGACGAAGTCCGCGCGCCGGGGTTCGGCGTGCAGGCGCCCCTCCAGGTGCGAGAACGGCCAGCGGTAAGCGGGGTCGTACCAGACCGCGCCGCGCGCGCCGCGATGGAGCCAGCGTTCGAGCATACGGGAGGATACCCCGGCGGAGGCCCAACGGGATACGGGACCGGACACAGACCCTCCGGGACGGCAGATGCTCCTGCTCCTCACTCGCCTCGCCCTGGCCACCACCTGCGCGAACTACGCAGTCCCCGAGCCCTACGTCGTCGAGGGTCTGCCTGTGGAGTCGTCCGGGATCGTGGCGTCTCGTGTCCACCCCGACGTCTGGTACACCCACCCCGACGGCGGCAATGACCGCGAGATCTACAGCTACGACTTCGAGAGCGGTCTGCGGGGCGTGCACTTCGCGCCCGGCATCGCGAACGGGGACTGGGAGGACATCGCGGCCGGCAAGTGCCCGGACGGTGAGCCCTGCCTGTACATCGGGGACATCGGCGACAACGACCTCGGGCGCGAGACGATCTCGGTCGCCCTGGTGCGAGAGCCGGAGATCGCGGACCGCGATCTGGATCGGGTGGACGTCTGGGAGTTCACGTACCCGGACGGGCAGCACGACGCAGAGGCCATGGTGGTGCACCCGTGCACGGGCACGGTGTACATCTTCACCAAGAGCGCCGTCGAGACTCGGATCTATAGGGCACCGGCGGACGCGGGCCAGGGCGTGACCACGCTCGAGCTGGTGCACGGGATCGATCACGCTTCGTCGGGCCTGGACCTGGAGCAGGGGATCACGGGGGCAGACTGGGACCGCGACGGCGAGCGGCTCGTGGTGCGCACCGCCGCGCGCTTGTGGGAGTGGGAGACGGACCCCGCGGCGCCGGAGGCGCACTGGGAGAACCTGCCGCGGCGCGTCAACGACGTGGACGAGGTGCAGGGGGAGGCCGTCGGGTTCTCGCAGGAGGGCGCCATCGTGACCGGTTCAGAGGGAACGCCGCTGATGGGGAATATCCTCCAGTGCTCCGGCGAGACGCCCGCCGCAGGCGAGTGCCCGTTCTCGCCCGTCTACGAGCAGGGCTGCAGCGGCTGCGCGACCACGACCCCAGCTGCCGGGATCGTCGGGTTGCTGGTCGCTCTGGCGATGGTCGGCATGCGACGCCCTACAGTCTGACGCTGACCGGCTCGTTCGGGCCGACAGCGCCGTCGTCGAGCTGGATCCGGAACGGCACGCCGTACTCCTCTGCGCGGGGATCGTACCAGAGGACCTGGGGCTTGAGTACCGGGCCCGTCCCCACGGACGCGAGCTTCCCGTACAGGACCTCTCCGTTCGCGCGGACGACGGTGACGGCCTCCCCGGCCTCTACCGAAGCGATCCGATCGTACGGGAGGTACCCCAGGATCTCGTGGGTCTCCTTCAGGTTCACCTGCATGATCGGCACGCCGGGGATCACCCAGTCGCCGGGCGCCGCGAAGACCGCCGCTACCTGGCCCGTGATGCCCGCCGTGAGCTTGCTGCGCGCGATCCGGCCCTGGACCTGCTCCACGCGCTTGCGGGCGGCCTCCGACTCGAACTCGTTGACGCCGGGCGTGCTGCCGGCCCGGGCCTCCGTGTTCGCGGCGATCCGCAAAGCGATCGCGAGCTGCTCGCGCGCGGCGCTCACCCGCGCGTCCACCACGTGGAGCTCCCGCTCCAGGTCGTCCGCAATCATCCGGGGGCCGCCGCCGGCGTCGGAGACCGCGCGTTCGCGCTCGACCCGCTCCCGCAGCGCCTTCGCGAGCGCCTGGTCGGACCGGAGCATGGTCTTGATGCTCGCGATGTTCGCGAGGCTCGCTTCGTTCCCCGTCGCGAACTGGCGCGTGAGGCTCGACGCCGTGTTCTTCGACGTGACCTCGATGGCGTTGGCCTCGGCCTCCAGCGCGGCCTGCTCCTCGAGCAGGGGCGTGGTGTCGAGCTCCGCGACGACCTGGTCCGGCGTCACGTCCGACAGGAGCGGGACGGGGAGCGCGGCGAGTCGCCCCGGCTCGCAGGGGCTCACCATGACGGGATTCGCGAAACCAATGCCGCGAACCTCTATTCCACGCGTCCGCAACCCGGCCCACACGAGGGCGAGCGCGCCCCCGAAGATCCATGTGACGTAGCCCATCCGACGCCTGACGATGAGGTCCATGGGTCAGGACTCGCCGGCGCGCGCGAGCGGCAGCAGCGACACCGCGCTGACGCAGCCGGTGGCTGTCAGGTCCTTGACGAGGTCCTGGGCCGTCTTCGCGTTGCGCAGGTTGATGTCGTACACGAGCTCCTCGGGGCCGCCCGGCGCGGCGACTCGCGCGGCCGAGAGCGTGAATGCGCGGCAGTGGCGCTTGAGGATATCCGAGACCTCCTCCCGCCGGGTCGGATCGCCCTGGAAGCGGAACCGGAGCATGCCGTCCGCGCTGCTCCGGCTGCCGTAAGAGGACCAGTCGAGGGAGATGCCGGCGAGGCCGATGATGATGGTCGCGAGCACGCCGAGGAGCGGGTTCCCCGTGCCGATGGACATGCCGACCGCGACGGCGAAGAACAGGTACACGGCGTCCCGCGCGTCCTTCACGGGGGTGCGGAAGCGGACGACGGCCATGGCGCCCGCGAGGCCGAACGCCTTGGCGAGGCTGTCCCCGATGACGCCCGAGATGAGCGTCACGATCATGGTCAGCAACACGAGCGACTGCACGAAGGTCTGGCTGTAGGAGAGCACGCCGGAGGACCAGGAGTACATCCAGCCGATGGCCTGCCCGCACAGCCACGCCACCAGCATCGCGAGGAGGAACCCCTCTACCGACACCCCGGGCGCCATGTAGGAGAAGGGTCCGCCTACCAGGCCTGCCATGGGTGCTCCACCGTCGTGTTGAACGGAAACATCTTCGTCTGAGTCGCACCCAGGACGTACTTGGCCACGGATATCCGCTTGAGCCCGAACGCGCGCACGAGGTCGCGCATCCATCGCGGATGTGCGCCGTTGAACTTCATCTCGAGGATGGTCGGCTGCTCGAGCATGACCTTGTACATGAGGTCGAGCTCGGGCTCGAAGAGCGGTACGGCGGGGATCCCGACCTGCAGATCCTTGTCGAAGGTGAGTCGCGAGCCCTCTCCGAACGGAGAGACGTACGCTTCCCGGTGGTACCGCACCCAGAGCCGCGGGCGCATATCGTGCTTGTCGACGAGGTTGCGGAAGCGGTCCAGATCGGTCTGGTGGCTCTTCTTGAGCGCCTGGATGTGGCCGCGTTCCACGGGCGCGTTGTTTGCCACCGGCTCCGCGGCGTCTCGAGGGATGAGCGCGCGCGCCTTCAAGATCGAGCTCCCGACGCGCGCCTTGATCTCGCAGAACACCGGGGTGTCCGTGAACTCGTAGCAGCGCATCCGGAGCTTGTACCGGTTCTTGACGCCGTCGACCGTGTCCCGGGCCAGGCGCCAGTTGGCGGTGTCGAGGTACAGGCTGTTCACCCAGTAGTTCCCACCCGCGTCACCGTACTCGTCCGGATCGAGGTAAGCCCGGACGTAGCTGCGGATCCCCTCCATCTGCTCGTCGGTGATGAGGTACTTGAACTCGTATCGGGCGAGCAGCTCGGGCATCGATCAGGCTCTGGGGGCGATCACTGGTTGGCAGCGCCGGGAGTCGGGGTCGCGTCGTCGGCGAACGCGCCGCCGTCCGGCTGCCGCGCCCACGAGATGTCGATCGCCGAGAGCGGGTAGTTCTCCTTGTCGGCGAGGCGGTTGCCGTCCGCCAGCGGGCTGTAGATGCCCAGGAACTCGCCGTCCGCCTTGAGCTTGAAGCTCGTGTGCAGCGGACCGTCGAGCACGTCTCCGTCACAGAACACGACGACGAAGCCGCCCGCCGGCAGCACGGTGCCGGGCGGGAAAGCCCACTTGTCGGTCCACGAGTCGTCGTCCGAGATGAACCAGCCGGACAGGTCGAGCTCGGCGCCGGTGCCGTTCCACACCTCTGCCCAGTCCGGGAACGCACCCGTCTCGTCCGGGTGGACGGTGGCGTTGGACGACATGATCTCGTTGATGTAGACCTCTACGTCCGTGGTCGCCTGTGTGTCCGTGTCGGCATCGGTGTCCGTGTCGGCGTCGGAGTCGGAGTCGGCGTCCGCGTCCCCTTCGGAGTCGGTGTCCGTCTCCGCCGTGTCGGAGGACTTGTCGGCGCAGCCCCAGAAGGCCGGGAGCAGGAGGAGGATCGGGTAGAGACGGTTCACGGTGGATCCCTCGGGTTCGCTGCTCGGGTTCGCTGGAGTCGGCGCTACCCGCAGTGTGACACATGCAGCGCCGGTCCGACACACACAAAACGGCCGGCGACCACTGTGTGTCGCGGAGGTGACGCGCAGGTGGTAAGATCCGGTATGCAGAATCTACTCCCGGGCCTCCTCGCCCGCACCCTGGAACCCACGATCGCCTGCGGCAAAGATGAAAAATCTACGCAAACTGCGGAAACCTCCGGGCTTGCCGGGTATATGCGTGTAGGTCGTCCGGTCATGCTCGACCTCTGGGGTCTGTGATGCTTCGCACGCCGATCACTCTGTTCACATGCTGGCTTCTGGCCGCGTGCGTCGCAGGCCAGGGGTCGCTGACGATCCCCGACAAGGAGACCGACGCGGACACCGACGCGGACGCGGACACGGACACCGTCGTCGACACGGACGACGACACGGAGACGGCCCCCCTGGCCTCGATGACGCTGTGCATCAACGAGTTCATGCCGGACAACGCGCGCTCCTACGCGGACGAGACCGGCAAGTTCGTGGACTGGATCGAGCTGCACAACCCGACGGCCGCCGACGTCTCGCTGCGCGGCTGGACCATGAGCGACGATCCGTCGGACCCGACGAAGCACATCTTCGATCCCTCGCTCTCGGTGCCGGCGGGCGGCTTCCTGGTGCTGTTCGCGGACGCCGTCCCGTTAGCCGGGAACACCCACCTCTCGTTCTCGCTCGCGGGTGAGGGAGAGTCCGTGGGGATCTTCGCGCCGGACGGGGGCGGGAGCGTCGTCGAGTACGGCCCGATCGGGGAGGATCTGGCGTTCTCCCGCATGCCGGACTGCTGCGCCGGAGACGGCTGCTGGCAGTATCCGTACGGTGGCAGCCCTGCCACGAGTAACATCGCTTCGAACGCCACGACTCCGGTGCTCCCGGCGGGCAGCGCGTGGCGCTGGTTCGACCAGGGAACCGCGCCGGTCGGCTGGCAGCACGTGGCGTTCGACGACTCCGCGTGGCCCTCCGGCGCCGCCCCGCTCGGCTACGGGGACACGGCCGCCACCGCGGTGGGCTTCGGCCCCGATCCGCTCCAGAAGCACGTGACCACGTACTTCCGTGGCCTGTTCGACGTCCCGGACCCGACCGCCCTCACCACGCTGCGGCTCCGCCTGCGGCGCGACGACGGCGCGGTGGTCTACGTCAACGGGCTCGCCCTGCTGCGGAACAACCTGCCGGGGACGCCGGGTCCGGACGTCCTCGCGGTGAACGCGATCGAGGGCGACGACGAGTCCGTGTGGATCGAGTCGACCATCTGGCTCGACGCCTTGAACGCCGGGAGCAACACGATCGCGGTAGAGGTCCACCAGGGCTCCGTCGACAGCGACGACCTTGCGTTCGACCTCGAGCTGTTGTCCGCGCCATGAGCATCCTCCTCGCCCTCGCCCTCGGCTGCACGGGCCCGGCCACCGACGGAGAGCCCGTGACGATCGCGGAGCTCTCCGGCTGCGATCCCACCGATCCGTCGCTGTGCGCGCTCCCGTACCCGAGCTCGTACTACCAGGTCCCGGCGGACACGGTGAGCGGCGTCCGCAACGCGTTCCCGGCCGGCTCGCTGCCCACGGACCGCGACGGCGCGGCGGTGGACCCCGCCATGCTCAACCGGTACGACGGTTTCAGTACGCTCACGCCGATGATCGCGTACTTCGAGGGCCTGTCGGACGCCGGGCTCATCCCGTGGACCGACCCGGACCGGTACCTGGACGCGGACGCCCGGACCGTGGTGATCGACGCCGTGACGGGGCAGCGCGTCGCCCACTTCGCGGAGCTCGACCTGACGGCGGACACCGACGACCAGCGGACGCTGATCCTCCACGCCCTCGCGCCCCTCGAGCACGGCCGGCGGTATGTGGTCGCCATGCGCGGGCTCGTGGCGCAGGACGGCGCGCCCGTGCCGCCATCCCCGGCGTTCCAGGCGCTCCGCGACAACCTCGACTCGCCGGAGGGGGATGTCCACGCCCGCCGGCCACACTTCGAGGAGTCGGTGTTCCCGGTCCTCGCGGACGCGGGGATCGGACGGAACGATCTCCAGCTCGCGTGGGACTTCACCACGGCGTCCGTGGAGTCATCGCTCGGGCGGGCGCTCCACGTGCGCGACGACAGCCTGGCGCGGCTTCCGGGCGGCCCCACGGCCTACGTGATCGACACGCTAGAGGACGAGGATTGCACGGTTCCGGGAACCCGGATCGCGCGCACCATCGACGGGCACTTCACCGCGCCGCGCTACACGCTGGACGACGGCCCGGGTCTCGGCGCCCGCCTGGTGGACGGCGACGACGGCATGCCGGCGTACCAGGGCGACACGGAAGTGGACTTCCTGGTCCGGATCCCGTGCTCGCTCGCCCTCGATCCGCAGGGCGGGGGCATGGTGCTGCAGTACGGCCACGGCTTGCTCGGCTCCCGCGACGAGGCCCGCGCCGACTACCTCGCCGACCTCGCGGACGAGAACCGCTGGGTGATCCTCGCGCAGGACTGGATCGGCATGAGCGAGGCGGACGCCGGCGTCGTCGCGCTCATGATCGCGAACGACGTCTCGGACTTCGAGATCATCACGGACCGCAGCATCCAGGGCCTGTCGGAGGTCGTTCAGGGCCTCCGGTTCACCCGGAGCACGCTGCTCGACGACCCGCTGCTCGCGTACGACGGCAAGCGCGTGATCGACCCGTCGAAGGTCGGCTATTACGGCAACTCGCAGGGCGGGATCCTCGGCGGCGCGTACATGGCGTACTCGCCGGACATCGAGCGCGGCGTGCTCGGCGTGGCGGGCCTGCCGTACAGCCTGCTGCTCTCGCGCTCCGCCGACTTCGACCCGTTCTTCCTGCTCTTCGACCAGAAGTTCCTCGATGACCGCGACCGCGCGCTGATCCTCGCCATCATCCAGACCGCGTGGGATCCCGCCGAGCCCGCAGGCTACGCGCGGCACGTGACGACCGACCCGCTCCCCGGTTCGGGAGCCGCGAAGTCGGTGCTGGTGCAGGTGGCGTTGAACGACGCCCAGGTGACCACCCTCGGCGCGGAGACCATGGCGCGCGCCTACGGCCTGTCCACGGTCGCCCCGCAGACGAAGCCGATCTGGGGCATCGACGAGCGGGAAGCCCCGTTCACGGGCTCCGCCATCGTCGAGTGGCAGTACGCGGACGTGCCGGAGATGCCGCTCGGGAACCTGCCTCCCGACACGTCGAAGGACCCCCACGAGTGCCCGCGCCGCCAGCCGGAGGCCCAGGCCCAGCTCGTGCGCTTCCTCGAGACGGGAGAGGTGATCCAGACCTGCGACGGGGTATGCAGCGCGCTCCAGGCGGACGTCTGCCCCTGATTGCGAGAGGACCCATGCCCCCGTCGATGACCGTGATCCCCGGCGCCGCCCGCGCCGCCTTCGTGGCGCCCCACGCGATCGCTCCCGCCGCGCCCGCCATGCCGTTCGTGTACTACGGGGGCGCGTCCTCGGACGACGCGACGCTCCGCGAGCTGGCCGAGCGCGTGGACACCTGGCACGACATGGGCACGCTCGAAGCCCTCGAAGCCGCCACGGCCGAGATCGGGGGCGCTGGCGCCCGCCCGAACCTCCCGCGCGGCCTGCTCGACCTGAACCGCCCGTGGAAGGGCCGGATCGAGGAGAAGGAGACCCTGTTCGGCAAGGCCGCCGTAGACAGCTGGGTCCGGAGCCGGCTCGCCCCGGGGGCGGAGGACGCCCTCGAGCAGTGGTATCGGGCCGCCATGGTCGAGATCCGCGCGGTCACCGACAGCGCCGTCGGCCTGGTGGAGCTCCACAGCTACGGCGACCTCGGGTCCACCTACGATATGCAGGCGGGCGGCCGGCCGATCCGACGGTCCGCGTGCTCGGTGATCCACGGATCCCCGTGGCTGACGGCGTTCCCGGTCGGCGTCGCGCGGCTGATCCCGGCGTCGCTGCGGGGGACCCCGTGGTCGGCAGAGGCGAAGGTGGCGTCGGAGCTCGATCGCATCGGCATCGAGCTCGGCCCGAGCCCGTACCCCCAGCTCCTGCCGTGGAATGTCTCCGCGCGGTTCCTGGCGGCCCGGTGGTTCCGCTGGCTCGGGGAGAGTGGGCGTCTCCCCCCGGAGACTGCCGCGCGGCTCGTGGAGCTCGCATGGACGGACGAGCAGGCCCCCGCCGTGGACGCCGCGGTCACGACCGGCGACGAGCCGGCCGACCTGGCGGGCGTCAAGGCGCTCGCGGACGACCTGACGGCCTGGACGCACGCAGGTGCGGAGCTCGGCGACCGGTTCCTGGCGGAGACCGGGACCTTCGTGGTCGGGATCGAGCTGCGGATCGATCTCGTCGAGCGGGCGGCAGAGTGGGGGGCGGCGGTGGCGCGGGCCGTGAGGTAAGAAACGGCGTTCGGCCTGCATTTCCCCCTCCCCCCTTATAAAAAAAAATCGGGGAGGGGGGTGCGGTACGGCGAATGCCACCCTTGGACCCAGCCTTCGGACCCCCACCCCATCCCTCCCCCGTTGAGGGGGAGGGGGTATGAGGCGCTACTTCAGCGCCGCGCGCGCCTCCGCCAGGTTGGCCTTCAAACCCGACGTCTGGAACCAGCGCACCATGAACCCCGGCACGCTCCCGCCCGGGTCGTACTCCAGGTGGTGGACGACCTTCACGCCCCCGCGCGGGTCGGCCTGCACTTGCCAGTAGCCGTCGTCGCGGCCGGTGGCGACGTTGCCGGCGGTCAGCGCGAGCGGGCGATCTCCCGCCCGGGTCCAGGAGTAACGGTCGGCGCCGCCCACGGTCTCGTGCTTCATCCAGAGCATGACCTCGCGGTTGGCGATGCCCTTGCTCTGGTGCGTCTGCCACACGAGCGCGCGGTCGCCGGCCTCGCGGATGTCGGACGTCACGACGGCCGACCAGATATCGTCGTGCAGATCCCAGCGGGAGAGCTTGCTCTTCGCCGTCTCGAGCGTGACGTCCGGCCACCAGCACTCCGCGTGCATGGGGACCACGCCGGTCGCGTCCGCCGGCCCCAGCGAGAGCTCGCACCCGTCCGCGTCGGCTTCGGTGACGGAGTAGCCCGCGGGGGCGCCGAGGGCGGCGGTGGTGGCGGCGGCGACGAGCCAGAGCATGCGGCCTCCTGCGGATCAGCGACCCGGGGATACGTATGGTACCGTGCATCGTCCCCGGGCGTATGCGGGGAAGGGGTAGGAGCGTGGTGAAGCACTGGAGGTTCGCGTCGTTCCTCGCTTTCGTCGTCAGCGGATGCGGGGAAGACCCCGTTGCCCCCGACCCCTCGCGCGTGGAGGACTGCGCGAACCAGGAGGACGACGACCGGGACCGGCTCGCGGACTGCCTCGACCCGGACTGCGGCTGCGACGCCGACGGCGACGGCGTGTGGGGGCCCGAGCACGGCGGGCTCGACTGCGACGACGCAAACCCGTCCCTGAGCCCGAACAACCCGGAGATCTGCAACGGCGTGGACGACGACTGCGACGCGTTCGTGGACGACGCGGATCCGACCTGGGACCCCACCTCCGGCGTGAGCGGCTACGTGGACGCGGACGGGGACGGCTTCGGTGGGGCACCAGAAGCCGCTTGTGAGGCCGATCCTGCCTGGGTCGCCACGGCCGGCGACTGCGACGACCGCACGGCCGCCGTGAGCCCGGACGCCCCCGAGATCTGCTGGGGGGGGGTGGACGACGACTGCGACGGGCTCGTGGACAGCGCTGATCCGTCGATGACGCCGTGCCACCCGGCGCTCTCGGGGCTCGTCGTGCTCGAGGCCGTCGTGGAGGGCGATCCGGCCGTGGACGCCCTCGGGACCTGGATCTCCGCCGGGGACACGGACGCCGACGGCTGGCCCGAGCTGGCGGTCGCCGACGCGGTCGGGACGTACGTGGTGGGCGCCGTCCCGGTGCCCGGGGTGGACGTGCCGGGCGCCGCCATCGCGGCCGCAGGGACGCCCGGCGCGGTCCTCGCGGGGCCGGACTGGAGCGGGGACGGTGTGGGCGACCTCGCGTGGGTGGCGGAGGGCGTGGCGCACCTGATCGCGGGCCCGCTGCCGGCGGCGTTCTCGGCGGCGGACGCCTTCGAGACGGTCGGCGCAGACCTGGACGGGTCGATCGCGGCGGGGGACCTGGACGGCGACGGAGAGGCCGACCTGGCGGTGGGCGGCGGCGGCTCGATCCACCTCGGGTCGGGGGCGGTGATCCCGGGCTGGGACACGGACATGCGCCTCGTGGCCGCGGATCTCGACGGGGACGGGCGCGCCGAGCTGGTGGCGGGCGCGGCGGGAGAGGTCCGGATCCTCCCCGGGGACGCCGCGTCCGCGGACGACGCGCTCGTGGTGCTCGCGGGTCCGGCGGAGCTCGGGCGCTCGCTCGCTGCGGGCGACGCGGACGGCGACGGCTACGGCGACCTCGCGCTGGGCGCAGACGACGAGGCCTGGCTGATCCGTGGGCTCAATCCGGTACCGATGCTCGTGCTCACCGGCTTCCCGGACGCGCTGCCGCTCGGCGACGGGGTGATCCTCGCCGACCTCGATGGGGACGGCGCGGCCGAGCTCGTGACGGCCGGCTGGAACCCCGCGGGCGCCGCGGCTTTGTGGATGGTGGAGGGCCGGACCGCCGGCACCGGCACGGTCGTGCAGATCGCAGCCGCCACGGTCAACGCCGACATCGGCGAGGAGCTCGGGCCGCTGACCGCGGGCGACCTCGACCGCGACGGGTTCACGGACGTCGCGGCAGGCGCGCCGCGGTCGGCTGCGGATCCGAGCGGCCGCGTGCTCGTGCTGTACGGCTCGCCGCTCTGAGGCGTGGCCCAGGGGGCCGCCAGCCGTTATCCCCGGCCCGAACCTTCCCTGGTGGTGCCGTGAACGACAACGACCTGCTGCGCCGCCTGCGCTACGCCCTTGACCTCGACGACGCGACCATGCTCGAGCTGCTGACCCTCGGGGGGCGCGGGGCGACCCGCGACCAGCTCAAGTCCTGGTTCCTCATGTACGATCAGCCGGGCTACGCCGACGTCGGCAAGCTGAACCTCGCGGCGCTCCTCGACGGCCTGATCGTGAAGCACCGCGGACCGCGGGAAGGCGGGGCGGCCCCGCCCACGTCTGACCTGGACAACAACCTGGTCCTCAAGAAGCTCCGCATCGCGCTGCAGCTCGAGGAGCAGGACATGATCGCGATCATGAAGCTCGCGGAGGTGGAGCTGTCGAAGGGCGAGCTCTCGGCCCTGTTCCGGAAGAAGGGCCAGAAGAACTACCGCGAGTGCCTGGACCAGTTCCTGCGCAGCTTCCTGCAGGGGCTCGCGGTCTTCCGCAAGCAACCGCCGGCGCCCAGCGCGACCTGAGCCCGAAACACAAGAAGGGCGCGACCGTTTCCGATCGCGCCCTTCGAGCGTGTGAGGCGCGTGGAGGGCGGACCCCCTACGCTGCCCGGCTCACGACTAGTTCAGGGTACGGCAGTCCGTGAACTCGCCGGGGCTCGACGGCGCGCCACCGATGGTGGTGTACGTGCCACCGGAGACGGTCTCCGGCTCGTGGCCGAACTGGATGCAGTCCGCGATGACACCGTCGGTGTCGTAGACGCGGACGGCGTAGGTCAGCGTGGTCTCGTCGAGGTCGAACTGCTCGCCGGTGCCGCAGCCGAAGAGGCTCGTCTCGTTCGTGATGTCGTCGGGGCTCGCGACCTGGGTCAGCGTGATCGTGGAGCCGGTGATGTCGTGCTCCTCGTTCCAGGCCGAGGCGTCCGGGGCGCCCGTCTCCCAGATGTTGAGGACGTGCACGCCGTTCGAGTCGCCCGACACGTCGACCGTGCCCTCGAACGTCTCCTCGTCCAGGCAGCTCGCGGTCCAGGAGTTGATGACCGGCGCGGTGGGGCCGCCGGTGGTGTCGGTGTCGGTGGTGGTGCTGGTGTCCCCGCTGTCCTTGCCAGTGCCTGCACAGGCGGCCAGAAGCCCGAGGGCCAGAACGAAGTACTTGTGCATGGTGTCTCCTCTCCAGTTGCACGCGGAGTATACACCCGTCGGCGCCGTCCGGCGACCCCGACCCGTCACGTTTCTTCACTCTCGCGCGGCGCCCGGGTCAACCCGCGACGGTGGTAGGATGGCTCCCGGAGCCTCTCGATGCGCCTCCCGACCGCCCCCGCAGCCCTCGTGGCCCTCTCGCTGATCCCGTCCGCAGTCGCGCGCGCCCAGGACGGGTTCGACGCCCACGACTTCGTCCCGGCGGCGCTGGACGGCGATCCGCGCAGCCCGCTCGTGGTCGCCCGGCCCTCGGCGTTCGCGGCGGGGGACTGGTGGCTCGCGGCGCTCGGGGAGTACGCGGAGTCCCCGCTGGTAGAGGTCCGCGCGCCCGCTCCCGGCGAGCCGGGGGAGGAGATCCGCGCGCTCGACAACGTGGTCGCCGCGAACCTCTCGGCGGGCGTCGCGGTCCACGAGCGGCTCCGGTTCGACGCAGCGGCCCCGGTGTACGTGTCGTCGGTGAGCGCGGACCAGGCGAACCCGGCGTCTTTCGGGGATATCCGGCTCACGGCGCTGGTGGTGCCGGTCCGGCCGCCGGGCGCGGTGGGCGGCGGCGGGTTCGGGCTCGGGCTGCTCGGGCACGTGGACCTGCCGACGGGGAATGACGCCGCGTTCCTGGGTTCGAGCGGGATCGCGGGCGGCGCGCGCCTCGCGCTCACGGGAGAGGTCGGGAGCGCGACCTTCGGGGCGGACGTCGGCGCGCAGATCCGGCCGGCGATCGCGGGGCGCGGGAACCTCACGGGGTCGGACGCCGCGATCCTGGGCGTGAGCGTGGGCGCGCTCGCGAGCCCGGACGTGGGGCTCACCGCCGAGATCGTGGCGCGGCCGGCGTTCGCGCCCGGATCGGTGCCGGGCGCCGAGCTCCCGATCGAAGCGATCGGGACGGTGCGGTACCGGAACCCCATCGGCGGGTTCCTCGTGGCGGGCGGCGCATTCGGCGTGACGGACGCGGTCGGGGTCCCCGTGTTCCGGGCGTTCGTGGGCGGCGGGTTCGGGAAGGAGGATCCGCCGCGCCCGCTCGACTTCGATCCCGTCGGCTCGCTCGCGAGCCGCGACGGGTGCCCGACGGAGGCCGAGATCGTCAACGGCTGGCGCGACGAGGACGGGTGCCCCGATCAGCTCGGCGCGCTCGCGCTCGACATCCGGCTGGACGGCGAGCCGTGGACCGCGGTGGCGGAGATCACCGGCCCGAACGGGCTCCGGACCGAGACGATCGGCCCGCGCGGCCTGACGATGGACGCGGTTCCCGGCACCCAGTGGGACGTCACGGCGCGCGACGGCTGCCTGATCGGCCAGGCGGGCGCGATGGTGGCCGAGACCGGCACCCTCCTCCGGGTCGACCTGAAGCCCAGGTTCGACGCCCGCGTCGTCATCGAGGTCGTGGGCCCGGACGGCATCCCGCTCGCCGGCGCGAGCGCCACCTGGATGAGCCAGCGACCCATGTGCGTTCCGCAGACGCCGGCTTTCAGCGGGACGGACGGGCGGATCACCCAGGACATCGCGAGCGGCAGCACGCACGGCCTCGTCGTCACCGCGCCCGGCTACACGGTCTTCGAGCAGGCGCTGACGCTGCAGCCGGCGGACGCCTCGATCATCCGCGTCGATCTCAAGCCGACGCTCATCAAGCTCGAGGCGGAGCAGATCGTCATCCTCGAGAAGGTCCAGTTCGAGACCGGGAGATCGACCATCCGCCCCGCGTCGTACCCCCTTCTGGACGAGGTCGGGGCCACCATCGTCACCCACCCCGAGATCGGGCGCGTGGAGGTCGCCGGGCACACCGACGCGGAGGGCGCGGACGTCGCGAACCTCCGGCTCTCCCAGGACCGCGCCGACGCCGTGCGCGCGTACCTCGTGAAGCAGGGAGTACCGGTCGATCGCCTCTTGTCGGTGGGTTATGGGGAGGGGCAGCCGCTCGAGACCAACCGCACGGCGGAGGGCCGGGAGCGCAACCGGCGCGTGGAGTTCGTCCTCGTGGACCGCAAGCAGCAGGGAGGTGCGCCGTGACGTCCGTGATCCTGGCGTCCATCCTGCTCTCCGTCCCGGCGTCGGCAGGCGAGGGGACCGCGCAGCTCGGCGAGAGCCAGGTGCTGCGCCCGTCGCTGACCGAGCTCCGCGTGGACGTCCTCGCCGGCGGAGAGACGATCACCTGGGCCGGCACGTCGGACGACGGGTTCGGCGGCTCCGTCCCCGTCTCCTGCGATGTGTACGACCCCACGGGTGCCATCCTGGTCGGCACGGTGCCGGACGGCGGGAGCGTCGTCGCGAACCAGGGGAAGGGAGCGTACCTCCTCGACTGCGGCGAAGACTTCCGAGGGTCCGACGAGTGCTGCGACCCGGGGAGCTCCGACTTCGACGCGGCCTGCTGCGCCGCCCCGGACGGCGTCGTGGAGGATCTCGTGGCCTGGGACGTCGGCGTGCTCGCCGCGGCGGCGGACCGCGGGCGCGTCTGGAGCGCGGAGTGGTGGTTCGACGCAGGGACCTTCACGGTGGCGGGCGCGCTCGACGGCAGCTTCTTCGTGCTCGTAGACGGCGGCTCCCCCGCGAACGACGGCGTCGTGGAGCTCCGGGTCGACGGCCTCGCCGGCTTCCTGTACACGGTCGGCAGCAACGGCGTGGGCGTGGTGGACGCCGACGGCCGCAGCGTGCTCGACGTCGGCGCCCGGCGATTCGACGAGTCGCACGCCGTCTACCTGCAGCCCCCGGCGGTCGCGGGCTTCGATCCCCTGGTCCCGGCGATCTCGGCGGACATATTCGCGCCGGAGGACCCGCAGTGCGGCGCGGTCGCCCCGGGGATCCCCGGCTACGGCGGCGCGTTCACGTTCACGAGCGCCACGTCCGGGACCTGGCATATCACCTGCGATCTCGACCAGGACGGCACCTTCCGGTACGCGGACGACTCGGACATCCACCTCCTCGGCGCCGCAGTCGCAGGGGTCAACTCCGTGGTGTGGGACGGACTCGACAACGTGGGAGCGCCGGTTCCGGCAGGATCGTATGCGTGCCGCGTCGATCTCACCGTCGGGGAGATGCACTACCCGGCGCGCGACGTGGAGACCGCGTACGAAGGGATCCGCCTGTACGCCGTGGACGCCGCGCTCGTCCGCACCGGCCTGCCCATGTGGTGGAACGACGCCGAAGTCCAGGTCAACGAGGACGACGCCATGCCGAACGGCGAGGTCTCCGCCGTCCTGTCGCCGGCGTTCGGCCTTGATCCTGGCGCATACGGTGATGCCCCGCTGCCGTCCAGCGACGACGTCGTGGGCACGTCGCGCGCCTGGGGCGACTTCGACGCCACGTCGAAGGGGAACAACGCGTGGCTCGACACCTGGAGCTTCCTCGCGGTGTCCGAGGGCCAGGAGCTGGCGATCGACGTGCTCGATTCGACCCTCGACTCGGACGGCGACGGCGTGGGAGACGTGACGGAGGCGTGCGGCCTCGGCACCGACCCGAACCTCGCGGACACGGACGCGGACGGCCTCGACGACGGGATCGAGGCGGCGCTCGCCTACGATCCGCTCGACCCGGATATGGACGCGGACGGGCTGCTCGACGGCGCTGAGACCGACGGATCGCTTGGACGCGACACGGACGCCGACGGCCTGGACGACGCGCTCGACCCCGACGACGACGGAGACGGGATCCTCACGAAGGCAGAGCTGGCGTTCGACACCGACTCCGACGGGCTCACCAACCACCGGGACGCCGACGACGACGGCGACGGCGTGCCGACCGCCATCGAGGGGCCGACGACCAACTCGGACACCGACGCGACCGTCGACTACCTCGACGACGACGACGACGGGGACGGGCTCTTTACGATCGTCGAGGATCGAGACGGCATCCCGGGCGCCGCGAGCGACGACACGGACGGCGACGGGCTCGCCGACTACCAGGATCCCGACGACGACGGGGACAGCGTGCGCACGGCCGACGAGCTCGCCGTGCCGAACGTCGACGGGGACGCGCTGCCGTCGTTCCTCGACCCGGACGACGACGGCGACGGCGTCCTGACGCTGGCCGAAGACGTGGGTGGGAACGGCATCGCTACGGACGACGACTCGGACGGGGACGGCGCGGCGAACTGGCTCGACGACGACGACGACGGCGACGGGATCCTCACTTCCGCCGAGGACTGGGACGACAGCGGGACCGCCACGGACGACGACGTGGACGCCGACGGGCTGCCCGACTTCGCCGACCTGGACGACGACGGGGACGGCCTGCTGTCCGTCGACGAGGACATCGAGTTTCCGAACGGCGATCTGCTCGACGACGACCACGACGCGGACGGCGTCCCCGACTTCCGCGACGCGGACGACGACGACGACGGCCTGCCCACGCTCAACGAGACGGGCGACTTCGACTCGGACGGCATCCCGGACGCCTATGACCCCGACGACGACGAAGACGGGCTCCCGACCTCGATCGAGGGCCAGGAGGACGGCGACGGGGACGGGTTCGGCAACTGGCACGACCCGGACTCGGACGGCGACGGGTACGCGGACGGCCCGGAGGGTGCGATCGACACGGACGGGGACTTGCTCCTCGACTTCGAGGACGCGGACGACGACGGCGACGGGGTCCTCACCGCAGACGAGCTCGACGCCGACAGCGACGGCGACGGCGACCCCGACCCCCTCGACGCCGACGACGACGACGACGGGCTGCCCACCCTCGACGAGGGCGCGGGAGACCCCGACGGCGACGGGATCCCGAGCTACCTCGACGACGATTCGGACGGCGATACGCTGTCCGACGCGGTCGAGGGCCTCGACGACGTGGACCGCGACGGCCTCGGGAACGCGCTGGACGTGGACTCCGACGCCGACGGCTTCGACGACGGGCTCGAGGGCGTGGCGGACACGGACGGCGACGGGATGGAGGACCGGGTCGACGCCGACGACGACGGGGACACCGTCGATTCCGTGCGGGAGCCCGGCGATACCGACGGGGACGGGGTCCCGGACCGCCTGGACACCGACGACGACGGGGACGGGATCCCGACCGCCACGGAGGCGCTGGACGCCGCGACCTGGGGCGAGGATCCGGACGGCGACGATCTCGCCGCCTGGGTCGATCCCGACGCCGACGGCGACGGCCTGGCCGACGCGGAAGAGGGGGCCGACGCCGACTCCGACGGGGACGGGGCGCCCGACTACCTCGACGCCGACATCCTCGGCTCCTGGTACAAGGGCGGCGGCGCGTGCACGACGACTGGCGGGTCGCCGCTCGGGGTGTTCGCGACGTTGATCGCCGCTCTCCTGCTCCGCCGGCGGAATGTGGCGGTGGTCGTGGCGGCCGCGCTCGCGGGCCCGGCGCTCGCGGCGGGCGACGGCGCCGAGATCGCGCGCTCGCGCGGAATCCGCGGCGGAGGCCTGGTCCTGTGGCCGCGGGTGGTGTCCCCGGCGGCCGACCCCCAGCTCGAAGACCTCGCGGCGAAGCTCCAGGCGCGCCTGCAGCAGATCGCGGGCCGCGTGCTCCCTCCCGAGAAGGTCCAGGTCCGCCCCGCACCCGAGCGCGCCTGCCCGATGGACGGGGGCTGCCGCGCGGCGTCCGTGGGCGTGCTCCTGGGCGCCGAGGGCGGCGGGTGCGTGGCAGTCGCGTGGATCACCCCGGCCGGCGACGAGGGCGCGACCACGCTCGTGCCGTGGGGCGGGACCGTGGAGCTCGCCCGGACATCCCTCGCGTTCCGCGAGGCACCGGAGGGGGTCGTCACGGTACGCGAGTACGTGCCGTGCGCCGAGCTGCTCACCCGCCTCGACGACGCCGCGGTCCAGGGTGCCCTGCAAGCCGCGATCGGGCTACTGCCACGCTGATCTGGTCAAGCGCTGTCCGATTCTGCTGCTGAAGGTTGACTCGGGGCCCCCGCCCGGGCACCTCCTTGCGCGGAGGCGTCATGCGTCGTAGCCC
>CAMCWU010000029.1 GCA_945882675.1 Klebsiella pneumoniae | reverse complement strand
GTCGGGGACGGCGGGGGAGGGAACGGCTCCATCGTCGTGGCACCGGTGAGCGGCGGGGGGGCGCTCGCGGGGCGGAGGGCGAACGGCGTGCGGTCGCCAGGCGTCTCCTCGAGCGCGTCGGTGCGGGCGAACAGGGCGTCGAGATCCGCGTTCGAGAGCGGCGTGCTCGCCGCGAGAGGGGCGCGATCGACCACGTTCTCGGGCGGCGTGGCCTCGCGGAGGGTGAGGCGCATGCCGCGGAGATCGGCGTCCTCCGTGAAGCGGATCTCACGCTCGGGCGGGGCGGCAGGCGGCGCGGCGGGCGTCGCGGGCGTGGTGCAGGCGACCGCGAACGCGAGGAGGATCGGGGACATGGAGGCTCCAACTGCAGCCGAACGCGGCGAGGCCGCCGAGCTTACGTGATGACGGGGCCGAGCTTACGCCAGCGTCGGACTCCGCGGGGGCGCGGCGGTTCCGTTCGCACAGGCTGCATGTGGGGGATCCGCGTGGGTCGGGCTGGCCTCGGGCGCCGGTCCGCGCGCCCGTGAAAGGAGATCGGCCGATTTCGGTTGCGGATCGCGGCGGCCGAGCCCATCATGTCGACGAGCCGGGTCCGGCTCGCGAGGAGCTCGTTCGTGGCCTTCCCGTACGTCCTCCCCCTCAACAGCACCGCCGACTCCGCACGGAGCATCCTCGCGTCCTTCCCCGTCGACTGGTACGACCAGGTTCGGACCAACGGACCGCTCCCCGTGATCTTGTTCATCCACGGAGGCGACCAGAACGCCTTCGACTTCATGTTCACCACGTTCAAGATCACGGACTGGTGGAAGACCGCGTTCCCGTTCCAGTCCAAGGCGATCGCGATCGGCCTGCAGGGCATCAGCCTCGACTCGAACGGGGGAGACTGGAACGCCGGCAACATGGGAACGGCCAACCGCCTCCCGGGGGCGCAGGACAGCGCGTTCGCGTGGGACACGCTGAACCGCGTAGACCGGTGGCTGGTGGAGTGGTTCCGCAAGGAGATCCATCCGGTCGTCGGCGGCGCGAACATCACGCAGGTCATCGACCGCCAGAAGCTGCTCATGGTCGGGTTCTCCCAGGGCGGGCAGTTCGCTTACCGGCTCGCGTTCGAGGCCCCGCGTGAGAACTGGAAGTGCTCCGCGCTCGCTGTGTTCGGGACGTCGATCGGCGGATGGTACCGCGAGGTGGATCACGCGTTCCCGCGCCCGCCGAACGTCGACTGGACCCCGACGGGCGAGCCGCCGGCGCTGTTCCACGTGCACGGCACGCTAGATCCGAAGGTGAACGTCACCACGGACGGTCCGTCCGCAGACACCATCACGGCCATCACCGACCAGGTCGGCGGCGGGCTCGTCAACAACTACGCGCGGGCGGACATCTCGGGGTCCAACTCGACCGCCGCATACGCGGGACGGGTGACGGCGCTCGGCTGGCCGTTCGTCGCGGGTGCGGTGCCGCCGAGCAGCATCCCCGCCGCGGTGGTCGCGGTCACCACGTTCACCGTGGCGAACTGGAACAAGCCCGGCGGCGGGAGCCCGGACTACCAGATCTGCTTCGCGGACGTCGGAGGCGGCATGCTCCACGAGGTGCCGTACTGGGCGCCGGAGGCCGTCGCGGAGTTCTTCCAGCTGTGGGGCGGGCTGTGACCTGTGGGCGGGTACCCCTCCTGGCCCTCGTTGTGGCGTGTCGCTCCGCGGCTCCGAACGGCGACAAGGTCGAGCCGGACCCTCCCGACACGGATTCGGATACGGTCGCAGAGTACACCGATACCCTCCGGACCGACGCGCCGGACACGGACGCCACGGTCCCGTCCACGGGAGAGACCGGGGTCCCTTGCGCCGAGCCGGGCCCGCAGCGCCGCCTGGCGGGGGAGCTCGAGCTCGCGGTCGACGCCTGGGCCACCTTCGAGGGCGACAACGATACGCGCTTCGGATACGCCGTGGCCGGTGTCGGGGACGTCACCGGAGACGGGCGGGACGACGTGACGGCGGTGACCCTCCTCGAGCCGCTCGGCAACGACCAGGGCGGCGTGTACCTCCTCGCGAGCCCCCTCGGTGCCGGCGTCCACGACGCGCGCCAGAGCGCGGTTCGGTTCGTAGATGCCACACCGGGCGACTACTTGAACTATTGGACGGTCCCCATCTACACGAGCATGCAGACCCTCCCGGACCTGAACGGAGACGGGCTGTCCGAGCTAGTGCTCGCCGCTTACCTCCAGACCACCGGTGAGACGCGCGGCACGGTCTACGTCGTCGCGAGCCCCGTGACGGCGCTCCCCGGCGAGACCTCGAGCATCGATCCCTCCTACGCGCGGATCACCGCGTTCGACTCTTTCGACTTCGGCAGCTCGATCGCCGTCGGGGACCTGGATGCGGACGGCACCACCGATCTCGCGGTGTCCGCGCCCCCGACCGAGGACTTCGACGGCGGCTTCCGCGGTCACGTCTTCCTGTTCGACGGCCCCCTCCCACCCGGCGAGCTCGACGACCGGGACGCGAGTGTGACCATCCGCGGCTATGGCGAGCTCGGCGCAGACAACGGGGGACCGCTACTCATGGGCACGCAGATCCTCGCGGGGGACGTCTCCGGCGACGGCATCCACGACCTGGTGGTCACGTCGCCCGCGTCCTGGATCGACGGCGTGGAGGGCGTCGGTGAAGCCTACGTGTTCGAGGGCCCCATCACGACCGACATCGACACCCGCGACGCCGCGGGCACGCTGCGCGGCAAGAAGCAGTACCACGAGAACCTCGGTGTGATCGGTGCGTTCCTCGGCGACACCGACGGCGACGGGCTCGGCGAGTTCGGTCTTTCGTCCACCGACGGCACGGACTCCGCCGCGCTGGGGAAGGATCTCCGCGGCAGCGTCTACGTCGTGGACGGTCCGGTGGTGGGCACGGTCCGGATCGAGGACCGGGCGGACACCCACTTCTACGGCACGCACGACTACGACCAGGCCTCGATCGTCGCGTCCGCAGGCGACCTGGACCAGGACGGGCTGATGGACGTCGGCGTCGCGCGGACGGCGCTCGACATGGACAAGCGCGGTGCCGCGTACATCTACTACGGTCCGCTGCCGGCGGGCTCCCACGCGATGGAGGAGCTGCCCGACGCGACGATGTGGGGCAACGGCCTCGCGCCGTGGCCGATCGCCATGGCGGCGGCGGGGGACGTGGACGGCGACTGCATGCCGGACTTCGTGGTCGGCGAGCGGTTCGGAGACGCCGTCTACCTGATGCGGGGTGGGACGCTCTGAGCGCAAAGGGGGCAGGGGCTACCTGACGAAGTTCGCCACGCGCATGGCCACGTCGGGCAGCGCGGCGGGTGACACCACCCCGTCGTGCGCGACGGTCTCCACGTGCGTCCATGCTCCGTCCGCGGGGAGGCGGTGGATGGTCACCACGCGGTTCACGAGATCCACCAGCCAGTACTCGGGTACACCGACCTCGGCGTACAACGTCGCCTTGACGCGGCGGTCATGGCGGAGGGAGGACTTCGCGACCTCCACCACCAGGAGCGGACTGTCCGGCAGCGCGGCCCAGTAGTCGCCCGGCGGGTAGACCGCGACGTCGGGCTCGGGCTCCGAGTCGTCGGATGCCGCGAAGCCGGATTGCACCGCCACGAACGCTCGGTCCCCTGTCGCAAGGATGAGCAGCTGCGCGAGGCGATTCGCCGCCCAGAAGTGCTCGGATCCCTGCGGCGTCATGTGGACGATCACTCCGTACAGCAGCTCGACGTGCTCACCCTCGAACATGCCGAGGCGCACCAGCTCATCGTACTCGCCGCGGCGGAACCGGCGAACGGCGTCGGCAGGGACGGCGAGGTCGGGGAGCAGGTCCATACGAGATGATATCCCGCTCGCGGCCGCCGATCCGTCAAATCCCGCCATTCCGGCCTCGGGAGCGGCGCCTGGTCGGTGTCAGCCGACCACCCACCAGACCACCGCGCCGACGACGACCACTACCGCTACTCCCAGGCCCGCCACGCGGCCCCACGCGATCTCCAGGTCCGCGAGGCCCTTCGGCCCGTCCGCCCACGCCACCGCGACCAGCGAGGTCCCGGGCACGCGCTCCCCGCACGCGCAGCGGCCGTGGTCGTACGCCGCCCCGCAGTCGCAGCCCACCGCCCCACCCGCCAGCAAGAAGTGGTCGGACTTCGCGCACTTCTCGCACTTCAGCCACTGGTCCTTGCGCCCGCACTTCGGGCACTCGAGCCGGACGAACCCGCGATCTGCCATGCGACCCCCGCGCGGTGCGGTCTAGCGCTGCGCTCGGAGTTGGTCCAGCCGATCCGAGCGCATGGTATATGTTGATCAACATGAACAACATGTATTACGTCGACGATGAAGGTCAATGTGTACCGCACGATCTTCGGGGCGCGCGGACCGGCGCCCGGCCACCCGCGGCAGGCTCGGACCTCCCACAATCGACTGGGGGATGCTACGTTCCATACGGCGGAGCGCGAGATGCCACGGCCGGGGGATGTGATCGATGGTCGGCTCGCGGTCGAGCGCCTCGCGGGGGCGGGCGCGACGGCAGAGGTTTATCGCGTGCGCGACCTCGCCACCGGGATCCCCTACGCGCTGAAGTGGATGCTCGGAGGCGGCAAATCCATGCGCGGCCGCCTCGTGCGCGAGGGCCGGATCCTGCTGAAGCTCGACCACCCGAACCTGGTCCGCGTGAGCAACGCGCTGCTGGTGGAGGATCGGCCGGCGTTGCTGCTCGAGTGGGTGGACGGCGCGACGCTGGAAGACCACCTGGAGAAGGGACAGCCGGCGTTGGAAGAGGCGGAACGGCTGTTCCGGGGCGTCGCGGAGGCCGTCGCGTACGCCCACGCGAACGGCGTGGTGCACCGGGATCTCAAGCCGGCGAACGTCCTCCTCGAGCGGACGGAGGACGGCTGGCGGCCCAAGGTATCGGACTTCGGGATCGCGCGAGAGAAGGGGGAGGACGCCGACGCCGGCGCGGTCATCGGCACGCCGCAGTATATGGCGCCGGAGCAGATCTCGGACTCGGCGCGGACGGACGCGCGGGCAGACGTGTTCGCCCTCGGCGTGATGCTCTACGAGATGTGTACGGGGATCCTGCCGCTCCCGTGCGACGACCTGATCGGTCGGTACGAGGCCGCCATGCGCGGGGACTACCCGCCCGTCCCCGACACCGTGCCCGAGCGGTTCGCCACGGCCATCCGGGGGGCGCTGGTGGGCGATATGGACCGGCGGACGCCGTCGGTCGCGGAGCTTCTGCTGATCCTCGGCGGCGCGCCCGAGCGGCCGGTCCGGCGGCTGCGGACGAAGACGGCGTCGGCGATCCCGGCGGCGGACGAGCGGCGGCCTGCGCTGGTCCGGCGGCTCGCTGCGGCGCTGGAGCGCGGCGAAGACCTGGCGCTCGTGGCGCGGCCGGGCCTGGGCGCCACGTGGGTGGCCCGCGCGGTGGCGGCCGCGGTGGGCGCGGACGTGGTGGACCTGGACGGGTGTGGGGACGCCCTGGCGGAAGCGCGGTTGGCCGCCGCTTCCGGGCGCCACGCGGTGGTGGACCACACGGCAGGGCTGGGGGACCAGCTCGGCGCGGTCCTTGGGCGCTGGCGCGCGCGTCACCCGGGATCGAGCGTGATGATCGTGGGGCGCGCGGTGGACGGCCTCCGCGCCGTGCCGCTCGATCCCATGCTCCCGGACGAGGACCCCCACGGTCACCCGCTCGCCACGCGGATCGCGGCGGGGCCCCTCGGTCCCGGCGCGCCGCTAGTGGCCGCGTGGCGCACGCTGGACGACGACCTGGCGGAGGCCGTGGCGGCCCTCGCGGTGTTCCCGGCTGGCTTCGACGCGGCGGGCGCGCGGGCGGTCGCAGGCGTGGACCCTCCGCAGCTCCTCGCGGACGGCGATCGGTTCCGGATCCCGCCGTCGCTGCGGGCGCTCGCGTGGAGCCTCCTCGAGGAGGACGCGGCGTCCGACCTGCAGGAACGCCACGCGCGGTGGATGCTCGGGCGGCCGGTGGACCCGGACGGCGCGCCGGACGCCGCCGCGGCGATCCGCTGGCTCGCGGCCCGCGATCCGGTGGTGGCGGCCGCGCTGGCGCTGTGGTGGGCGGTGCCGCTCGGGCTGACCACGTCGATCCCGCTCGGGCTCGCGCTGCTCGACGAGCTCGACACGTCGCGGTTCGGGCCGTTGCCGGCGTCCCAGCGGGCAGAGGTCGCGCTGGCGCGGTGGGAGCTCTGGGATCTCCGCGGGCACCGCCAGCGGGCGCGCGACGCCGTGGCCGGGTTCGCGGCGGACGCGCTCCCGAGCTGGCTCGGCGCCCGGATCGCCCTGCGCGAGGCGATGTCCCTGGGCGACCCGCAGGCGACGCTCGCGTGCCTCGAGGAGCTCGGGCCCGGCATCGAGAGCCGCGCCCGCAGCGAGGAGCCGCTCTTCCGCCTCGCCCGCGGCGCGGCCCACCACGCGCTCGGGTTCGACGCGGAGGCCGATCTGACCGCCGCCCTGGACGCCACCACGGAGGACCGGCTGCGCATCGAGATCGCCGGTGCCCTCGGGGACTGCCACCTGCGGATGGGGAGGATCGAGGATGGTTTTGCGCGCTGGACGGAGGTGCTCGGGCTCGCGCGCGAGCACGGCTGGTCGACGCTGGAGGTCCGGTGCCAGCGCCAGCTCGGGGCCGCCGCGTCGCTCGGGCGCCGCTTCGACGAGGCCAGCCGCCGGTTCGAGGTCGCGCTGCGGCTCGCGGTGCGCCTGGGCGACGACGAGAGCACCGCCGACCTCATGGCGAGCCGCGTGGAGCGCCTGCTCGATCTCGGCTACGAGGACGACGCGCGCGTGACCGCCGGGAGCATGCTCCAGATCGCGGAGCAGATCGGCGACGTGAGCGCGACCGCCCGCGCGGAGCTCCTGCTCGCGGGGCTCGACGAGAAGGCCGCTCGCGGCCGGCACGCGGAGGCCCGCGCCCGCCGCGCCGTGGAGATCACCCGCAACGCGCCCGCGTGGCACGCAGCGTCCCTCGCAGTCCTGGCGTCTCTCCTTGCGGATCGCGACGAGCTCGGAGAGGCCGAGTACCTGCTGTCCGACATCACCGACCACCTGCCGCGGGCAGAGGTGAACCGCCGGCTGGCAGAGGCGCACGTGGACCTCGCGCTCGGGCGGACCGGCGACGATGGCGCGGCGCTCCGGGCGCTCGCCCAGCTCGCGGAGCTCCAATCGCTCGTGACGCCGGACATCGCGCACCGGGTCGCCGACCTCGCGCTGCGGGCGCGCGGCACGTCGTCCCGCAGGCGCCGCGGAGTGGCGGACCGCCCGGCTGGTGGCTAGATTCTCGCGGGGGATCCAGATGTCCACGCGCACGGCGCTCGCTGCAAGCTGGGTCCTGCTCGCGGCCTGCACTGGCCCGGACCCCGACCCCGCGCGCACCACGCCCGGCCCCACCACGGTGGACCCCACCGTCCAGCCCGAGCCCACCGTTCCGCCGGCGGAACCGCCGGTCTCCGTGGAGAACGCCGGCTCCGCCGCGCCGCCCACCCTGTCCGTGACGCCGCCGCCCGGCGTGGTGGACACCGACGTCGTGGTGGACGTCACGGTGGACGACCCGTCCGCCACCATCTGGTTCACCCTGGACGATACGCCGCCCGTACCCGGCGTCTCCGCGATCTGGTCCGGCCCTCTTACCGTCAACCGGAGCGCGGTCCTCCGCGCATTCGTGGAGACCGCCTACGGTACGGACGAGCTCTCCGCCACCTGGCTGCGCATGGACGACACGCTCGCGGGCTTCTCGTCGAACCTGCCGCTGGTCGCCCTCTGGTCGCGCCAGGACGCCCCCGAGTACAAGACGGACGTGTACACGCCCTTCACGGTCACGACGTTCGAGCCCACCGCCAGCGGCCGCACCTCCTGGCCTGCGGACGCTATGCTGTCGTCGCGCGCGGGCCTCAAGATCCGCGGCTCGAGCTCGGCCGGGTATCCGAAGCACCCGTACCGCCTCGAGGCCTGGGGCACGCTCACGGACACGGACGTGGACGTCCCCATGTTCGGGATGGCGGAGGAGGCCGACTGGATCCTCGGGGCGCCCCTGGACTTCGACCGGGCGCTCATCCGCGACCCGCTCATGTTCGCGCTCAGCAACAAGATCGGCCGCTGGGCGTCCCACACCCAGTTCATCGAGATGTTCCTGGCGGACGAAGGCGAGACCATCGGGCTCGACGACTATGTGGGCGTCTATGTGGTGACCGAGCGCATCGAGCGCGATGCCGACCGCGTGGACGTCGAGCCGCTGCTCCCGACCGATCTGGTGGAGCCTGGGATCACGGGCGGCTATGTGTTCAAGGAAGACCGGACCGGGCCGGGCGAGTACGGCTTCCGCGCCGGCACGGGCGGCGGCCTCTTCAGCTTCCAGCAGCCGTTCGTGTACGTCGAGCCGAGCGAGGCCGAGATCGCCGCGGAGCAGGCCGCGTACCTGGCCCGCGTACTCGACGACCTGGGAATGGCGCTCGTGTCCCCGGGCTTCGTGAACCCGGCGACCGGACACCACTACGCGGACCTCATCGACGTCGACGCCTGGATCGACCACCACATCCTCAACGTCTTGTCCAAGAACCCGGACGGCTTCCGGTTGTCGGGGTACTTCCACAAGGATCGGGAAGGTCTGGTCGTCGCCGGGCCAATCTGGGACTTCGACCGCACCATGGGCTGCAGCAGCGACAGCCGGGCAGACGACCCAGAGTGGTGGGACGCGTCGAATATCACGTCCGACTGCACGTATGTGTTCGAAGAGGGCTTCTGGCGCGGTTTATTCGCGGATCCCGTGTTCCGCGACCTGTACTTCGCGCGGTGGGGGGTCCTGCTCGCCAACGAGCTCTCGGTCGCCAGCATGCACGCCGAGATCGACGCCATGGCGCTCCAGGTGGAAGAGGCGTCGGTCCGCAACTATGCCGAGTGGTCGTCGTATCCGCCGCGGGGAGGGAGCCACGCCGCGGAGATCCTGATCCTCAAGGACTGGCTGGCGGCACGGCATGCGTGGATCAGCGGGTGCCTGGCATTGCCGGATCCCATGCAGTGCCAGGGGAGCTGATCACATCGAGATGGAGCCCTTCCTGAACTCCGTGTCCTCGATCCACGCATTGATCAGGACCGGATTGCCTTCCTGCCGGAGCTTCTTCGCCTCTGCGAGCGCCCCGTCGATCTCGTCCGGTGACCTCAACAGGATCCCCTTCGCGCCGTAGCCTTCGGCGACCGTATGGTAGTCCGAGCGCCGCAGCACGGTGCCGACGTCGGACTTCAGGATCTCGACCTGGTCGCGCGCGATCTGCGCCCAGCTGGCGTTGTTCCCCACGACCGCGATGATCGGCAGCTCGTGCCGGACCGCCGTGTCGAGCTCCGCGATGGAGTAGGCCGCCGCGCCGTCGCCCCATAGCAGCCACGTCTCCGCGCTCGGCCGCACCGCCTGCGCGGCCAGCGCGAACCCCGCTCCGACGCCGAGTGTCCCGAACACGCCCGGGTCGAGCCACGAGAGCGCCCTGCGCGGCCGCAGCACGTACGACGCGGTCGCCACGAAGTCCCCGCCGTCCACCACGATCACGCTGTCGTCCGCCATGCAGGCGTCGATCCGCTGGGCCAGGTGCACCGGGTTGCACATCTTCCCGGCGCCCGTCTTCGCGAGCACGTCGATCTCGGCGTCGCGGGCCTTCTCGTTGCCGCGGAGCGTCTCGAGCCAGCCGCCCCACGCGCCGTCGCTCACCTGGCCCGCCAGCGCGCGCAGGAACCGGCCGGCGTCTCCCGTCACTCCGAGCGTCGGACGTCGGTTCTTCACGAGCTGTGCGCCGTCGCGGTTCACGGTGACGAGGCTCGCCTTCCGGTTGATCCCCTGGCCGTACCCGAGCCGGAAATCCAGGGGGAACCCGGCTACGATGACGAGATCCGCCTGCTTGAGCGCCTTGCCGCGCGCGTGCCGGAACTGGACCGGGTCGCCCGCGCCGAGCAGCCCGCGCGCCATCCCGCCCAGGAACACCGGGATCCCGAGCGCACGCACCGCCGCCGCGACCTGCTCGATCTCGCCCGGCTCGAGGACCGCCTGGCTCCCGATCACGAGGACCGGCTGCTTCGCGGCCATCACCAGGTCCGCGACGCGCCGCACGTCCTTCGTGCTTGGCGCTGGCGCGACCACGGCGGCCGGCTGGTGCACCTTCACGGACTGCGAGCCCGCGAACTGCCGGACCAGGTGCTGCTGCAGGTACAGGCCGATCATCCGGCTCTGGAGCGACTTCCCGCCGCCGCCGCCCTCCTTCGCGTACCACTCGCGGACGACGGACTCGTCGTACAGCAGATCGACGGGCGCCTCCACGAACACGGGTCCCGGGACGCCGTCCTGCGCCGTCGCGAAGCCTCGTTCGAGCTTGGAGATCAGGCCACGGACCGACTTCGCGGTCTCCGCGCGCTTGACCGCCGGCCGCACCAGCGCGAGCTGGTCGATGTCCTGGAGCGAGCCGCGCCCCTTGAGCACCGTCGCCGTCGCCCCACCGAGCAGGACGACAGGGGACTCCGCCATCTTCGCGTTCTGCACGGCGGTCAGCGTGTTGGTCACGCCCGGCCCCGCAGTTACGGCGGCGACGCCCGGCACGCCCGTGAGCCGCGCCACGGCGTCGGCGGCGAAGACGGCAGTGGCCTCGTCCCGGACGTCGATGATGCGGACTCCCCGCGCGGCCGCCCCCACCAGGATGGGCGAGATGTGGCCTCCACAGAGCGTGAACAAGAACCGCACGCCCTGCTTCTGCAGCACCTCTCCGACGAGCTCTCCTCCGTTCATCGCGACCTCCGGAGGCGGCGAAGTAACCCGTGCTAGACTCTGCGGGGGGAGCTCGAGTGCGACACCGGATCCATGCGCTGGCCGCCGCCGGCGCAGCGTGCCTTGCGTGCAGCGGCCTGGAGCTGCCCGGGCCCGACCCCCTCGCGGACGCCCGACTGGCCGTAGCGGCCGGGGCAGGCATCCCCGCGGACCCGTGCCACGTGGACGGCTGGGCCCGCGTCGCGCTCCGCAAGCTCGGCGAGGCGTTGGACGCCGATCCCACCTTGCTCCCGACCATCGACGCCGATCCGGCTCTCGCCCCGCTCACGTCCGCGCCCGCCTACACCCGCTGGCGCGAAGCGCGCGCCACCGACCTCTCGTCGGACGACGCGATCCAGCGGGTCGTCGCGGACGCCGGCGGCTGGCACGACGCGACGGGCGGGCCCGTGAGCCTCTCGCTGCTCCCGGCCGGCTCGGCGTTCCTCGGGAGAGAGGACTCCGCCCGCACCATGTCGGGGACCTGGCGCATCGTGGACGGGGAGGTCGAGCTCGTCCTCGGCGGGACTTCGCTCCACGCGGCGCTGGTGCCGGGGGAGCTGGGGTTGATCCTGGACGCCGGCGCGTTCGGGACATTCATGCCAGAGCCGCGCGTGTGCCCCTGACTATTCGAGCGGGAACCAGGAGACCAGGATCTCCGAGCCGTAGTCCGGCGCGGTCCCCTCGGCGAACGCGATCGCCGTGATGTCCGTGGCCGTCACGTACTCCCAGTTCGCCGGGTCGGGGAACACGACGTCCCCGTCGGTCTCGTTGACCTGGATGGTGATCGTGGTCGGATCGGGGTAGCCCGACAGGCCGAAAGCCGCGAGCTTCGCGTCGTTCCGGGCGGGGACGGAGGCGACGTCCGCCGTCCATGTCGGGATCGCGAGATCGTACAGGTCGCCGAGAAGCGCCGCCTGGAGCAGCGCGTACTTCGCGCCCGGCACCTCGTCGCCCTGGCAGTCGCACTCCGGGAAGAGCACGACCGCCGACATCCGGACGCGCGGCGCGTCGTCCTTCAGCGTCCAGAACATCTCCACCGTCGGCTGGAGGTCCAGCTCAGACGGGTCGTCGTGGTTGCTGACGACCAGGAACTCGAGCCGGGCCTCCGGGCGGAGGAACCCGGCGTTACCCGGGGTCTTCGCCGGGTCGGCGGCGGTCAGCATGGCCTGGATGCCGGCGGGGGGCCCCGCGTCCTCGCCCACCAGGACGCCCGCGCGGAACACGGCCTCCGGGTCGACCGTGTCCTTGGTGATGAACAGCGAGCCGTCCGACAGCGGGCGGAGATTGCCGGACTGCGCGGCATCCTTCATATCCGTCGTGATGACGCCCACATGGAAGTCGATGCCCTGGTCGAGGTACGGCTGGACCAGCGACGGGTACGCGTCTCCGAGCGTCACCTGCCAGTCGGCCGTGCCCCGCGTGTTGTCCACGACCACCAGGAGATCGACGGGCGAGCGGTCGATCTGCACATAGACATCCACCACCGGCTGGGGCTCGACGTCCGTGTCCGAGTCTGCGTCTGCGTCTGCGTCCGCGTCCCCCTCCACATTCGAGGTATCGACGTCCTTGTCCTTGCCGCAGCCCGCCATGAGGAGGACGAGCATCCCGAAGCGCCACATGGTCACCATCCCTTGAGGTACGAGTATAGATCAGCCGGCGGGCGCCGGATCGCAGACGTCGCCGATTCCGTCCCGATCCCGGTCGGACTGGTCGTCCAGCCACGGCCCGTCGGGTGTGAGCGAGAGCTCGAGGTCGGTCACCGGCGCGCCGCTGTCCAGGAACCGGACGGCCAGGCCCCACCCGCCGCCGTTGTCCCGCACCTTCAGCGTGAGCGGGTTCCAGCCGGCAACCAGCGTGGCCGGGGCCTGGAACTGGTCCGGGTTCGTCCCCTGGCAGCTCGAGATGTCGAGGAGCACCGACCCGTTCAGCCAGGCGCGCACGCCGTCGTCCGCGCCGACGGCGAGCGTCACGTCCCGCGTGGCGGCCGTGAAGACCCAGGTCTGCACGTAGACCTCGCGCGGCGCGTCCACGAACCCCCACAGCGGCAGAAAGTCGAGGATGTCCCCGCCTGCCAGCCAGGCCACCCACGTGAGGCCCGCGTCGGTGTCGCCCAGGTGCGGCGCGAGGAACGCGTCCCCGCCCGTCAGCTCGTCCGCGCTGGGGAGGCAATCCACGGTCGGCCCGGCGACGATCGGCGCGAGCACGAGCCAGTCGCGGAGGAACCCGGCGGCTGACGGGACGAACGGCTCACTGTCCGGGCCGTTCGGCGCGTCCGGGCAGTTGTCCGTGGCGTCGGGCGCGCCGTCGCCGTCACGATCGTCGTCGCAGCGGTCGGGGAGGCCGTCGGCGTCCGGGTCGTCCGCGGCCCCGAGCGGGAACCCGGTCTGCACGGCTTGGGAGATGTCCAGCGTGTACGCCGCGATACCGGAGCCCGTCAGCGAGCTCACGCACAGCGTCCAAGCGCCGCCCGCCACGAACTGCGCGCCCGGCGCCTCCACCGGGTCGAGGATCGGGCAGCCGTCCACGCCGAGGGATCCGCTCGCGACCGCGATCCCGGCCGGATCGCGCAGCGCCAGGATCGCGTCCTGCGGGCAGTCGCCGACGAGCGCCGCCGACACGCTCGCGCACTCGGCGACGTCGAAGCTCCAGCAGTCGACGTCACCGGCCGGGAGCCCGCCGTGAACCGGCTCTCCCGGGAATGCCTGCGCGGCGTCCGGGCTGTCGTTCGGCTCGGACTCGCCGGGTCCCGCCTCTTCTGCGCAGTCGGGCAGGCAGCCGTCGCCGCCGATCGCGTTGCCGTCGTCGCACGCCTCGCCTTCCTGGAGGACCGCGTCGCCGCACAGCGCGGGCGCCGTGCCCGCGGGCGTGGAGGTGACGGTCTCCTTCGTGACTTCGGGAGAGCCGCACGCCACGATCGAGAGGAGCCAGCAGAGCCGCATTCGGACAGGGTACACTGCCGCGACAGGATCCGCCCCATGCTGCACTGGCTCGCCGCCGTCGCCCTCGCTGGTTCCGCGTTCTACCCGGGCTCGGGCCCCTCGACGGTCGCGGTCGGCGCAGACGGGCGCGTGGCCGGCATGGCGCGCACCGGCTTCGTGCTCGCCCGCGCGGACGACCCGGCGGCCCTCGCGGCGCTGCCGCAGGTCGCTGGCATCCGACGCCTGCGCGGCCACGTGGTGCGGATCACGCCCGCGCCCGGCGTGGACGACGTGGACCTCGCCAACCTGCTCCACGACCGCCCGGACGTGCGCTGGGCCCACCCCGACCTGTGGGTGGAGCTCCGCGGCGCGGCGCTGCCGGACGACCCGTACCTCGGCGCCCAGTGGCATCTGCAGAACTCGGGCCAGCTCGGGTACACGCCGGGCGTGGACATCGGGGCGTCGGACGCCTGGGAGATCACGCGCGGCGCAGGTCAGCTCGTCGCGATCCTCGACAGCGGAACGGACATCGACCACCCGGACCTCCGCGTGATCGACGGCCACGACTACCTCTCGGACGACGACAGCTCGGACGCCGTGGACGACGCGCACGGCACGGCCTGCGCGGGCCTGGCCGTCGGGATCGGTGACAACGGGATCGGCACCGCCGGGGTCGCCTGGGAGGCGGACGCGTACGCCATTCGCATCGTCGGAGGCGCGCTCTCGCTCACGGAGATGTACGACGGCCTGACGGAGGGCGTGGACGCCGGCGCGACCGTGCTCTCGAACTCGTGGGGCTACGAGGACGGCTGCGCGGGCGTCTACGGCTACGGCGTCTTCGAGGACGCCTTCGAGTACGCGGAAGAGGAGGGTCGAGGCGGCCTCGGCACTGCCGTCGTGTTCGCGGCCGGCAACGGCAACTGCGACGTCGAGGCCAACCAGATGCTCGCCGACGAGCGCGTCATCACGGTCGCTGCCGTTTCCGGGTTCGACGTTCGCGAGTCCTACAGCTCGTACGGCCGGCACGTCGACATCGCTGCTCCATCCGGGAATATGTCGACGACGGACATCCTCGGCGGCGGCGGCTACAACGGCTACCCGGGCGACGACGACTACACGAGCTACTTCAACGGCACGAGCGCGAGCACCCCGGTCGTCTCGGGCGTGGTCGCGCTGATGTTCGCGTCGAACGCCCGCTTGACGGCCGCCCAGGCCCGGGACGCCCTGTGCGACACCGCGGTCCGCGTGGACCTCGAGAACGGCGCATACGACGCCGACGGGCGCTCGCCGTACTACGGATGTGGCCGGGTGGACGCCGCGGCCGCCGTGCGCGCGGTCGCCGACCTGGGCCCACCGGAGATCCCGACCTCGCTCCTGGGCGACGAGCTCCACCCGGACGCCGCGGTCCTCGCGTGGACCGCAACGGATCCGGACGGAGATCCCCTCGAATACGACGTCCGTTGGGCGCCGACGAACGATCCGTGGCCGCGCCCCACCCTGCACGTCGACCGGCCGTGGCTCGATCTCGTCGGCCAGGTCGCGGACGGCGACGAGATCCTGTGGCAGGTCCGGGCGTACGACGCGTGGGGCGAGACGGAGTGGTCCGAGGAGTTCGTCACGCGCTTCGTGGCTCCGAAAGTGGCCACGGTCGTGGAGACGGAGGTGCCGGGCGGGTGTGCGACGTCATCGTCCGCCGGCGGGTGGCTGCTGGCGGCCGCTGCCCTCAGTTCCGCTCGCCGTGATCGACCTCGTACGTCACGTCGATGTCCGTGAACGGCGGCGGCAGGTACTCGAGGAACAGGATGCTGTTCCGCTGCGCGTTCCACGTATAGTCCACGTCGATCGCGAAGTCCCGCTCGGTCCCGTCCGGCTCGATGGCGCGGACCTGGAGCGTCCCGGCGAGCGGGACCTCCGAGAGGAAGAACTCCTGCTTCATCCCCGCTGCCTGCATGGCGAGGCGCTCGAGCAGCTCCTCCCACTGGCTGTCGCAGATCGACCAGTTGATGCCGCCGACCCCGAGCCGGACGGTCTCGTACGCCGTACCGGGCTCCGCCGTGGCGCAGCCGTCCGGCGTCGGCCCGACGATCGTGTTGTACGTGACCATCCCGGGCTCGTACTTGAGCTCGAGCATGAAGTCGACGACCTCTTGCTCGCTCACGGGCAGCATGTAGGAGAAGTCGGGCTCGTCGCTGACGGTGATGACCGACAGAAGGGCGTCCTCCCGGTAGAACCCCGCGTTGAACGCGTCGCGCTCGGTAGACAGCGCGGCGTGCGCCGCCGCCAGGCCCATCTCGTCGCCGGACCCGCTCGTCCCCATGAGCGCCATCATCTGGAACATCGGGATGGGGTCGAACACGGTGGGGTCGATCCAGCGCCGTCCCTCGATCTCGCGCAGCTTGCCCGCCTGGTCCGCGGCGTACATATCCGTGGACACGACGCCGATGTGGTAGTCGACGTCGGACAGGCCGAGGAAGAAGTTCATGAACTCGGGGAAGCTCTCCGTCAGCAGCGCCTGGTCGTCGCCCATCGAGCCGCTGTTGTCGACGACCCACAGGACGTCGACCTCGTCCACCGGGTCTCGCTGCGCGAGATGATCCACTCGGATTGCGGAGTACGGGTCGGACGTGGCCGGTAGCGCCTGCGGGTTCGGGGCCTCGCCCGCGAACTCGTACTCGGTGCAGGCGGGGAGCACGAGCAGCGGGGCGAGGTAGGGCTTCATGGGGTCTCTCCGGTAGTTTCGGTGGTCGTGCCTGTCGCCGGGGTCTCGCCGGTGGCGGGCTCGGGGTCGGGATCCGGGTTGTGGGCGTTGTCGCCGGGGACGACCGAGCCGTACCAGACGTCCGAGCTGCCTTCGCGCCCGTCGATCCAGGTCGCGGCGAGCCGGCCTCCGGCAAAGCCGATGCTCGGGTCGGCGACGTACGTGGTGCCGCCCTCCCAGCCGTTGAGGCGGAGGTCGCCCGTCCAGGTCTCCCCCCCGTCCGCGGACAGGACGTAGAACAGGTCCTCGGCCAGGTTCTCTTGGTCGTACCGGGTATCTACCCAGGCTACGGCCACGCCGTCGGGCCCGGCGGCGACGCGCGGCGAGTACGCCTGCTGGCCCGTGAGGTTGCTCGCGAGCCCGATCTCCGGGTCGAGCTCCGCTCCGACGATGCGGCGGTACCACACGTCGCGGTCGCCGTTCCGATCGTCCTCGTACACCAGATGCAGGGCGCCGTCCGCTCGCACCAGCGCGGGGGCTCCGGCGTCGTACTCGCCCGGGAGGGCGCCGTCCGCCCGGAGCGCGCCGTCGAGCCAGGTGACCCCGTCCGGCGAATAGTTGTAGTAGATCCCGTAGTGTCCGCCGTCGCGGCGGTCCTGCCAGACGAGCGCGACCTCTCCGGCTTCGACGGACATCGTGATGGCGTGGCTCTCCGTGGCGCCGTCGGCGTCCCCGGTGTCCACGCGCACCGGGGCGTCCCACGTGGCGCCCGCGTCCAGCGAACGGGTCACCAGCACGTCCGACGCGCCGGCCCGCGTGTCCTCGACCGCGACGACGAGCTGGGTCTCGTCCACGGCAATCACGGGCCACCCCGACCAGGACTCGCCCGCGAGGTCGCCGTCGAGCCGCACGGGCTCGGTCCAGGATCCGCCGAGATCCGAGCTGGTGGCGTAGAAGATGTCGTACGCGCCGTACAGCTGATCCATCCACACGGCGTGGATGATGCCGTCGCGAATGGCGAGCGAAGGCGCGGTGCTCGGGTACCGGCCATACAGGTCGGGCTCGATCCGGACGGGCTCGCTCCAGGTCGCCCCGCCGTCTCCGGTCGCGGTGGTCCACAGGTTCGGCAGGTCGAGGTCCCCGTCGCGGGTGTCCTCCCACGCCACCGCCAGGACGTCGCCGTCGCACGCGATCGTCGGGCGCGCCGCCGTCTTCGGGGTGGCGCTGAGCTCGATCGGCGCCGTGAGCCAGGTCGCGCCGGCGTCCCCGGACGTCTGGAACCACACACCGATCACGCCGTCGCGGTCCTCCGTCCACACGGTCGCGAGCCGATCTCCCGTCATGCATGCGCGGAGCGCCAGGCTCTCCGTCGCGTCCGGGCCGTCGTCGAGCCGCACGTCGTTGCTCGTGAACACGGGGGGCGGTGGGACCGCACCCTCGCTGCATGCGAGCAACATGGCACAGCTGGCGACGAGCCAGTTGACGAGGAGGGAGCGGATCATGGCGTGTCCGCCGCGCACATGAGCCACTCGTCGATCATGCGCATCTCGCTGGCGGTCAGGCCGCCGCCCGGGGGCATGGTCTGGTCCTCGACCACGCGGGCGCGGATCCGCCCGGCCTGGGCGATCGCGATGTCCTCCGAGTCGAAGTCGACGCCCGGGGGCGCGTTGTAGCGCGCGTCACCTTCCAGCGCGGACGAGTGACAGCCGTTGCAGTTCTTGTCGAAGAACCCCGCGGCGTAGTTGTCCCATTCGAGCGACGGCTCCCGCGAGCAGTCGATCGCCGCGGGCGCGGTGTCGCCGCCGTCATCCTCCTTCCCGCAGGCGGAGAGCAGCGTGAGGGTCCACACCGCTGCGATGGACCGGTTTACGGCGAGGGGCCGGTGCAAGGGAGGTGCTCCTGGAGGTGCGTGTGCGCCGCAGAGCTTACCACGCGCGGGCCGCGCGTGGAGGGGCCGGTCAGGCGCCCTGGATCAACGCCCGGATGCTCGGAACGCCAGGGAGGAACTCCTCCGGATCCACGTTGCCGAGCTCGAGGAGCGTGGCGCCCACGTGCTCGGTCCCGATCATCACGCCGCTGTTGCTCGCGCGGCCGGTGCCGAGGTCGATCGGCACGCCGAGCAGGCTCTCGTCCGTCGCGCCCGCGACCGTGTCGCCCTGGATGCCCGCGCCGGCGAGGAACATGGACGTGTAGGTCCAGTGGTCCCGGCCCATCGCGCCGTTGAACTTCGGCGTCCGCCCCAGCTCGGAGCCCGCGGCGATCACGACCTCGTCCGCCAGCCACTCGCTCGAGAGCCCGGGCGTGCGCGCCATGTGCGACTGCAACTCGTCGAGGACACTGAAGAAGTCGTCGAGCTGGCCGCCGACCGCCCCGTTGCCGCCGTGCGTGTCCCACCCACCCGGGATCTCGATCATCGCGCAGCGGGTGAGGCCGAGCCGCATGACCTCGAGCGCCATGAGGGCCTGGTCGAGCGTGCCGGCGGCCGCGCCCGCGAGGCCGGCTTCGAACTGCCGGCCCTCGAGCTCGGTCGAGCGGTCGAGCGAGTCGGAGAAGGCGTCCGTCCGGATCTTCGCGAGGCCGGTGCGCCCGACGCCGTAGCGTACCGCCCGGGTGCGGACGTGGGCGTCGATCATTGCGTCCACCGAGAGCTCGAACGCCGGCGCGTTCTGGTCCGAGTACCCCATGATCGAGCCGTCGATGAGGTCGAGCAGGCTACCGCCGCCGCCGCGGACCACCGCCGAGCCGAGCCGGCCCGGGTAGTTCGGCCCCGAGAACACGAGGTGCGGCATGGGGTAGTCGGTCGCGCCGCCGGCCGCGAGGATGGTCGGCCAGTCCGGCCGAGTGTTGATCCCGCCGCCCGTGAGCGCCCAGTACTCGCCGGTGTCGTGCGCGACGGAGTGCACGTTCACGCCACGGATGATGGCGGACCGGTGACCCCACGCCGCGAAGTACGCGTCCATCGCCAGGCGGTCGGGGCCGGACGACCAGCTCAGGTTGCCCTGCTGGCCGAGGACGGTGCCGGCGTCCATGTCCGTGCCGCCGACGGCGGAGAAGCCGTCGCCCGCGAACTTGGGGTCGAGCGGGGTGGCGTCCCAGCCGCCGCGCGCGAAGAAGTACAGGAACTTCCGGTCGGTCGACGCGGCGAGGGCCTGGCGCTCGGCGCCCGCCACGCTGCCGGCCACGCCGATCGCGGCGCACTGTGCAGCCGCGCGGATGAGCCCGCGGCGAGACGTGACGAGCTTCGGCTTGAGCAGGTCGCCGACGACGCTGGCGGCCCGGGAATCGCGAGAAGTACGCTCGAACATGGTGTCTCCCCGCGGTCTAGTAGAAGAGGACGGACGGGTCGCGCAGGACCGCGGCGATGACCGCGGCCCACGAGCTCGTCGGCGAAGAGGTGACGCTGAACGCCTGCTTCCACAGGTCGAGCAGCTCCTGCACCTCCGGAGCGCCCGCCGGCAGCGGAACGCCCACGAGCTCCTCGTGCAGGTAGCGGATCTGCGCTTCGAACGCCGCGCGGTCCGCATCCGGCGTGCTCGTGATCTCCACGTGCTTGAGCAGGATCGCTTCGGTGCCGGCGACCCGGTTGAGGTCCGCCGTCGCGACGCGGTAGCCCGCCGCCTGGGCGAGCCGCTCCTGCACGAAGAGCGAGGACACGCTCGGCTCGAACGACCGCTCGACGACGTACTCGCCGTCGATCCCGCCGTCCAGCACCACCAGCCCGAGCTCCGGGTACTTCAGGGCGTCCGCGCCGTCGAAGGTGAAGACGTAGCCCGTCTCCTCCTCGACGTACGAGGAGAGCTGGCGGGGAGAGAGCGTCTTGACGACCGGGACGCGCTCGCCGGTGCCGTCCGAGTAGGACGCCGCCTTGTACGAGTCGCTCGTCACGATGCCGCGGACGAGCTCGCGCATATCCAGGTTTGCAGCCGTGAACGTGGCAGCGAGCGCCTGGACCTGCTCCCAGTCCTTGTCGGGGTCGACCGGGCGCTGGGTGATGCCCGCGAGCACCGTCTTGACC
>CAMCWU010000028.1 GCA_945882675.1 Klebsiella pneumoniae | reverse complement strand
GATGTACCGCTGGAACGGGGAGAGCTCGCGGATCCACTGGAACCCGGCGACGTCCGGCCCCACGGCCCCGCCCGCGACGAAAGCGCCCTTCGGGACGACCTGGACCGTGATGCGGCTGTAGTCCGCGAGGCCCCGCAGCGTCCGGAGCTGGGACTCGAGCGCGTCGAGCTCTTCGGTCACCCGCTGGATCTGCTGGAGCAGGAGGATCTTGTCGTCCTCGGACTCCGCGCGGGCGAGGAGCGCCACCAGGCGGTCCCGCGTGATCGTGGCGGTCTTGACCCGCAGATCGACGGCCGTGAACGACTCCGTGACGTCCTCGGCGTTCTCGGCCTTCTCGAGCACGTCCCCGTGCGCCTGGATGGCCTCCCAGGTCTCGCGGTACTTCGCCACCGGGATCCGCAGGACGATGGCCGACGTCGACAGCGATTCGACGCGGCCACCGGTGTCTTTGGCGAGCTGGGACAGGCGGTCGAGCTCCTCCTTGACCTGGGTGACGCGCAGGGTCATCCAGCCGGAGTAATGGACCATCCGGACTTCCGGGGCGCGCTCGTTCACGGCGGGCTCGGACCGGGGCGGCGCCTGCTCCATCTGGTCCACCGCGACCATCGGGGGCGGGGGCGGGGGCGGTGGCGGTGGCGCCGAGGGGTAGCCGCCGTAGTCACCGTCGTCCTTGGATCCGCGGCCCTCCGCGCCGAACGGGTTGCCGCTCTGCCGGTACTCGGCATCCTCGCCGCCCGACGGGTAGTCGTGCTTCGCGCAGCCAGCCAGCGCGATCCCCAGGACAAAGGCTCTCATCCACCCCCCTCGGCCACGGCGTCGGCGCCGCCCTGCAACGCTTCGCGCACGCCCGCGCCGTATCGCGCGAGGGTGGCTTCGTCCGGATAGTACGCCTGCGCGAGGTCGAACGTGCGCTCGGCTTCCCCGCCGCGGGCGCAGATCTCCCAGGTGTACGGGTCGTCGGAGCCGTCCACCAGCCGCACGCACGCCCAGTCGCCCACGGTGGACCGCTCGGCCGACGCGAAGTCCGGGGCCAGGCGCTCCGTCACCGCCGCGATCCAGAAACCCGGCTCCGCCCACGGATCGTTCGCGATCCGGGTGGTCGAGAGGCGCGCACCCTCCGGGCTCTCCGCGACGAACGGGCCGCGCGGCTGGAGCGCCACCATGCCGGTCGGCACGTCGAGCTCGACGCGGCGCACGTCCCACCAGAGCGGCCGGAACGGCGAGAGCTCCTGGATCCACCCGAAGCCGTCGATCTCGGGGCCGCCCGCCGCGGCGAGCGCGCCCTTCTGCGCGACCTCCACCACGATCCGCGAGTAGTCCGCGAGGCCCCGCAGCGCGCGGAGCTGGGACTGCAGGCCGTCGAGCTCCTCTGTCACGCGCAGCAGCTCGCGCAGCAGCGTCACCTTGTCCTGCTCGGACTCCGCCTGCGCGAGGAGCGCCACGAGCCGGTCGCGCGTGACCGTCGCGGTCTTCACGCGCAGGTCGACCGCGCTGAACTGCTCGGTGACGTCCGCAGCCGTCTGGTTCTCGGCCAGGACGTCACCATCCTGACGGATCTCCGCCCACACTTCGCGGTAACGGTCCACCGGGATCCGCAGCACGATGGTGGTGCCGCCCAGCGCCTCCACCCGGCCGCCGCGCTCGTCTGCGAGCTTGGCGAGGCGGTCGAGCTCGTCGCGCACCTTGGTGACGCCGAGGCGCAGCCAGCCGGAGTAGTGGACCATCCGCGACTCGGCCATGGGCGGGGCGTCGACGGTGTACTCGTTCTCGGCCGTGGATGCGCCCGCCATGTTGGCGTTTGCCCCGCCCTGCACGCCGTTCGCCATCTGCACGGCCGACTGGTACGACCGGCCCGTCGGCACATTCTGCAGGTGGTCCTTGGTGAGCACCTGCGCGCGCGAGGTGGACGTCGTCTCGACCTCCCGCAAGTCGCCATCGTACGATTCGGGGTACATCGGCCGCGTCTCGTGCTTCGCGCACCCGACGAGCGCCAGCAGCAGCCAGGCGACGGAGCAAATGGCTCGCGCAGGGACAGCGAAAGCCCCCCTCACCCCAGCCCTCTCCCGCGAGGGGAGAGGGGGTATGGCGGCGGCCCCCGTCACCCGCGAGGGGAGAGGGGGTATGGCGGCGCCCCTCATCGCCCGGCCGCCGCGACGCCGTCGGCGCCAGCTGCCAGCGCCGCCCGCACGCCCGCGCCGTACCGCGCGTACGTGGCATCATCCGGGTAGTACGCCTGGGCCAGCTCGATCCACCGGTCGGATTCACCACCGCGCACGCACACCTCCCACGAGTACGGATCGTCCGATCCGTCCACCAGCCGGAGGCACGCCCAGTCGCCCACTGCGAGCGGCTCGGCAGCCGCGAACTCGCCCTGCAGGCGGTCCGCGATGGCCTCCACCCAGAAGGTCGCATCTGCCCGCGGATCGTTAACGATGCGGCCCGTCCACAGCGACGCGCCCTCGGGGCTCTCGGCGATGAACCGGCCGCGCGGGCTCAACGCCACCATCCCCTCCGGCACGTCCAGCGCCACGCGGCGGGCGTCCGCGCCCACGTCCCGCCGGAACGGCGAGAGCGCCCGGATCCAGCCGAACCCGTCGACGTCGGGGCCCTCGTTCCCGGCGCCCACGGCCTCCCGCGGCACGAGCTCCACCGTGATCGTGGAGAAGTCCGCGAGCCCGCGAAGCGTGCGGAGCTGGCTCTCGAACCGGTCGAGCTCCTCCGTCACCCGTTGGATCTCGCGGAGGAGGATCAGCTTCTCCTCCTCGGTCTCGGCCTTCGCGAGGAGGATCACCAGGCGATCGAGCGTGATCCGCAGCGTCTTGACCCGCAGATCGACGGCGAGGAACGCGTCCGTCACATCCTCCGCGCCTACCGACTTCTCGAGGACGTCCCCGAGCGCCAGCGCCTCCTTCCAGCTCGCGTCGAACGTGTCCACTGGCACGCGCACCGTGATGCTCGTGGCGCCCAGCCGCTCCACGCGCCCGCCGCGCGCGACCGCGAGGGCCGCCACGGCGTCGAGCGTCTCCTGGATCTTCGTGACGCGCAGGCGCGTCCAGCCCGTGTAATGCACCATCCGCTCTGACTTCTTCGCGGGCTCGGCCTGCGCGGGCTCGCCGTCGGGCGGCGGCGGGGCCTCGGGCGAGACCGGGGTGCTCGCCATCTCCGGCGCGGGGTCGGATGGCGCCGACTTCGACGGCTTCGGAGAGGACTTTGCGCTCCTCGACGACATGCTCTCCCCGTCCATGGACGCCGGGGCCGCGGCCACGGGGGCCGGCGCGTCATCGTAGGCCCTCGCGTCCTCCTCGTACGCGTAGTACGGCTCGGCCGGCGGGGGCGGGGACGGCGCGGACATGGGCGCCCCGCTCTTCGCGCACGCCACGGCGAGGACGCCCACCCCGAGCACGAGCCAGCGCGACATCCACCCTCCGGTCGGCCCATCATGGCCGGGTTGCCCGGCTGCTGCAACCGACGAGCGAACGTCGCTCCCCGACCCGCGCTTACACGTGGACGTCCGCGGACGCTGGCTACCGCGATCCTCGGCCTGCTCGTACGCTCCGACGCCTGCAATGGCCGGATGAAGCTGGCCCGGTCCCTGCAACTACCGGGTCAGTCTCCGCCGTGCGGAGGAGGAGGTCACGTGGAAGGTCCGGGTCGTGCGCTGCTGGCTGGTCTCGGTGCGTGGAAGCTCGGCGGCGGGTGCTTCTCCAGCGTCTTCATCTTCATCGTCCTGTTCTGGGCGCTGGGCTACGCGAACTGCTAGCCCGGGGCGCCGCCCGACGTCACTGCTTCTCGGAGCTCGCGAGGACGTCGTAGTCGATGTTCACGACCGAGCCCGGGTTCGGCACGAACTCGACGAAGGTGACCGAGTTCCGCGGGTCCGAGTAGGTCCAGTCGCCGATGGCGGTGGCCGGATCGTACTCCTTGAACAGCCGCGTGGCGCCGTTCTCGACCAGGCTGACCTGGATCGTGCCGTCCACCGGGCGCTGCGCCAGGAAGTACTCGCGCTTGAGGCCGGCGGTCTCGAGGCCGATCTGCTCCAGCGCGCCGATCCACGGGAGATCGCACAGCGACCAGTACACGCCACCGACGGAGTCGACGACCTCCACGTAGCGGGTGCCGGGCGTCGCGGTGCCCTGGCAGCCCGACTCCGGCGGCGGCGGTGTAACGATCGCGTGGAAGCTCACGCCCTCCGGGTCCGCGCGCAGGCCGTTGAGGTAGCCCTTGAACTCGCCGATCGTGATCACGTCGTCGTGCGAGAAGTCCGACTCGTCCGACACCACGATGATGTTGATCGCGGAGTTCGGGCGGATGAACCCGTCGTTGAACTCGGTCTGCAGCTCGAGCGCCGCATAGGTGGCTTCGATCCCGCGCTCCGGGAAGTGGCCGCCGTTGCCGAGCACCGCCATGTACTCGAACGCCGCGACCGGCTCGGGCGTGAGCGGGTCGATCCAGCGGATCCCGCCCGGGCCCGGGATGAGCTTGCCGCTCTCGTTCTTGTCCACCATGTCGGTCGAGACGACGCCGATGTGATAGTCCAGGTTCGAGCCAAGGAAGTAGTCCATGAACAGCGGAAAGTTCTCCGCCAGCTCCTCCTGCTCGTCCCCCATGGAGCAGGAGTTGTCGACGATCCACAGGATGTCGACCATGGGCTTCTGGATCTGCTCGAAGCTGTCCGTCGTGCTGACGGGCGGGGGCTGGTACGGGTTGAAGACCACCTGCTCCGGCGGCTCTCCGCCGCGGAGGTTGGTCTCGCTGCAGCCGGCGACGAGCAGTGGAGCGGCGAGGAAGATGGACTTGTGCACGTGAGCACCCCCACGAACAGGATACACGGCCTCCGCGCGATCGTCGAGTGACATCGGCGTGGCGGGCGTCCCGATCGGGATATGCGGGGATCGACAGGAGGTCCGATGCGGTGGATCTGGATCGCGGCGCTCGCCCTCGCGGGCTGTCCGGCGGACGAGCCGGCGCCCGTGCCGCCCCCGGACGCGGCGTACGTCGGCACCTGGAAGAGCCGGGACGACACGATCCGCCTCGTGCTCACGGCGGACGGCAAGGTGCAGTACACGAAGGGGAAGTGGACGAACACGGGCCTGATCGTCGGCTGGAACGACGTCGGGTTCGAGATCTCCGCGTACCCGAAGCCGGAGCACCACGAGGTCGAGGGGAAGCCCGTCGAGAAGGACGGTTACGTCTGGATCAACGTGGACGACGCCGACCTGTACCGCTTCTCGACGGAGGCCGTGATCGGCACCCCCACTCCGCCCCCGCGGGAGCCGGCTCCGCCAGCGCCGCCGGGTTAGTCGTCAGGGATCTGGAGCTCCCTTGACCCGCACCCGCTTCGCCCCGTCCCCCACCGGCTCGCTGCACATCGGCGGCGTTCGAACGGCCCTCTACTGCTTGCTGTGGGCGCGCAAGACCGGCGGCCGCTTCCTCCTGCGGATCGAGGACACGGACCAGGCGCGCTCTACGGAGGAGGCCGCGAACGGGATCCTGCGCGACATGAAGTGGGTCGGCCTCGACTGGGACGAGGGCCCGGAGGTCGGCGGGGACGACGGCCCGTACTTCCAGAGCCAGCGACTGGCGACGTACGACCGGTACATCGGCGAGCTGCTGGACGCCGGGAAGGCCTACCACGCGTACGAGACCGGCGACGAGCTGACCGCCGAGCGCAAGGCCGCGGAGGCCGCCAAGGAGACCTTCCTGTACCGCCGCCGGACGTATACGGCCGAGGATATGGCGAGGTTCGAGGCAGAGGGTCGCAAGCCGGTGGTGCGCCTGATCGCGCCGCGGTACCCGATCACCGTGGCCGACCGCGTGCTCGGAGAGGTGACGGTCCCGGGCGAGCAGCTCGACGACCTCGTGCTCCGCAAGGCGGACGGCTTCCCGACCTACCACTTCGCCGTGGTGGTGGACGACGAGCTCATGGAGGTGGAGCTCGTGCTCCGCGGACAGGAGCACCTGATGAACACCCACAAGCACGAGGGGATCTGCCGGGCCTTCGGCTGGACGCGGGCGGAGTGCGCGCATCTTCCGCTCATCAGCAACCCGAGCGGCACGAAGATGAGCAAGCGCGACAAGGCGAAGGTCGCGCGCGAAGCCGCCAGGACGGCCGTGAAGGGCGGGACCGCCGTGGCGGACCTGGCGGACCGGGCCGGGCTGTCGCTCACGGAGATGACGGCGTTCCTGGACAAGAAGAGCGACGCCGTGCCGTCGGCGGAGGCGCTGGCGCGCGCGCTCGGCCTCGAGCTCCCGATGATCGAGGTCGCGGACTTCCGGCGCGGCGGCTACCTGCCGGAGGCGCTGCTGAACTACCTGCTGTTGCTGGGCTGGAACCCCGGGAACGACCGGGAGCTGTACAGCCTCGACGAGATGGTGGAGAGCTTCGACATCGACCGCATCAACAAGACCGCCGCGAAGTTCGACCCGGCGAAGCTCGAGTGGATGAACGGCGAGTACATGAAGCGGCTCCCGCTGGAGCGGCTGCTCGATCTGCACGACCAATACCTGGCGGTGCGGCCGGGCTCGCCGATGCAGGGGATGTCGCGCGCGAGCCGCGAGCCGATCTTCGCGCTGTGGCGCGAGCGGGCGGCGACCTTCGCGAAGATGGACGACATGGCCGCGTTCCTGTTCCACCGTCCGTCTTCGTACGACGAGAGGGCCGTGAAGAAGCACCTCGCGGACGGGGGCATCGAGCGGCTGGCTGCCGCGCACACGGCGTTCGAGGGTGCGGAGTGGACGGCGGCGGGGCTCGAGGCCGCGATCGCGCCGCTGACGGACGGCACGCCCCAGGGGATGGGCCGGTTCGCGCAGCCGCTCCGGGTGGCGATCACCGGGACGGCGGTTTCGCCGCCGATCTACGACGTGCTGGCGTACCTCGGGAAGGAGGAGTCGCTCGCGCGGATCGCGGATGCGCGGGAGAAGCTGGCGTAGGTCGGGCGCGGATGCTGCTGCTCCTCGCCACGCTCGCGCACGCCCGGCTTCCTCGCGCCGGACGGCGCCTGGCCCGCCGGGTCCACGGTGGAGCTCACCGTCCTGGGCTACTACGAGGAAGATCCGGCCACGACGCTCACCTTCACGGTGGGTGAAGCGGTCGCGGATCCCGTGCAGGAGCCGGTGATCGTGGGCGACCCGGCCCTGGGGAACTGGGGCGAGAAGGGGGACTACCCGTCGGGGTGCTGCAAGCGCACGCGGGACGTGACGTTCACGGTCGGCTCGGACGCCGGAGATCCGTGGGCGCGGGTCGAGCTGCGCGGGGAGCTGCGGCGCGGGAAGGGCGTCGAGATGGCGCCGCTCACCGACGCGTTCGGCCCGGGCACGCACACGCTCACGTACGCGCAGTGGCAGGAGGACGACGGCACGGCGGTCCCGGGCTGCTTCGACGTCATCGGGATCTCGGCGTCGGGGGCGCGGTCTGCGGCGCAGTCGGTGTGCGTGGAGGCCGGCGGCGGGCCGCTGGGTGGGTGGCGGTGCTGGCGTTGGCGGCGATCCGGCGGCGCGAGCGCATCTGACGGACCCGTGGGGGGAGCGTAGCGGGGGCGCGCCGGCCTGCGGCCGTCGGCCTCCCTCGGGGGTCGGGCCGGAGGCCCTCCGTCGCCTCCCGGTCCCGCAGTCCAGGCTGGGGCGGCGCGTGGCCGGCCGGTCGGCGACCGCCGCCTCACCGGCGGCGCCCCTCGGTCCGCCTCGCGCGGGCGAGCGCGACGACCGTCGCTTCGCCGAGGGGTGTGGTCCCTTCCAGTCGGTGTCGGGGCCTCGGCAAGCAAGGTTCCGCATGTGCGGCTGACTTCCTGCCTTTCCCCCCTCCCCCCTTGTGGGGGAGGGTCGGGGAGGGGGGTGGCGGGAGCGCCACCGGGTCGCCGTGAGCGGCTAATACATAGGTTAATCCTCGCCAACGACCCCCACCCCAGCCCTCCCCCGTGACGGGGGAGGGGGGATGAAAGCCACGCGTCCCGCGCGAGGGGGACCGAGGGGCGGCGCGGAGCGCCGGCCGGCGACGCGGTGAGCACCGATGACAACGGAGATCCGCCGGCGACCGAAGGGACCCCGAGAGAGACCGACCGCCGGCTTGCCGGCGGACGCGCTACTCTTCGCCGGAGCCGTTCTCGCCGTCGCCGTCGTCGTCGTCCCCGGGCTCGAGATCCGGCTCGTCGATCCCCGCGAACGGGTCGTCCGACGTGGGCCTGGCGACCACGACCGGCGGCTCAGTGTCGTCGAGGGCCGCCATGTCGACGATCTTCTCGTCGGGCTCGAGGCGCATGAGGCGCACCCCCTGCGTGACGCGGCCGACCTTCCGGACGTCTCCCGCCTTGATCCGGATGACCCGGCCCGAGTTCGTGACGAGCATGATCTGTTGCTCGGGCGTGACGAGGAGCGCGCCGACGACGCGGCCGGTCTTGGTCGTGACCTTGAACGAGAGCACACCCTTCCCATATCGCTGCTGGACACGGTACTCTTCGAGGCGCGTGCGCTTGCCGAAGCCGCGCTCCGTGATGGTGAGGAGCAGCGGGGCGCCGTCGTCCTCTTCTTCGTCCGGGGTGACGGCGTAGATCTCGGTGTTCTCCGACGTCGGGAGCTCTTCGATCACCGGCTCTTCCAGCTCGTCCTCTTCCGAGGGCACGGGGAGCCAGGACGGCACGACCACGGCGTCGACCACGGCGTCGTCCCCGTCGATCTCGATGCCGCGGGTGCCGCGGGCGGACCGGCCGACCTCCTTCACCTCTCCCCAGACGTAGCGGATGCAGCGGCCCGCGCGCGCGAACAGGAACAGGTGGTGGTCCTTGCCCTCCACCTTGCGGACGAGGACGAGGCCGTCACCTTCCGCCACATCGCACGCGATCATGCCGCCCGTACGCAGGTTCCGGAAGGCCGTGAGCGGCGTCTGCTTGACGAGGCCCTGGCGGCTGACGAACAGCAGCGCGGTGGCGGCGGGCTCGTCGTCCGTGATGCTCACGACGGCGGCGACCCGCTCGTCGTCCGCGACGGGCACCAGGTTCACGATCGGCCTTCCCCGGGCCGAACGGCCGGCCTCCGGGACTTCGTACACCGCGAGAGGGTACACCTTGCCGCTGCTCGTGAACACCAGCAGGGTGCTGTGCGTGTTGGCGATGAAGAGTGAGGTTACGAAGTCCTCTTCCCGCGTGGTCATGCCCTGCTTGCCGGCGCCGCCGCGCTTCTGCATGCGCCATTCGTCGGGCGAGCAGCGCTTGATGTAGCCGCGCTGGGTGAGCGTGACGACCTGGTCCTCTTCCGCGACGAGATCGTGCATCGTCAGCTCGGAGCGGGCTTCCACGATGCGCGTGCGGCGGTCGTCGCCGTAGCGGTCGCGGACGGCCAGGAGCTCGGCCTTGACCACGCCCATGAGGAGCTGCTCGGACGCCAGCAGCTCGACGAGGCCCGCGATGGTCTTCATGATCTCGTCGTATTCTTCCTGGATCTTCGCCCGCTCCATGCCGGTGAGGCGCTGCAGGCGGAGCTCGAGGATGGCGTTCGCCTGGATCTCCGACAGGCCGAACCGCTCGATGAGGCCGGCCCGCGCCTCCCCCACGCCGGCGCTGGCGCGGATGAGGCGGATGACTTCGTCCAGGTGGTCCAGCGCGATCTTGTAGCCCTCGAGGATGTGCGCGCGCTCGCGGGCCTTGCGGAGCTCGTAGTGGGTGCGACGCAGCACGACCTCACGCCGATGCGCGAGGTACAACGTCAGCATCTCCTTGAGCGTGAGGACCACCGGCTTCTGGTTGACAATCGCCAGGAGGATGACGCCGAACGTGCTCTGAAGCGCCGAATGCTTGTAGAGGTGGTTGAGGACGACCTCCGGGAAGGCGTCGTGCTTGAGCTCGACGACGACGCGCATGCCGGCGCGATCCGACTCGTCGCGGAGCGCGTGGACGCCGTCCAGCTTCTTCTCGCGGACGAGGTCGGCGATCTGCTCGACGAGCCGGGCCTTGTTGACCTGGTACGGGATCTCGTCGACGATGATGGCGTTGCGACCGTCAATCTCCTCGAAGTGCGTGGTGCCGCGGACGACAATCTTGCCGCGCCCGGTCGTGTACGCGTCCCGCACGCCCTTGCGCCCGTAGATCGTGCCGTACGTCGGGAAGTCCGGCGCCGGGATGATCTCCATGAGCTGGTCGACGTCGAGGTCCGGCTCGGCGATGAGCGCGACGCAGGCGTCGATGACTTCACGCAGGTTGTGCGGGGGGATCTTGGTGGCCATGCCGACCGCGATGCCGTCCGCGCCGTTGACCAGCAGGTTCGGGAAGGCCGACGGCAGGACCTCCGGCTCCTGGGTGGTGCCGTCGAAGTTGTCGATGAAGCCGACGGTCTCCTTGTCGATGTCGGTGAGGAGCTCCTCTGCCAGCTTCGTCATCCGGCACTCGGTGTACCGGTACGCTGCGGCAGGATCCCCGTCGATCGAGCCGAAGTTGCCCTGGCCGTCCACCAGCATGTACCGGAGGTTCCAGCTCTGGGCCATGCGGACGAGCGCGTCGTACACCGACTGATCGCCGTGCGGATGGTACTTCTTGAGGACCTCTCCCACGACGCCCGCGCACTTGCTGTGCTTGCGACTGGAAGACAGGCCTTCGCTGTGCATGGCGTACAGCACGCGGCGGTGGACGGGCTTGAGGCCGTCCCGCACGTCGGGCAGCGCGCGCCCGATGATGACCGACATGGAGTAGTCCATGTAGGAGCTGCGAAGCTCGTCTTCGATGCGGATCGGGACGATCTGCCGCGCGATGCTGTCCATGCTGGCCCTCTCTGGAACGACCCGCCCTGATAACCCGCGCCCACCTCGGGTGTTATACGGCCGGCGGGAAAAGGAGATACGGATGATCGCCTGGATGATCGCGGCACTTGCGTGGGCTGGCCCGGACTACGTGGCGGATGCGAAGGCGGCCATCGCGGCGAAGGAGCCCGACCGGGCGCGGGCGTTGCTCGAAGCGTGCCTCGTGGCAGATCCGGCCGCTGCGGCGTGCGCTTGGGAGCTCGGCTGGGTGCACTGGGGCCGGAACGACTGGCAGGCGGTCGCGGACGCGTGGCGCAAGGTGGAGGCGATCGACCCGGCGTACCCGGACCTGCAGAAGTTCATGCCCCACGCCGTCGGCCAGGCGCAGGCCTTGAAGGCGGCGAAAGCGATCCTGGCGCAGCAGGCGGCGCGGCCCGCCGCGACCGGTGGGACGCTGCGGATCCGCGCTGTCGGCGACATCATGATGGGGACGGACTTCCCGGCCGGGTACCTGCCGCCGGACGCCGGCGCGTCGGCCTTCGCGGGCGTGAAGCCGTGGCTGCTCGACGCGGACCTGACGTTCGGGAACCTCGAGGGGCCGCTGTGCGACGGTGGTACCACCACCAAGTGCGGCGAGGGCGGGAACTGCTATGCGTTCCGCACGCCGACCGCATACGGGAAGTGGCTGACGGACGCCGGCTTCGACCTCGCGTCCACGGCGAACAACCACGCGGAGGACTTCGGGCAGCGCTGTCGGCTGCAGACCGAGGAGACGCTGAAGAAGCTCGGGATCGCGTACTCCGGGCGGCCGGGCACGACGGCGACGATCGAGAAGAACGGTCTGCGGATCGGCATGATCGGCTTTCACACCAACCCGAACAGCCACTATGTGAACGACCTCGAATCCGCGAAGTCGCTGGTGGCGGCGCTGGCGGCGACGCACGACATCGTGATCGTGAGCTTCCACGGCGGCGGGGAGGGCCGGAGTGCGACCCACGTGAAGGCCGGGCACGAGATCTTCCTGGGCGAGGATCGAGGAGATCTGCGGGCGTTCGCGCGGACGGTGATCGCGGCGGGAGCGGATCTGGTGCTCGGGCACGGGCCGCACGTGCCGCGCGGGATGGAGATCGTGGACGGGCGGCTCGTGGCGTACTCGCTCGGTAACTTCTCGACGTACGGTCGGTTCAACCTGTCGGGGGACCTCGCGACGAGCCTGGTGCTGGAGGCGACGCTGGACGCGACCGGCAAGCTGGTTTCGGGGAAGATCCTCCCGGTTCACCAAGACGGCGAGGGGATCCCCGTGGTGGACGCCACGAACCGGGCGATCACGCTGATCCGCGAGCTCGACGCGGTCGACTTCCCGCAGACCGCTCCGGTGATCGCGGACGACGGGACCTTCCGACCACGCTGATACGCCGTGTTCCGCAAAGTGCACACGTGTGCACTTTGTCAGCGGGGGCCGAACACCCGCCACCAGCCCCAGCCGCAGATGGCGACCGACAACAGGACCCAGGCGCGGTCGGCGGCGTCGAGGGCGGCCGTTCGGCGCGTCCCCGGCCAGATCCCGAGGAGCACGCCGGCCGCGAGCCCGCCGGCGTGGGCCGTCAGATCGATGAACGGCAGCACCACCGACAGCGCCAGGTTCAGCGCGATGAACGCGCCCAGGACGGGGCCCAGGAACCGGGCGTCCTCCGCGGGGAGCGCGCGGCGGTGACGCAGCCCCGTGACGAGCCCCGCGCCCATCAGCGCGAAGCCGGCCCCGGACGCGCCATCCGACTGGAGGTTGCCGACGCCGTGCGACGCGAGCGCACCCGCCACGCCGCCCGCCCACGCGATCGCCGCGAACCGCCACGCGCCGAACAGGGGCTCGAGCATCCGCCCGAGGACCGCGATCGCCACGGCGTTCATGCCGAGGTGCAGCGCGTCGACGTGGACGAGGACGCTGGTCCAGATCCGCCACGTCGCGCCGCCGTCGATGAACGGGCCCCAGCCACCTCCCGCCGCCATGCGCAGGCGGGGCGGGCGCGAGAGGACGAAGGCGGCGAGGAAGCCGCCGCGACCCTCCGAGATCCAGCGGAGCCCGGCGGCGAGGTGCACGCCCCCCATGCCCGCGAGGAACGCCACGGTCGCCGGCAGCGGGCCGTCGAGCCGGAGGCCGCCCCGGGGGTCCCACTCAGACCGCGAGGGAGAACTCGCGGAGCACGGCGTTCAAGGACGTCTTGCGGTCGGTGCTCTCGGAGCGCTGGCCGATGATCAGGGCGCACGGGAGCAGGTACTCGCCAGCCGGGAAGCGCTTGGGGCGCATGCCGGGGACGACCACCGAGCGCGGCGGAACCCAGCCGCGATGCTGCACCTCTTCCGGGCCGGTGACGTCGATGATCGGCGTGCTGGCGGTGAGCGTGACCCCCGCGCCGATGACGGCTTCCGCGCCGACGACCACGCCCTCCACCACGATGGCGCGGCTGCCGACGAACGCGCCGTCCTCCACGATCACGGGGCGCGCCGCGGGCGGCTCGAGCACGCCGCCGATGCCGACCCCGCCGGAGAGGTGGACGCCCGCCCCGATCTGGGCGCACGACCCGACGGTGGCCCAGGTGTCGACCATGGTGCCGGCGCCGACGCGCGCGCCGATGTTGACGTACCCGGGCATGAGCACGCACCCACGCTCGAGGTGGCTGCCGTACCGCGCGGTCCCCGGGGGCACGACGCGGATGCCCGAGAGGTCGGTCTTGAGCGGGATCTTGTCGTGGTACTGGTAGTCGCCCCACGACCCCTGCACCATCGGCATCTTCCGGAAGTACAGCAGGATCGCGAGCTTGACCCACTCGTTGACGACCCACTCGGATCCCACCTTCTCGGCGACGCGGAGGTCCCCCCGGTCGAGGCGGGCGAGCACGTCCTCCACGGCGTCGCCGTCGAGGTCCCCGCCGGCCCAGGACCGCTCGATCCGCGCGCGCAGCTCTTCCATGCGTCCCCCCCCGCGGCGTCTAACCCTGGCCGTCCGTCCGCGACATGCCGAACGCTAGAACGTGATGCGGTTGGCGACCGTCGACTGCGCGAGCAGGACCAGGTGCGCCCGGTCATTCAGCTGCGCGACGCGCTTCCAGTGCTCCCGCATCCGGGCGTCCTGGCGACGGGTGGTGCGCGCGTGGAGCGCGGCGGTGGTGCCGAGCTCCTCGCCGTCGTGCCAGATCAACAGGCACGGCGAGCACCGATCGAGCATGACGGTGTTCGTCCCCAGGTAGCCGAAGCGCTCCATGCCGCGCGCGCACCGGGGGCAGGTGGCGACGCCGTGCGGCCCGGGGATGGGGTCGATCGGGGTCTCGAGGTCCACCTCCGTCGCGAGCTCGTCCACGAGCCGATCGAGGAAGGGGACGTTGTACCTCAGCTCGACGAGGACGCCGCAACACGCCGCACACCGGCTCACCTCGACCCCGCGGAAGCGGCCGCTCCGGATCTCTGCGCCACACCGGGGACACTGCATGGACCCTCCCGTTCGGGAGGATACTCACGGCGGGGGCGGTCCGCACGTCTGCCACCCGAGGATTCCGCTGACCGCGACCGTCACACGCTCTCCCGAGTGGTAGAGCGGCCACGCTTCCAGCGGCACGTCGCACGCGAACGCGGCGCCGTCCGCGCGCTTTCCGACGACCGTGTACGTCTCCGACTTCAGGCCGGGCCGGCGGCACCCCGTAGTGCTGCACTGGTCGTCCGGGGCGACGGGCCAGACGGGCTGAAGATCGTCGCCTTCCAGCACGAGCGTGTCCACGCGCTTCCACGGCGACGACTGGTGGCTCGAGTGGTGGCTCGACGTGTGCCGGTGGCGCGGCAGCCGCCCGATCGGCGGCGGACCGGCCCCGCCGTACTGCTCGACCACGACGCTCCGACGCCAGTGGTGCCCGCCGACCTGGGCCACGTGGTCGGTGCCGAGCGCGGTGTCGAGGCGGAAGAACGCCACCAGCGCCGCGACCAGCACGAACGGGCTCGCGATCATGCACAGCATGCCCGTGAACGCGAGCGCCAGGACCAGGCAGCCCAGTGGGCGGGGGAGCGGGATGCCGTTCACGTACACAGGGGAAGGGGCAGGGCGCATGGGACCTCCGTCGCGAAGCTCGCGCAGAACCCGTATTGCATTCCCCGTGCCCGAAAGAGCCGGCGTTCCAAGGTCAGGTGACAGCTGTCAGTGACGGACGTCCGTCAGACACCTGTCACCTGTCACCCCCGACGCCGGCGATGTCGATGGCGCACGGGAGGCCGGCGCGGATACGATGCGCCCTGCACCGAGGGTCCCATGTCGCGCACGCTCCCGCTCCTGGCGCTCCTGGCGTGCTCGCCCGACAAGGGCGACAGCTCGGCGGCGCGCGGTGATGCTCCCGACACCACGACGGACAGCGAGACCACCGGCACGGCTGTCGGCTGGACGTACGAGACGGCGGCGACGGGGGCGCACGGCCGGTACATCGCGGACGTCGGGATCGCGGGGTACGGAGACCACAACTGGCTCGTGTGGAACGACGCCGCGTATGACGCGAACGACGCGCGCACGGTGCTCCTGACGGCCGTCGGGGCCTCCCGGACGATCACGGATTTCGGCTGGCGCATCCGCACGGACTCGTCGCCGAACCCGTCGGTCGTGACGGAGGCGGGGAGCGCGAGCGTGTTCGTCGGTGGGCTGGCGACCTGCGACGCCGCGTGGAAGATCCCGTGCCCCGCCGATCCCAGCGACCGCGCGTTCGAGGTGCTGGTGGTCGACAAGGCCACGGGCGCGTGGACGAGCGAGCCCGTGGACACGACCTGGCCGACGCTCGACCACGGCCGCGGCGACCTCGCCATCCGCGACGGCCAGGTGGACGCCTGCTTCAAGGCGAGACACCCCGATCCCGTGGCCGACGAGGTCACGTGCAACCACCGCGACGCCGCCGGGACCTGGGGCGCCGCGGTCACCGTGACCGGGATGGACGAGGGCGCCGACGACCACGCGACAGTGGTGCTCCGCCCCGATCAGACGCGGATCGCCGGCTATGTGTCGACCGTGGCGGGCAACGAGCGCCGCGCGGCGGTCGCGCTCGGATCGGCGTCCCACCGGATCTTCTACGACGACGGGGCGTTCCGGAAGGGCGAGGACACGTCGGTCGCGCTGGACGCCGCGAGCCGGGTGCATGCGGTGTGGGTGGAGGCTGAGCAGGAGGGCGGCTGGAAGGTCCAGTATGCACGGTGCGACGCAGATGATGGCGCGGACGGCTGCGCGCCGGCCGCGGCGTGGACGCTGACCGAGCTGGCACAGGGGGGAGATGCCGACTCTCCCGACATCACGACGCACGGGACGATGCCGATCGCGACGTGGGCGCTCGACGGGCGCGTGCAGATCGGGTGGATCTGCGAAGACGGGAGCTTCACCGTCGAAGATGTCGATCCCATGCCCGGCGACCAGACCACGAACCGGGGGCAGCCGTCCCTGCGGGTGGACGCCGGCGACGACCGGCTCCACGTGGTGTACACGCTGGCGGACGAAGCCGGCATGCACGTGCGGTGGGCGCAGCGGCCGCTGCCGGCCTGCCCGTAGGGGCGCGCGGACCGGCGCCCGGCCACCGTGGGCTGGCTAAAACAACCCCTCAAAACTGGAAGTAGACGAAGTCCTGGGCGGTTACGCGATAGCAGATCCACATCGCGAGCGCGTAGACCGCCCACATGGAAGTGCGCAGCGGGAACGCCCACTCCGAGCGGGCGAGCCGCGGCGCCGCCACCCGATCCCACGCGAAGCCCCACAGCAGGGGCGCCCAGCCGACCAGCGTCATCGACAGCACCACGGTAGTGGCGACCCACTCGTCCTGTGTCGCTCGGAACGGGCTCTTCGACAGGTGCTGGACGATCCGCGCGACCGAGTGCTCGCGGAACAGCAGCGTACCGACGAGGCCGACGACGACGAGCTGGAACCCGATCGCGAACGCGCGCCAGCCCGGGAGCCGCGTGATCCCGGCGAACCGACGCGCCAGGAGGCCCTGCGTCACCGTCCAGAACCCGTGATAGAGGCCGAACAACGCGAAGTTCCAGCTCGGACCGTGCCAGAAGCCCATGATGACGAAGGTGACCATCGTCATCACGGCGAAGCGCGCGCGGCTCGCGCCGGCGTCACCCACCAGCGGTCCGAGCAGATAGTCACGGATCCACGAAGACAAGCTGATGTGCCAGCGCTGCCAGAACTCGCTCGTGCTGGTGGCGAGGAACGGCGCGCGGAAGTTCTCCATGAGCTCGAAGCCGAGCATGCGGGCGGTGCCGCGGGCGATGTCGGTGTAGCCCGAGAAGTCGGCGAAGATCTGGAGCATGAAGCCGGCGGTCGCGGCCCAGATCAGCGGACCGGCCGGATCCTGCAGCACGTAGATCTTGTCGACGTAGGGCGAGATCGAGTCGGCGATGACCATCTTCTTGAACGCGCCCCACAGCGCGAGCCCCAGACCCGACTCGAACGCAGCCCACGAGAGACGCCGTGGATTCTCGAGCTGGGGGAGCAGGCGGCCCGCCCGCTCGATGGGCCCGGCGACGAGCTGCGGGAAGAAGCTGACATACAAGATGTACTCGAGGAACGAGCTTCGAGGCTTCAGCTCGCCGCGGTAGACGTCGATCGTGTACCCGAGCGTCTGAAACGTATAGAACGAGATGCCGACGGGCAGGAGCACGCCGAGCGTCGCCGGGTGGAGCGGCAGGCCGAGCGCGGTGGCGGCGGCCGCGAAGTTCTCGGCGAAGAAGTCGAAGTACTTGAAGAACCCGAGCAGCCCGAGGTTCGTCACCACGCTCACGGCGAGGAGCGCGCGGCGGCTACCGGGGTAGCGCGCCATGAGATTGGTCGTCGCAAAGTCTACGGTGGACGCCGCATACAGCAGGATCACGAACCACGGGTGGATCCAGCCGTAGAAGACGGCGCTCGCGACCAGCAGGAGGAGGTTCTGGCGCCGCACGTCTCCGAGGCCCCAGTAGAGCGCCAGGATCACGGCGAAGAAGATGGGGAACTCGACCTGGACGAAGTTCATTCGTGGACGAGGGCCCTCACGCCTTCGTGGCTCGACCCGGCGATCTCGGCGCGGGCGCGGTCGGCGATGGGGCCGTCGAGGGCGGCAGCGGCGACGCGGGCAGCCACGGCCTCCGGCATGCGATCGAGCAGGTTGATCGCCGTGAGTCCAAGGCCCGCAAAGTCCGCGGAGGTGACCCAGCGGACGAGCGTGGCCTCTGCCGCCGGCTCCGCCGCGAGGTCCACGAGGCACGCGCACGCGCGGATCGAGACCCACGGCGGCATGGTGACGCGCTCGGCGATCCGGGTGAGCGACTTGCTCGGATCCGAGAGGCGGGACGTGGCGTCCGCGCACGAAGGCTCGGGATCGCGGGGCGACAGCGTGTGGACCGCGGCCTCTTCGTCCTTCGAGAGATTCTCGGGCTCCGGAGCGGGTTCCGGCTCCAGGGCGTCGGCGTCCGCGGTCCCGGCGGGCGCCGCCGGCGCGGGGTCCTTGTGGCAGGCGAGCAGCACGAGCGCGAGGGCGGGGAGCTTCATGTGTCGCATGCTATCGCGCGTTGGCGACGAACGCCGCGTCCATCCGCGCGATCGCGTCCGGGGGGAGCACGAGCTGGAGCGCGGCGGCGCTCGAGCGGGCGCTCGAGACCTTGCTCGCGCCCGGGATCGGGAAGATCACCGGGGAGCGCTGCACCAGCCACGCGAGCGCGACCTGGAACGGGCTCGCGCCGACCTGGGCGCCGATCTCGGTGAGCACCGGGTCGGCCGCTACGCGCGTCTTGCCGCGGCCGCCGCCCACCGGCGAGTACGCGAGGAACGCGATGCCGAGCTCCTCGCACGTGGTGATCACCCCGTCGCGGAACGGGCGCGTGTCGAGCGGCCCGAGCCGGTTCTGCACGCTCGCGATGGGCGCGATGGCGCACGCCTGGCGGATCTGGACGGCCGTGACGTTCGACAGGCCGATGTGCTCGATCTTGCCGTCCGTCCGCAAGCGGGCGAGCTCGGCGACCGAGTCCTCGAACGGGACGGAGTCGTCCACCGCGTGGAGCTGGTACAGCCAGATCCGTTCGGTCTTGAGCGCCTTCAAGCTGGCTTCGCACGCGCGGCGCAGGTGATCGGGGCGCCCGTCCGTGCCCCACCGGCCGTCCGGGCGGGTGCAGCCGCCCTTGGTCGCGACGAGCACCTGCTCCTCCCGCCCCCACTGGCGCAGGGCTTCGGCGATCAACCTCTCGTTGTGCCCGAGATCGTCCTGGTCGAGGCAGTAGACGTCCGCCGTGTCGATCAAGCGCATCCCGGCGTCGAGCGCCGCCATGACGACGCGCTCCGACTGGGCCTCCACGGGGCGGCCCGCGATGGAGAGCGGCATGCCGCCGAGGCCGATGGGAGGCAGGGAGATCCCGGTGTTTCCGAAAGCGCGCACGGATGCTCCACGAGTCCCGTAGAATGTAGTCCATGGCGGACGACGGCGCATCGCGGGAGGGCGATACCTGGGTCAAGCGGCACCGGAGCCCGCGGAAGTACTCGCGGGAGCTCCACTTCGCCCGATATGTCGCAGCGCGGGTCGGGGCGGTGCCGACCCTGCTCGCGGCGTCCGACGAGCGGCGGGAGCTGGTGTACGGGCACGTCGAGGGCCGGCCCGGCGACGGGCGGGATCACCAGGCGGCCGGAAGCTGGCTCGCGAGGCTTCACGCGCTCGACGGCGTGCCGGACGATCCGGTGCCGCTCGCGGACGCGATGCGGGCGCGGTGGGACCGCTGGTGGCCGCTGGCCGCGCCGGCTTTGTCGGGGCCGCACCGCCGCAAGCTGGTCTCGTGGTTCGAGCCCGTGCCCGGCGACCGCTCGTGGTGCCACCGCGATTACCGAGAGGCGAACTGGCTCGTGGGCGAGGACAGCGGCGGCGTGACGGTGAGCTTCGTGGTCATCGACTTCGAGCACGCGGGCCCGGACGGTCCGCTGGCCGATCTCGCGAAGCTGGCGCCGCGCTGGCACGCAGATCCGGCGGCCGAGGCGGCGTTCCGGCTCGGGTACCCCGCGTGGGACCCAGTGGCCCTCCGGTCGTGGGTGGCGCTGTGGATCCTGGGCACGGTCGGGTGGGCGCGGCAGCACGGCACGGGCACGTTCGACGCGCTCGAGCTGCTGGCTCCCAAACGGCGCTCGCGGTAGGAGGAGCCCCCAGGAGAACCCATGCTCGCGACCGGCCGCTTCGACACGAAGTCCACTCCCCACGCCCCGCACTCGGACGCCGACGGCGTGGTGCTGGCCCGGATCAGCATCGCGAAGACGTTCGAGGGCGATCTCGTCGGCACGGGCGCGGTGGAGATGATCGCGGCGCGGCCTTCCACCCCGGGATCGGCGGGATACGTCGCGATCGAGCGGGTGGATGCCGTCCTCCACGGGCGCGCGGGGACCTTCGTGCTCCAGCACTCGGGGACCATGGACCGCGGCACGCCGAGCCTCTCGGTTACCGTGGTACCCGACACCGGCACCGGAGAGCTGGCGGGGATCCGGGGCTCCATGCAGATCGACGTCAGCACCGGCGACCACCGGTACACGTTCGAGTACGCGCTCCCGGCGTAGCGCCCCCGAGACCTCCCTCGGATTTCCCCGTGCGGATGGGGCGGACCGGATAGGCAGCCCCCATGGAGGAGCGCAATGCTCGTCGCCCTGCTCACAGCGCTCGCTTCGGCCCAGGACTGCCCCAAGCCCGGCCTCGACCTCATCCGGGAGGGCACCGAGGCCCTGTGGGAGGCGTATGCCCGCGTGGACATCAAGGCGTTCGACGCCGCATCTGTCGTGATCAACAACGGCATAGCGTGCGTGGACACCCGGCTCGAGAGCCACACGGTGGTCGAGCTGCATCGGACCATGGCGATCATCGCGTTCGCGGCCGGTCAGCAGTCACCGGCGCGTAAATCCTTCCTGGCCGCGCGGACGCTCGATCCGAGCTGGGTGCTGTCAGCCGATCTGTATCCGGAGAACCACCCGCTTCGCACGATCTACGACAGCGCGGTGCCGGCCGAGTCGCAGCTCGAGAAGCTCGACGCGAGCCGGGCCGACTGGCTCGTGGACGGGCTGCCAGCCGCGGTGGTGCCGCTCGACCGGGCGTTCGTGCTCCAGGCCCTCGACGACGAGGGGAAGGTCAGGTACACCGGGTATCTCTGGTCGATCATCGACATCCCGAACCTGCAGCTCTCGGAAGAGGTCGGGCTGCACACGGCGGTGGTGCGGGTGGGCCTTTCGGGGCTCGGGGGGG
>CAMCWU010000027.1 GCA_945882675.1 Klebsiella pneumoniae | reverse complement strand
CCTTTCGAACTCCTCTTCGCTCACGAGGCCCTGCTTGCGCGCCTCGTTGAGCTGCGCGAGGCGCTGCGCGAGCGTCTCGTTGCCCGTGTTCGCTTCCTCCTTCTCCTTGCGCTTCGCCCGATATACCCTGTCGAACATCTCTTTCAGCTCGGCCTGCGACGCGCCGCGGCCGGTGCGGAAGTAGTGATCCGAGACCTCGCCGATGGCCCAGGTCAGCGCGTACGCCATCGACGCGCTCACGACCCAGCCGAAGCCGGGCACGAACTTGGCCGCCGCCATCATCACGTTCTGCGCGACCAGGCTCGCGCCGAAGCTCGCCAGGATCTCGAGGATGCTCTTGCGATCGAGCGAGTGGCCGTGGATCTTGCCGATCCCCTGCACCATCGCGATCTGGATCGGCGCGATGAGCGCGGTGTCGAGGAACGGGATGGGCTGGATCGCGATCGCTGCCGCCGCGACCGAGCACACGCCCACGAGCTCGCGGTGGGCCTTCGCTTTCTCTTCGGGCGAAGCGTCGGTATAGTCACCGGACAGCACCCGGCTCACGGTGTCGGCGTAGCCCATGGGAACCTCTCAGCTGACGAAGTAACGTGGCGGGATCCAGGACCACGAGGCCTTGGACGCGGTGCCCTTCACGTCGCGCTGGACGATGGCCTTCGCCTCCGCGACGATCCCGTCTGCCGTCAGGATCACGGCATCTTCCAGGATCACGGACTGGGCGATGCCCGGCACGTACTTCTGGCCGAGGGACGCAGTCGGCAGGCCCGGGTTCTCCTGGGCGATCGTGCCCTGGATCTCCCGCTGGAAGCCGCCGAACACGCGGTTGTCGCACGCCACGAGCAGCCGGCCCGTCCGGCCGACCGACTCGCGCACGAGGTCGAGGTCCGGCGGCACGATCGTGCGGAGATCGATGACCTCCATGCTGATCCCGGCCTTCGCGAGCTCGTCCGCCGCTTTCATGGCGGTCCACACCGCGCGGCCCCAGGCCACGAGCGTCACGTCCGTGCCCGACCGGCGGATGATGCCCTTCCCGAACGGCACGCGAACGTCCGCGAGCTCCGGGACCTCTGCCCGCATCTGGCGCTTCTTGAGCTCGAGGATGTCGGCGGCGTCCGTCGGCTCTCCCGGGAACGCAGGGCCCAGGTTCTGGCGGTACATCCACTTGGGCTCGAGGCACACGACCGGGCCGTCGTAGTCGCCGGCAGTGAGCAGCAGGCCGTGGACGTCGAAGCTCGTGCTCGGCATGATGATGACGAGGCCGGGGATGCCGCCGAAGTAGCCGTCGAGCGACATGGAATGGTACATCGCGCCGCCGCCGAACGGATCGACCGGCATACGAAGGAGCAGCTTGCTTTTGGCCTGTCCCATATTCGACCAGCGGATCGTGCCCAGGTACACGAGCCAGTGGAACGCGTTGAGCGAGTAGTCGCCGAACTGGATCTCCGGCAGCGCCATGACGCCGTCGTGCAGGCCGAGGCCGGTGGCCGCCCCGAGGATCAGCGGCTCGTTGAGCGGCGAATCGACGACTCGGTCCGGGTACTTCGCCTTGAGGCCGGCGGTCGCAGTCATGACGCCGCCCAGGCGCCCGATGTCCTGCCCCGAGAGGAACCCGTTCTTCCGGGTGATGAGCTTCTCGAGCGCCGAGCGGATCGCGCCGGCGTACGTCACGTTCGTGGTACCGGGGCCCGGAGCGGTCTCGGCGTCTTCCGGGAACGGCGCCCAGATGTGGTCGAGGACCGTGGACGGATCCGGCGTCGGCTCGCTCTGCACCTGGTCGAGGATCGCGCGGATCTTCTCGTCCTCCGCGTGCATGATCTTGCCGAGATCGTGGTGCGCGAAGAAGTCGCGGCCGGAGCCCGGCGTGCGCGTCATCGCGTCGCCCTGCTGCAGCACGCCCATCTCCACGAGCCGCTCGCCGAACGTGATCAGCGGGTCGTCCTGGCCGAGGTCGAACGTGACGTCCGCCGCCGAGCTGTGCCCGTTGAAGCGCGGGAGGTTCTTCACGTGCATCAACGCCGGCTTCTGCTCGTCCTGGCAGTAGCGGGCGCACGCGAGCGTGGTCTCGAACACGTCGAAGAAGTCGCGGCCGTCGCACGAGAAGTGCTTGATGCCGAAGCCGGCGGCGTACGCCTCGAAGTCCTTGATGCCGCGACCTTCGTCGGGCTTCGTGGAGATCGCGACGCCGTTGTCCGTGACCATGAGGATGACGGGCAGGCTCCACACGCTCGCGACGTTCATCGCGTCGTGCATGTCGCCCTCTGCCGTCGTGCCGTCGCCGACGATGCCCATGGCAGCGCCGTTCTTCACGCCCTTGAGGCGCCAGCCGAGCGCGTACCCCGCCGCCTTCCCGAGCTGCATGCCGACCGGCGACTGCACTGGGAGAATGCCGACTTCCGGCAGGTTGAGATGGTACACCATCTGCCGGCCGCCGCTCATGGTGTCCGTGCTGCGGCTGAACTGCTGGCGCAGCAGCTTGAGCGTGAAGTCGTACGTGCCGTGCAGCTCGCACCACATCTGGCAGAGCGCGCCCGAGCGATAGTGCGCCACGAACCCGAAGTTCTCCGGCGAGAGCACGCGAGAGAGCGCGAGCGCGGTGGCGGTGCCGTGCACCTCCTCCCCCGGGCCCCAGATCGCGAACTTCACCTCTCCGCGCGTGACCAGGCGGACGATGTGCTCTTCCGTCGCCCGGCTCCGCGCGCCCACCGTGTAGGCGAGGCGGAGCTCTTCCGGCGTGAGCTCCCGGAGCGCGTCCCGCTGGGATTCACGGCTTTCAGACTTGGCAAGCACCATGGGATCGGCAACGGCGGTCATGCGGGCTCCGTGAGGACCCCTCCTAACCCTCCTGGACGGATCCGGCCCACCGGCGACGGACGGCCAGCGCCACGAGGAGCCCGATCAGCGCGCCACCGCCCGTGCGGCCGGTCGAGTCGCACCCCTTGCCGACCACGAGGATCTCGCCGTCCCCCTCTTCCACGACGTCCGGGTCGGTGTCCACGTCGGTGTCGTCCGTGTCGGCGTCCGTGTCCGTGTCCGCGTCGGTGTCGGTGTCGGTGTCCGAGTCGGTGTCGGCGTCGCCGTCGGTCGTGCCGGTCAGGGGCGGCACGTAGTCGGGGTCGCACGCGTTACCGACCAGGTCCGCGTCGTCGTCCGCCTGGTCGAGGTTCGCCACGAGCTCGCAGTTGTCGGCGTCGTCCGGGACGAGATCGGCGTCGTCGTCGTGCTGGAAGATCCGGATGTTCTCGAACGCGCTCGCCGGGCTCGCGATCGGCCCGCCGTTGTTGTACGAGTAGAAGCCCGCGTATCCCTCGGCCAGCGGCGCGGCGTCGATGTAGTCCACGACGAGCAGGCCCCCGAAGGTCACGATCACGTGGTCGTCGTTCCGCTCGATCCGCATCGTGTAGTCGACCGTGTCGAGGTCGAAGATCGCGGTCGCGAGCTGACCGATCGGCCGGGCGACACCGTTCTCCACGCGGAGCACCACCACCTTCTGCTGCCCGTTTTCGACCAGCGGCGGCGGCACCGAGCTCTCGGACCACAGGGCGACGTAGCCGCTGTCGCCGTCGATCCCGTACACGAGGCCGATCCCGTCGTCCCGGAGGTTCTGGAAGCTGGATTCGACGCCGCCTTCGCCGATGGCGACGATGCTCTCCTGCGTCAGCCAGTTGTCCATGGCGGCGCCGACGCCCCACACGGTCTCGCCCGCGTTCGCGGCGTTGTCGGTCTCGGGGATCACGTCGTCCCCGTTGGCGGAGACGGGCCAGCCCTCGGCCGCGAAGCCCGCGACCCAGCCGTCCCGCCCGGCGAGATCCCCCGCGCCGAAGTTCTCCGTCAGGGGGAGCACGTCGATCTCGGCGGCGTGGGCGGCGAGCGACAGCACGAGCATCGACGTCATGGGGGTACCCTCACATGGCCGGATCCTACTCCGCGGCACGCCCGATCGTCAGCCCGATCTGCGCCTTGACGATCTGGTTACACCTTGTCGCCCGGCCCGGCTGGCCTTAAGGCGATCCGCCGGGAGACGAGACATGTTCTCAGCGCAGCGCATCACCGATCTCATCCAGGCGGGGCTCCCCGACTGCATCGCGGACGTCCGGGACGACGCGAACGACGGCGAGCACTTCTCGGCAGAAGTCGTGTCGTCCGCCTTCGCTGGACTGCCCCGCGTACGCCAGCACCAGCTCGTGTACGGGGCCCTCGGCGATCACATGAAGCGCGACATCCACGCGCTCGCCCTCAAGACCTTCACCCCAGACGACTGGAAGAGGCGCTAGATGAGCACCCACGATCGCATCCAGGCCCTGGTCGACGGCAGCTCCGTCGTCCTGTTCATGAAGGGGACCGCCGACTATCCGCAGTGCGGCTTCAGCCAGCGCGCGGTCAGCATCCTGCGCGCGCTCAACGTCCCGTTCCAGACCGTGGACGTCCTGTCCGACCCGGACATCCGCCAGGGCGTGAAGGACTTCTCGAGCTGGCCGACCGTCCCGCAGCTCTACGTGAAGAAGGAGTTCGTGGGCGGCTCGGACATCATGATGGAGATGTGGGAGTCGGGCGAGCTCGAGAAGCTGGTCCAGGACCTCCCCAAGACCGCTTAGTCCCCGCTTTTTTGGGGGGCTCGAGCCCATGCCCGGCCGGCTGGGCTCCGGTCCGTCCGCTCGGGGCAGCGCGCGGGGCGCCGATATCGCCGTCATCGCATGGACTTCCCATCGCGCTCACGGTACGATGGTGGCCCCCCTCCCCGCCCCGGCCCCCCCAATGGCCCTTCCCGTCTCCCCCGCTCCCCGGAGCGACGACATCGCCGTGCACGGCTGGCACGGCGTCACCGTGCGCGTGGCATGGACCCTCCTCGCCCAGGGAGTCAAGGTCCGACCGCAGGTATTGCGTGACGCGCGCGAGCACGTGCTCTACCACCTGGACCGCGCGACCGCGCTGCCGATCGCGGAAGACATGGCGTCCCAGCTCACGATGCAGTTCGTGCAGCGCGCCAAGGGACGCTGGCAGAGCGACCCGTGGGCCGGGGATGCCGCCATGCCGCCGTCCCAGCGCTGGCGCCGGGCGATCGAGCATTCGCTGGATTCGGCGGCGGAACTCGTGTTTCGCAAGTACTTCGGGGACGGGCGGAGCCTCGAGTGGATCGAGGGCAAGTACCAGGTGGACCGGCTGGTGCTCGACAGCGCGCGCTCGGGCCTGCGCGAGATCGTGAGGAAGCAGGCGCACATCGACGGGGTGCCGATCCGGGAGTGGCCGTCGGAGCGCGTGGACCGGACGATCGGGCGACTCGCGTCGTGGTCGCCGGGGCCGTGCCCACCGCTGCTCGACATCCTCGAAGGCGCGCACCGCGATCACGTCGCCGGCTGCGCGCGGTGCGATCGGTCGGTGCGGCTGGTGCGCGGGGAGGTCGTGTCGCCGGAAGATCTCGTGCCGCCGTCACTCGGGGCCCGGCCGGAGAAGACCGCTTCGGTCCTCGCGATCCAGTTCCACCCGGACGGTCGCGCGCACCGGGCCGCGCTCCAGAAGGAGCTCGAGGTCCCCTCGGTGCCGTTCGGCGAGGACCTGCTTCTCGTCGACGGCGCGCGGGCGGAGGACGCCTGGCGTGTGCTCATGCTCGCGGCGGAGCTCGGCGCGCCGCGGCGCGAGCACCTGCGCGCCGCGATCGTGGAGGGGAACGGGCACTGGTCGCGCCACGGGATCCTCGGTCCTCTCGCGGATCGCGCGGAGCAGGAGGCGCGGCAGCGCGCGTGGGGGACCGTCGACGGGCTGGGCGAGCTGCCGGAGGCGCTCCCGGAGCCGCCGTCGGCACGCCGCACCTGGCTCGCGGTGGCGGCGCTCGCGCTGATTGGCCTCGGAGCTGGGAAGTGGGCGACAATGGCCCCCGTCCCATACGACGGTCGCCCGCTCGACGTGGCCTTCACGGAGGCCCGCGGCGGCATCTGGACCGAGTTCGACGTCGACGATCGTGCGGTCGTCGCGATCGTGCGGCAGACGGACGGCGACAGCCTCGAGCTCGTGGTGCCCGGCACGTCGTCCACGGACAAGGCGGAGGTCGCCACGGGAGATGGGCGGTTCCGACTGCACACCCAGGGGAAGGGCGTGCTGGTGGCGTCGACGCGGGCGCCGGTCGCGGACCTGGCGGCCCTCGTGGAGCGGGCAAACCGGTCGCCCCAGCCGCTGACCGAGCTCGCGCGGGAGATCGCGGCCGCCGAACCCCAGGCCGACATGAAGATCCAGGTCACGCGCTGATCCTCGTGCTGCGGGTGATGCCCGGCGCGCGCCGGTGGTCCGTCGAGCGCGGCGGACCGGCGGACGGCGCGGACTGGAAGCTGCGCGTCGACGCTCCCCCCATCGAGGGCGCCGCGAACGCGCGCGCGGTCGAGATCCTCGCGAAGGAAGTGCTCGGGATCGCGCGGGGACGCGTGGCGCTCGTGCGGGGCATGAAGAGCCGGATCAAGGCGTTCGAAGTAGATCTCCCGGCGGACGACGTTCGCATCGCCCTCGAACGGGCAGCCCGCGGCAGCCCGACGGGTTGATCGCGGCCGCGCAAGAGGTAGGATGACCGTCGGGAGAGCGAGAATGTCGCAGGCGGAGGCGGACAGCGTGGGGAGCGGCTCCGGGATCCCGGTGCGGCCGGGCGCGCGCTGCGACCTCCACATGCACTCGACCCGCTCGGATGGCCGGTTCGCGGCGGACGACGTGCTGAAACAGGCGGCCGCGCGCGGTCTCGACTGGATCGCGCTCACGGACCACGACCTGCCCACGCCGTTCACGCCCGGCCCGCAGCAGGTCGGCGATCGCACGATCTCGGTGCTGGTGGGCGCGGAGGTCTCGGCGTCGATCGAGGGCGCCGAGCACCACCTCCTCGTGTACTTCCCGGGCCAGGTCCCCGAGCGCTTCCGGGCGTTCTGTGCGGATCAGTGCCGGGCTCGCGCGACCCGCTGGGACGACGCCGTCGCGCGCCTCGGCATGCCGGAGCTCGGCCCCGCGGACGAAGACGCGCGGGCCGGCGTGCGCGCCGTCACCCGTTACCACCTCGCGGCCGCGATGGTGGAGGCCGGCCGCTGCGGCAGCGTGCGGGAGGCGTTCCAGGGATGGCTCGGGGATGGCAAGGGCCTCGTGCCGTGTCGATTCCCGACGATGGAGGCCGTGATCGCGGAGGCCCGGGCGTGCGGCGGCGTCACCTCGTGGGCGCACCCCATGCGCGGTGCCGTGGAGAAGCACCTCGCGCGGCTGGTCGCGGCGGGCCTCGAGGGCCTGGAGGGTTACCGGCCGCTGCTCTCGTCCGGCGATCGCCAGTTCTACCGGAAAGCGGCCCGCAAGCACGGGTTGTTCCTGACGGGCGGGTCGGACTGGCACGGCTGGAGCGACGGCGAGCTCGGGCTGTGGTGGGTGGAGCGCCGCGAGCTCGACGCGTTCGTCGCCGCCCTCGAAGCGGCCGTAACTCCCTCATGAAGCTGGCCGGTCCGTGAGCCTCGCGATCCTGGGGGGTTCGGCGCTCGCGCGGAGCCTCGCGAGCGAGCCCGGCGCCGCGCTCCTCGATCGCGTGGTCCACCCCGGAGGCTGGCTGTCCCGCCGCGTCGACCCCGACACCGGCGAGGGGATCCGCGCGGCGCTCCTCGGCGTGGACCGGCTGGTGGTGCTGCTCGACGGGGCGGCCGAGCACCTCGGGCTGTTCGTGGTGCTCCGCCCCGACGAAACGCCGCGACGCGTGGTGATCGTCACGCGGCCCGGCACGCCCGCGCCCGCCTGGACCGCCGCGTGGCCCGCGTGGTCCACGCTGTCCCTCGGGTACCCGTGGGGTTCCGGGGATCCGCTCCACGACGCCGTGGTCGGCGGCCGCAGGTGCCCAGATCCCGGCTCGATCCCGGTCGTTCCGCTGGCGGACGCGCGGGCCGTGGTCCTCGCCGCGCGCGAGACGCCGGGCGCCCGCTGGACCTGGAACGGCGCGCCCTCGACGTTGCCGGCGCTCGCGGGCGGATCGCCGGGCCGCCCGCTGTTCCCGGGCCGCTGGGCGCGCCGCGCGGGCGTCGCCTGGCGGGACGTGGCCGCGTGGGTCGGCAGGCCGGGCGGACCGCCCCATACGCCGGGATGGGACCCCGACACCACCGAGATCACGTCACTCGGGGTGGCCGTCCCGCTTGTCGCCGGGTCGGGAGAGGCTTAGGTTCGGTGACCCCAATCCGGAGCGCCCAGATGGCCGAGACGTCCGAGTTCTTCAACAGCTACCTCCCCGAGAAGCTCCAGACCAACCCCGGCATCGCGAAGGACATCAACGCGGTGTACCAGTTCGACATCGACGGCGCCGGCACCTGGACCGTCGATCTCACGAAGTCCGAGATCACGGAAGGCAAGCACGAGAACCCGGGCTGCGTGGTCACGGCGACCAAGGCGGACTTCGAGTCGCTCCTCGACAACCCGAGCAGCGCCATGATGCTGTTCACGCTCGGCAAGCTCAAGGTCAGCCATGTCGGCCTCGCTCTGTCCCTCCAGAAGCTGATCTCCTGATCTTGCTGCTCGCATGGGGATGCACCGAGCTTCCCCTGCCGGTCGACCCCGAGCCTTGCGTCAGCGCGCGCTCGGTGGTCACCGACATCGACGAGACGCTGACCACGCTGGACGCCGAGTGGTTCGCCCAGGTCGCAGATCCGAGCCACGACCCCGCCATGCGCCCCGACGCCGACACGCTGCTGCGCGCGTACGCCGCCGAAGGTTACGGCGTGTTCTACGTCACCGGCCGGGGGGAGGACATGACCCTGTCGGACGGCCGGTCGTCGCGCGAAGCCACCGCGGACTGGCTCGTCGCCCACGGGTTCCCGTACGCGGAAGGCGCGTTGTTCCTCGCTTCCGGCGTCGGCGTGTCCGGGGACGCCGCCGTCGCGTACAAGACGAGCGTCCTCACGGATCTGCAGGCAGGCGGCCAGGAGCTCGCATACGCCTACGGCAACGCGACATCCGACATCGAAGCGTTCCAGGCCGCAGAGATCCCGGACGACGTGATCTTCCTGGTCGGCGAGCTCGCGGGCGAGATGGGGGTGCAGCCCATCCCGGACGAAGAGGCGTACACAGCGCACATCGAGGCGTGGATGCCGGGTGTGCCAGAGGCGCTCTGCGACTGAGGCTCTGCAGCTTCGATCGTCGTGGCTAAAGCACTTCTGCCGGTCTGAAGATCCGCCTCCCGACCTTCGCCAGCGCCAGCACGTCGTGCACATCCTCTTCCTGGCGCTCGACCATCTGGTAGAACCCGCCTCCCTTCGCCGCGATCCGCAGGCGCTCGACGAGCCGCCCCTCGGCCTCCGCGAGCGCCCGCAGGCGCCGGTGCGCCATGCCGAGCCGCGCGAGGACCGACGAGATCGTGGGCTCCGCGAAGGGCTGCCCGTCCGCCGTCGTCGCGTGCGCGAGCGCGCCGAGGACCGCCCGCGCGTCGTGCGTGGCGGTCTCGCACCGGTGCACCTGGTTCACGACCACGCCGCCGCGCGGCAGATCGCGCTTCGCGAGCTCCTCCTGGAAGAACACGGCGACGTCGAGGCTGCTCTCGGTCGGCGCGCAGACGGTCACGAAGCTCGTGTGCTCGCCCGTGAACAGGCTCACGACCTGATCGTGCCGCTCGACGAAGCCGGCGTAGAGCCCCTGAAACTCACGGAAGAAGGTCGAGAGGTCGTCGAGGAAGTCGTCGCCGAACACGACACCGAGCAGCTTGTAGACGATGGCGCTCGTCCCGGCCATCAGCCGCGCCGCGAAGCCGGTCCGGACGGGCTCGAGGAACCACTTGAGCACGCGCTCATCGAGAAAGTTGATGAGCCGACCCGGACTCTCCAAGAAATCCAGCGCGTTCTTCACGGGCGGGGTGTCGAGGACGACGAGGTCGTACTTCCCGGACGACACGATGTCGTACAGCTTCTCGGTCGCCATATAGTCCTGGCTACCCGCGAAGGTGTCGGCCATATGCCGATAGACGTGGTTCTTCAAGATCCGGTCGCGAGCTTCCGGCGACGGCGACACGCGCTCGATCAGGGCGTCGAAGGTCGAGCGGGAGTCGAGCATCATCGCCCACAGCTCGCCGCTGGACTCCGGGATGCCGGACAGGTCGATCTGGTGCTCGGCGTTGCCGAACTGCTTCAGCCCGAGGCTGTTCGCCAGGCGCCGGGCCGGGTCGATGGTGAGCACCATCACCTTGCGCCCGTGGATCGCGGCGTACAACGCGATGGACGCGCTGGTCGTGGTCTTGCCGACGCCGCCCGAGCCAACGCACACCACGAGGCGGGTCTTCGCGAGCCAGGCGTCCATATCCGTGAGCTCGCCGGACAGGACGTGCGGCATGGTCAGGTCCAAGCCAGCTCCCGGCGGGTCAGGCCCACGTGGCGGCCCAAGTGGACCGCGACGGCCTCCACGATGTCGCGCGGGATGCCGCCCGGCGCTGACGGCGGCACGAGCACCGGCGCGACCCCGAGCTGCTCGACGAGCGCTGCCTGCGACGCGGCGGTCGCCTGCTCGAGGCCGTCCTCCCACCGGCCGGCGAGCACGAACTCGTGCTGCACGGGATCCAGGCCCTGCTTCCACAGCCGCCCGATGAGGTCGCGTTCGGCGTCCGTCAGGCTCGGGAGCGTGGCGCGGTTCAGGAATACGATCGGGTCGGAGTGTAGGAGACCCGCCACCTTCATGCGCTGCACCGTCTCGATCGTCTCGTTGACGACCATCTCCTCCGGCAGGCCGACGAACACCATGCGCGTGCCCGGGTCCGCGAGGAGCGCCTTGAGCTCCGTCGCGCGCTGCCGGACGGGGCCGCTGCGGAACAGGCCCATGGCGGACCGGGTGATGTCGAGAAGCGAGAACGCATGGCCGGACGCCGGCATATCGACGACGACGAGATCGTACTTCTCGGCGAGCGCGCCGATCGTGCTCAGGATCACCATCTCCCGGCTGCCCGGCGTGAAGTCGAGGAACTTCCCGACGATCGGGTTGCTCAGGATCATCTGCGTGACGCGGCGGGACGGCACCACGGTCTCGATGTAGGCGGACAGCGACGCGTCCCACACCAAGTTCGCGAACTCCAGGTTCGGACGGACCTTCACGGGCGCGAACTTCGGCTCGACCTTGAATACGGCGGTGAGCGAAGGACGCTGGCTGTCGACCTCGCACAAGATGGTGCGCTTGCCCTTCTGCGCGGCCAGCACCGCGAGAGCAGCCGCGAATGTGGTCTTTCCGGTGCCACCCTTTCCGGTGACCATCACGAGGCGGCTCTCGAGCAGCCGCTCGACGGGGTTGGCGTCGCTCACGCGGGTGGTCCTAGATGTCGAGGTTGCGCACGTTCAGCGCGTTCTGGTAGATGAAGTCACGGCGCGGCTCGACGGCGTCGCCCATCAGGATGGTGAACGCAGTCTCCGCGGCCATGAGATCGTCGACTTCGATCTGCTGCAGAATGCGTACCGTGGGATCCATCGTGGTCTCCCAGAGCTGCACGGGATTCATCTCGCCGAGACCCTTGTAGCGCTGGACGTCCCAGCCGCGCTGGCTGAGCTCCATGAGGGCAGCGAGGACCTGCGACCAGGTGGTCGCCATGCGCTCGATGCTGCCGGACCGCAGCACGACCGGGAGCTCTACGACAGCGTGAAGATCAGCGTACAACGTTGAAAGTGTCTCGTGCTCGCCCAGGTGGTCCGCGAGGCGAACGACCCGCTCCTCTCCCCGGATCTCGACGCTGAGCTCGATGGCCGGGCCGGTCGGATCGACCCGAGTCCAGATCACACGCAGGGTGGGATCGATCGCGAGCATGGCGCGCTTGAGCTTCTCGATGACTCCGGGCAGATCGTTCCCGAGGACGCCGCCGGTGACGCGGTAGAAGGCGTCCACGACAGACAGCGGATACTTCCGCTCGATCCGGCGCAAGCGGCGAGCCAGATCCTGGAGGCGCTCGATCATCTGCGGGATCACCGCCCGATCGACCAGGCCGACGTCCGAATCCTCGGTGTCGACTGGAGAATGAGCGGATCGGATCTTGACGCCGTCCGCGGCCTGCTCGAGGAAGAACTTCTCCATCGCGGCCTCGTCCTTGAGGTACCGCTCGTTCTTGCCCTTGGAAGCGCGATACAGCGGAGGCTGGGCGATGTATAGGTGCCCGCCCTCCACCAGCTCTCGCATCTGCCGGTAGAAGAAGGTGAGGAGCAACGTGCGGATATGGCTTCCGTCGACGTCGGCGTCCGTCATGATGATGAGGCGATCGTACCGCAGCCGGGCGGGGTCGTAGTCGGGCCCGACGCCGCAGCCGAGGGCCGAGATGATCGTCCGGACTTCGTTGTTCGCGAGCATCTTGTCGAGACGCGCCTTCTCGACGTTGAGGATCTTGCCGCGGAGCGGGAGGATCGCCTGGTACTTGCGGTCGCGGCCCTGCTTCGCGGAGCCACCGGCGGAGTCGCCCTCCACCAGGTACAGCTCGCACTTCTTCGGGTCGCGCTCCTGGCAGTCGGCGAGCTTGCCGGGCAGATCGCTGCCTTCGAGCACGGACTTGCGGCGGGCGAGGTCGCGGGCCTTGCGGGCCGCGTCGCGCGCGCGGGCGCTCTCGACGGCCTTGCCGAGGATGGTCCGGGCGACCGCCGGGTTCTCGTCGAAGAACGCGAACAGGGCGTCCGCCACGATGGTCTCGGTGAGGCCCTTGACCTCCGAGTTCCCGAGCTTGATCTTGGTCTGGCTCTCGAACTGTGGGTTGCTGATCCGCACCGACAGCACGGCGGTGAGACCTTCCCGGATATCCTCTCCGGAAAGGTTCTCGCCCTTCGTGTGCTTGAGCAGGTTGTTCGCCTGCGCATAGCCGTTGAGCGTGCGGGTGAGCGCGGCCTTGAGGCCCGAAAGGTGGGTCCCGCCCTCCACCGTGTTGATGTTGTTGACGAAGCTGTACAAGGTCTCGTTGTACGCGCTCGTCCACTGCAGCGCGACCTCGACCTCGATCGGGCGGCCGTTGCCTTCTTCTGCCGTTCCGACGCCAGCGACGTAGATCACGGGCTCGTGGAGCGGCTGCTTGCCGGTGTTCAGGTGCCCGACGAACTGCATGAGCCCGCCGTCCGCCTTGTAGGTCTCCTCGAAGCCGTCCCGATCGTCTACGATGTCGATCCGCAGCCCCTTGTTGAGGTACGCGAGCTCGCGCAGGCGCTGGGAGAGGACCGCGCGGTCGAACTCCACGGTCTCCGTGAAGATCGTCTCGTCCGGCCAGAACCGGATCGACGTGCCGCGCTTCGGCTTGCCGGTGGCCGCGATCTCGGCCGCGCCAACCTTGTGCAGGTCCATGGCGGGGACCCCGCGGATGTACTCCTGGCGCCAGTGCTCCCCGTGCTGCCAGATGTCGAGGAGCAGGTGGCGCGACAAGGCGTTGACGCACGAGACGCCGACGCCGTGGAGGCCGCCCGAGACCTTGTACGAGTCGTTGTCGAACTTGCCGCCGGCGTGCAGGATGGTCATGACGACCTCTGCAGCTGGGCGACCGCTCTCGTGCATGCCGACGGGGATCCCGCGGCCATTATCGGCGACGGAGCAAGATCCGTCCTCGTGCAGGCGGACCATGATCTCGGTGCAATAGCCCGCCAGGGCTTCGTCGATCGAGTTGTCCACGACCTCGTGCACGAGGTGATGCAGGCCGCGCGGGCCCGTGGTGCCGATGTACATCGCAGGGCGCTTGCGGACCGCCTCCAGACCTTCGAGGATCTGGATGCTGGACGAGTTGTACGAATCCGCGCTGGCGGCTTCGGTGGGCTCCATGACCGGGCGTCTCCGCGTACGACGCTGGCGGAGGGGCCAGCGTAAGGAAGCTCTCCTAATTATCCCGCCGCGGACCTCCGGGCCACCGCTCGGACGCGGTCGGTCGCACGGCGCCGTGGTCCACCGTCATCCAGGTGGTGGCGTCCACCGGAAGCGCACCGAGATGGCCTGGATCCGTCGTCGTCGCCAGGACCTGGGCGCCCAGATCCGTGAGCAGGCCGACGACGCGCCCGGTCCGCTCGCGGTCGAGCTCGCTCGACACGTCGTCGATGAGGAAGAGCGGAAGATCTCCCCGCGCCTGGGCCGCCACCATCTCTGCCAGCTTCAACGCCAGGACTACCGAGCGCGTCTGCCCGCGGCTCGCGAACGTGCGCGCCGGCTGGCCATCCAGTGTGATCTGCAGCTCGTCGGTCTGGGGCCCCACGAGGGCCTGGCGCCGCCGCAGCTCCTCCGGGCGGGCGCGAGCCACCCGCTCGGCCAGGTCGGTCGTGCTGCGGTACGCCAGCTCCAGCGACGCCTGCTCGCCAGCGATGGACCGGTGGATCTGCATGGCGTGCGGCGCGAGCTCGTCGAGCACGGCGCGGCGGCGGCGCGAGAGCTCCTCCCCCACGCGCACGAGCTGGTCGTCGAGCGTGTCGAGCTGCACCGCGTCGATGTCCCGGCTGCGCAGGAGCGCCGACTTGTGCTCGAGGATCCTCTTGTATCCCCGCGCCACGCCCAGATGCGCGGGCGCGGCCGTGAACGCCGCCCGGTCGAGCCACGCGCGCCGCCGGGCAGGCTCACCGGACACGATCTCGGCGTCCGAAGGCTGGAACGCGATGCATCGGAGCCCTTCGAAGTACTCGCCGATGTCGGCGATGGGCCGCTCGTCCACCAGGAGTCTTCGGGAAACGCCGAGCTCCACGCGATACTGCCGCACGCCGCCGTCGGCTTCGACGTGGCCCGTGACCGTCGCTTGCTCGCCGCCCCACCGGATCATGTCGCGCGGACGCGTACCCCGCAGGGGCTTGAGCGTGGTGAGCCAGTGCACGGCCTCGAGCGCGTTGGTCTTCCCGTGCGCGTTCGGCCCGCACCACACCACGAACTGGCTGTCGAGCGCTACATCGAAGGGCTCGAGGTTCCGGAAGCCGCTCCCCGAGAGGCGGATCAAGCGCAAGAGACCTCCTGGAAGGTCTGTTGGGAGATCCGCGTGGGACCTCGGTTCGAGGGCGCCGGTCCGCGCGCTCGCGACAAGATCTTGTCTGTCAGTCCAGGCGCATCGGCATGATCACGAAGAACGAGTCGTCGTTCCCGACCGACTTCACGAGGCACGGCGCGAGCGGATGCGCGAGCTCGAGCGTGAGCCGATCTCCGCGTACGACGCTGAGAATGTCGGACAGGTACCGGGCGTTGAAGCCGGCAGCGACGGGTTCGCCTTCGAGCTCGCACGGCAGAGTCTCGCGGATCTCACCGCGGTCGACGTTGCTGACCTCGATCTCGAGCTCGGACTCCTTGAACCCGAACCGCACGGCGCGCGCCCGGTCCTGTACGAGGATGCCGACGCGCCGAAGCGCCGCGGCGAACGGCTCGCGCTCGAGCGCGGCCTTGTGCCGGCCGTCTCCCGGGACTACCGCGCGGTACTCCGGAAACTCACCGTCGAGCAGGCGGAACCAGAAGGTCTGGCCCGGCCGCGTGAGGCGGATGGCGCCCTGGCCGAACGAGAGCTCGGTGACGTCGTCGCCTTCCAGCAGCTTGCGCAGGACCGTGAGCGCCTTGCGCGGGATCAGCATGCGCGGCGTGATCGCGACGGTCCCTTCGAACTTGCACTCGGCGGCCGAGAGCCGGTGACCGTCCGTGGCGACCATGCGCAAGCGCGGGCCGTCCGCGTGGGTGACCTGCTCGATGTGCACGCCGTTGAGGCCGTACCGCACGTCGTCCGTCGCGACGGCGAAGATGGTCTGCTCGACCAGGCGGCGGAGCTCGGACTCCGAGATCCTGGCGGTGCCCGTGGCGTCGAACGCGGGGAGGGCCGGGTACTCGTCCGCCGACAGGCCGGGCAGCTTGAAGGTCGCGCGGCCCGAACGGATCTCGAGCTTGTTCCCGGCGTGCAGTACGAGCTGGACCGTGGGATCCGGGAGCGCGCGGACGACCTGGAACAGGTTCGCGGCGTCTACCGCGACCTGACCCGGCTTGGTCACGTTCGCAGCGAGATCCCCGATGAACGCCACCTCCGTGTCCGTGGCGGTCATACGCAGGCCGCCGTCCCGCGCGACGAGCAGGACGTGGGACAGCACCGGCTGGGTGCTCCGACGCTCGACGACGTTCTGGACGCGAGCCAGACCGCGCCCGAGCTCTTCGCGATCGATGTACAGGTCCATCAGATGCTCCGCTTGGCCACCCCCCTTATACCGATCCAGATCGGTATGGATCGATCCCGTAGTAAAAACAGGGGCGGGGTTTTCTGGGGACGCCGGGTCTCGATCTGCTTCGTACCTGGAGTGTTCCTGTGGACGACCCCTGGGGATGGAAGAGGGGCGGCTGTGGAGGGGTGGGGAGGGATGGCGTCCGCGCGGTCCGCGCCCCGGGTCCTCCCCGGTCCGTCCCCGCGAGATCCACCATCCATCCACAGGCCATCCACAGGCCAGATCGGGCAGATCTACCCCTTGCGACCTCGATTCGATCGAGGCGCGCGCGACCTCCGTGAGGCCCGGGTTGTCGACAGCGGGTGGCGTCCTGGTGACGCGGGCTTCCGTTCAGCCCCGAGTCACGCCGAGCGCCTGCTCGATGAGCTTGACCTTGTACTGGAGGTCGGCGTCGTCCTCCAGCTCCTTCTCCACCTTGCGAAAGCCGTGCTGGATCGTCGAATGGTCGCGGTCACCGAACTCGCGGCCGAGCTCGGGGAACGACAGGTTCGAGTACCGGCGGCCGAGGTACATGGCGATGTGGCGCGGGCGCGTGAGCGTCCGGTTCTTCTTCTGGCCCGTGATGTCTGCGCTCCGCAGGTTGTGGAAGCGGGCTACGGCTTCGATGATCGCGGAAGCAGTCACGACCGGCGTGGGCGGCGGCTCGAACACCGCGGGCAGGTGTCGCCGCGCGAACGCGAACGAGATCGGCTCGTGATAGAAGCCCTGCAACGCCGCGAGGCGGTTGAGGATCCCTTCGAGCGAGCGGATGTTGCCCTTCACCGTGTTCGACAGGTGCTCGGCTACGTCCGTCGGGATCACGATGTTCTTCGCGTCCGCCTTCTGGCGGAGGATGGCAAGCAGGGTCTCCCGGTCCGGCGCCTGCATATCAGCCAGGAGCCCGCCTTCGAAGCGGGTGCGGAGCCGCGGCTCGAGCTTGTCGATTTCGCGAGGGGAGACGTCCGACGTCAGCACGATCTGGCGGTGCGAGCTCTGCAGCGCGTTGAACGTGTGGAAGAACTCCTCCTGCGTCCGCTCTTTCCCGCTCAGGAACTGGACGTCGTCCACGAGCAGCAGGGTGGCGCGCTTCCGGTACTTGGCACGGAAGTCCTCCATCCGCTTGTAACGGATAAAGTTGATCATCTCGTTCATGAAGTCTTCGACGGTGACGTAGATCACACGCGAACCGGGATGCTCGACCAGGACCCGGTTGGCGATGGCGTGCATCAGGTGCGTCTTGCCGAGACCCGTGGCGCCGTAGATGAAGAGCGGATTGTACTTGGTAGCCGGAAAGTCTGCTACCGCAGCCGCGGCTGCGTGGCTGAACTTGTTGCACTCCCCGATGACGAAGCTGTCGAACGTCTGGTTCGGGTTGACGCCGCTGGCGCTCGGCTCGCGGTCCCCGCCGCGGTCTGCCCGATCGGACGAGACCGGGAGCGGCGTGTCCGAGTCCGGCACGCTCTCGTCCGGCCACACGAAGTCGATCTGGACCGGCGATCCGATGGCCGCCGCGCTCCGTGCACGAAGCTCCCCGAGGTAGTTGTCCGAGATCCAGTCTGCGTAATATCGGTTTGGAACCTCCACTACGAGCGTTCCGCCGTCGAAGCTGAGGGCGTTCGCTGCGCTGAACCAGATCTCCACGTCCTGCTGGCCGATCCGCTCGTTCATGCCTTCGATGAGCCGATCCCACAGCCCGCGGACGTTCATGGCCCTCTCGTGACCCCGACGGGGTCTGCGTTCACGCACCGGTGGAGACGGGGTCCGCCGTGCGCAGGCCGGCGGTGCCGGGAGCGCAGTCAGGACCGATCGGATCGTGGGTGGCCACGCTGCGATCGCACGGGTCGCCGCGTGCGGCGCGTCCCGAGCCCACGGAGGCTATCCGATGTGATGGGATCCGTTCAACGCCGGATCTGATCGGAAGACCTCCGATCGCGCTCGGTCGTCGAGCGTTTCGTGCGATCCGATCTGGCGATCGTCGGTACCGGTCGGCGCCGCTTGACCAGACGGGATCGAGGCGATAGGTGCCGCGGGTTTCGAGTGCTCCGCCCTGGCGGAGCCCCCAGCATCCCGGATCGGAGTTCCGCCATGAAGCGCACCTACCAGCCCCACAAGATCAAGCGCCTGAAGACCCACGGCTTTCGCGCGCGCATGAAGACCCCGGGCGGCCGCGCCGTCCTGGCGAACCGCCGTCGGAAGGGGCGTTCGCGCCTCACCGTGACCTCCCCGAACAAGCGCAACTGATCTCCGTGGTCGCTCCCCTCCGCTGGGCGGTGGATCCGGGCGCCCCGGGCCGCTGGCCCAGGCGCGCGCGTCTGCTCGTCCGACGCGACTTTCTCGCAGTTCGTGACTCGGGTCGGAAGGTTTCCGGTCCGAGCTTCACTGCGTGGGTGGTCGCGCGAGCGGAAGGGGAGTGCCGGATCGGCCTGACGGTGAGCCGCAAGGTCGGCAACGCCGTGGTGCGCAACCGCGTCAAGCGCCACCTGCGGGAAGCGTTCCGTCGCGAGCGCTACCGGTTGCCGCCGGGCGATCTCGTGTGCATCGTCCGTCCGTCCGCAGCGGCCGCCGGCTGGGGCGAGCTGTCGCGCGAAGTCGTGCGGGTGGTCTCGATCCTGTCGGCCCCCGGGAAGTCCCCGTCATCCAGGAACCCCCTGGGTGGCTCGGAGAGAGGCACGTGATCGCGAACCTCATGATCGGCGCCATCCGCCTCTACCAGCGCTTCATCTCGCCGATCCTGCCGCCTGCCTGCCGCTTCACGCCGTCCTGCTCCCACTACACGGCGCAGGCGATCCAGCTGTGGGGCCCGCTCCGCGGCGGATGGATGGGGGCCATGCGGATCTGCCGCTGCCAGCCCCTCTTCGCGGGCGGGCACGATCCCGTCCCGCTGCCGCCGGGTCACACGTTCGTTGGATTTTCTGGGGAGGAAGCCTAGATGGCCGAGCCCCGCATCCAGCGCCAGGACCCGGACGCCACGCGGAACCTCTTCGCCGCCATGTTCCTGTCGCTCGCGATCTACTCCGGGTACGCCTGGTGGAAGGGTCCTCCGAAGCCGGAAGCGCAGGACGCCACGCCCGTTGCGGCGGCGCCCGCGACCCTCGCAGCGCCCGTGGCCGCTCCGGGCCTCGCGCCGGCTCCGGCTCCGGCCGCGCTCCCCCCCGTGCGCGAACTCCCGTTCCAGGCGTGCGGCGCCGTCGGCACTTGGACGACAGATGGCGGCGTCCTCCGCCGGGTCTCGCTCGAGAACGTAGAGGGCCCGTACCCCGTCACGCAGGTCTGGCAGTGGGTGATCGGCCGCGTCACGGGGACGATGGACGGGCCTTGGAAGCCGTACGGCGAGGGCGACCGCGCTGCCATGGCGCTCGGCCCGGACGCCCACGCGCTCGCGGTCGGCTCCGGCTCGCTGAAGGGGACCTCCCCCCGCATGGAGATCCTCGAATCGTCCACGTCCTCGGTGACTTTCCGCGGCATGACGGCGGACGGGATCCAGGTCACGCAGAAGGTCGTCTCCGGCGGGGACCCGTGTGTCGTCGACGCCGAGATGTCCTGGACCAACCCTGGAACGGTCGCGTACACCGGCGGGCTGTGGGTCGGCCTGCACGATCAGCTCGGCAAGAGCGCTACGTTCAATACGGACGTCCTGCCGATCGCGCTGGTGGACGACGATATGTCGCACCCGAAGCTCAAGAATATGCTCGAGCCCGAGCTGTGGGAGGGGCCGGTCTCCTGGTTCTCCCTCTCGGATCGGTTCTTCGGCACCTTCGTCGTCCCGAAGGACCCCACGGCGGGCCAGCTCTGGTTCGACAGCCGCGTCTTCCCGAGTAAGATCCCCGGCGAAGGCGAAGTCGTCCAGTACGGCGCGCACTGGGTCCGCGCGGCGTCCCTCGCCCCCGGGGAGACCTACACCGCGCCCATGCGCGTCTACATGGGCGGCCTCGACGCCGACCTGCTCGCGGGCATCGACCCGTCGCTCGAGCGCGCGATCGACTACGGCTGGATCGCGGCGTTCGCCAGCCCCATGCTGTGGGCGCTCAAGCTGATCCACGGCTACGTCGGCAACTGGGGCCTCGCGATCATCGCGCTCACGATCGTCGTGAAGGCCGCGCTGTTCCCGCTCATCTCTGCCGGTATGCGCAGCTCCATGAAGATGGCCGCGGTACAGCCGAAGATGAAGGAGATCCGCGAGCAGTACAAGGACGAACCGGAGGAGATGAACCGCCGCGTCATGGAGCTCTTCAAGGAGTCCGGCGCGAACCCTGTCGGCGGCTGTCTGCCGTTGCTGGCTCAGATCCCCGTGTTTTCGAGTTTGTACAGCGTGCTGCAGTGGAGCACGGAGCTCTACCACGCGGAGTTCCTGTACCTGCGCGACCTGTCGTCGCCCGACCCCTACTCCATCCTCCCGCTCGCCACGATGGCCCTGATGTACGGCCAGCAGCGGATGATGCCCATGACCAACCTCGACCCTGCCCAGGCCCAGGTGATGAAGTACATGCCGATCTTCTTCGGCATGCTCTTCTTCACGGCGCCGTCCGGCCTCGGCGTCTACATGGTGGTCAACATCGCTCTATCCATCGCGCAGCAGTGGTGGATCCAGCAGAAGTTTCCAATGAAGCCCGCGACCGCACCGGCATGAGGTCGCACATGGGCAAACCTGGTGAGTCGGGACGTTGCAGCCGGAGTGCGACGGACCCACAAGGGGATGAGTCATGAAGGTACCGGATGGGGTCGCGACGGTGACGGCCGAAGGGCGCGATCTTCGCAGCGCGGTGGAGCAGGCGGCGTCGGCGCTGGGCATCGAGGTGAGCCAGGTGGATCACCAGCTCGATCTCTCGCATTTCCGTAGCGCGAGCGGGGCCGCGATGGCACGCTCGACGGTTCGCATCATGGCGTGGTCGTCGGGCCGCGAGCCCGGCGTGGCCGCGGTCCGCGCCCCGCGCGAGGAGCGCCCGCCGCGGGAGGATCGTCCGCGTGACGACCGGCCGCCGCGCGAGGACCGGGGTCCGCGCGAGGATCGCCCGCCGCGGGAGGCCCGCGAGGATCGGCCGCCGCGCGAGGATCGGCCGCCGCGTGAGGATCGGCCGCCGCGTGAGGATCGCCCGCCGCGTGAGGATCGCCCGCCGCGTGAAGCCCGCGCCCCGCGCGAGGATCGCCCGCCGCGCGAGGATCGCCCGCCGCGTGAGGATCGCCCGCC
>CAMCWU010000026.1 GCA_945882675.1 Klebsiella pneumoniae | reverse complement strand
CACGCGTTGAGCGCGGCATCCTGTTCCTGGCGGTCTACGCCGGGCTCCGTTGAAGCGATGACGCGGCGCGGCACCGTGCCGCTCTCGCCGTCCCTGTTCCTGGCGGTCTACGCCGGGCTCCGTTGAAGCCCATTCTCGGCCTTCTCGATGACCTTCTGGAGGGTCTGCCCTGTTCCTGGCGGTCTACGCCGGGCTCCGTTGAAGCAGCGGATCCGGGCGGCTGACCTCGTGGCACGGGAACACGCCTGTTCCTGGCGGTCTACGCCGGGCTCCGTTGAAGCCGACCCTGGGGGGATCGATGGGGGACCCTGGGGGGACCTGTTCCTGGCGGTCTACGCCGGGCTCCGTTGAAGCTGCAGGATGCGCTCCGCGGCCGCGAAGGTGGCAGCCCACCTGTTCCTGGCGGTCTACGCCGGGCTCCGTTGAAGCTGGGTGAGCGGGATCTCGGGGTTCGTGGCGATCTCGTCGCCTTCCTGGCGCTCCACGCCGGGCTCCGTTGCCCATGACGCGAAGCAGGGCCGCAAACCTGATCCCCAGCACATTGCCCCCTTGTCTACGCGCGTAGACATCCGCCCCGTCGGCCCGGTTTGCACCACGGGCTGTGGGCCCTCCGCTGCGAGGGGGGTGACCGACATCCACGTCGTCGCGCCGCTCGGCGAGCGCCCCAGGGTGATCGCCGAGTCCCGGTAACACCTCGTCGTCGTCGGGAGCCGGCGCGTCACCGGCTGCGAGCTGTGGACCATGCCCGGGGCGGGGACCGCCTCGTCCACGTCCGTCCGGGACGACTCCGCCCTCCTCCAGTGAGCTGGTGGGGTGCTGCACCCGGCCCTGGGTCACCGGGCCCCGGTCCGCGCGCACGCGAAGAGCGCCCGGACCGGCTGACACATTCGCGTCGCGGCTCGCCCCACCGCGCGCCTGGGCGCGCAGACGGCCTGGGGACTTCGGCCGTTCTAGTGGGCATGGTGGGACCATGGAACGCCTGGACGAGTAGAGGACCAGCGCCGGCGCCTCCGCGCTTCGTCGGGTGTATTCCGACGCGGATACGCTTTCTACGCGCCTCGGCCAACTGGCCCCGCTCGGCGCCGTACACTGCCTGCACCGCACCGCCCCCCGAGTACCGGATGCACCACCTCCTCCTCGTCAGCCTGGGCCCGATCCAAGACCTGATCGCATCCGCGCGCAGGCTCCAGGATCTATGGCTCGGATCCTGGCTCCTTTCGGAGCTGTCCCGGACCGTGGCGCTCGCAGTGGAACAGCACGAGGGGGTCGCGGTGATCTTCCCCGCGCCGCGCTCCACCGAGGAGAAGTCGGGCATCGCCAACAAGATCCTCGCGCGGCTGCCGCCCGGGACGGACCCTTCCCTGGTCGCCGCAGACGCCCGCCGGGCGCAGGTGGAGCGGCTCCGGCAGATCCGTGACATCGCGTGGAGCGGCCGCCCCCCGGACTTCGAGCGGTACTTCGACCGGCCGACCGCCGAGCGGCAGGTGGACGAGCTCATCGAGTACCTGTGGGTCGCGGTGCCCGAGACCGGCAGCTACACGGCGGCTCGCGCGGAGGCCGAGAAGCGGCTCGCCGCGTTGAAGAACACCCGCGCATGGTCCCAGCCGCCGTGGCGTCCCGCTCCCGGGATCCCGAAGAGCAGCCTCGACGGGGAGCGCGAGAGCGTCATCGACGACCGCGTGCTCGACACCCGGCGGCGCTACGATCTCTTCCGCGCGAAGGGGAAGGAGCAATTGTGCGGCATTGGGCTTCTGAAGCGGCTCGCCCCGGAGCATCCCGAGATCTTCGACGGCCGGCCTCCGCCGTTCCACAGCACCGCCCACCTGGCGCTCGGCCCCGTGCTCGCCGGGCTGCACGCCGCTCCTGACGGGCAGACTGCGATGGGCAGGTACCTGGACGCTTTACAGGCCCTCGGCTTGAACACGCGCCGGTTCCGGGTGACGGGCGGCGGGACCCGGACGCTGCTCGGCCACGACGGCGGCCTGCTGCTGGAGAGCCGGATGACCGAGCACTTCACGGAGGCCGCGCCGGGCGTGGCGGACGCCGACCGTCCCGAGCAGGTGTCCAAGGCGACAGAGGAGCTCCGAGACCTGCTCCGCACCGTCGGGGTCCGCGAACCCGTCCCTTACTACGCATTCCTGGTGGCCGACGGCGATCGCATGGGGCGCGCCATCGCCGGCATCACCACCCTGGACGGGCACGTGGCGCTGGGGCGGCGCCTCGACGAGTTCGCGGCGGGCTGCAGCCGGATCGTGGCGGCGAACCACGGCACGCTGATCTACGCAGGCGGAGACGATGTCATCGCGATCCTGCCGCTGCACACCGCGCTGGCCTGCTCGCGCGAGCTGGCGACGGCGTTCGCGGACACGGTGCGGGGGACGCTTTCGGTCGGCCTCGGCATCAGCCACTCCCGCGAGCCGATGAGCGACGCGCTCGCCCTCGCGCGCCGCGCGGAGAGAAAAGCCAAAGAGCTGGGTAACAGCCTGGCCCTGATCGTCGCCAAGCGCGGCGGGGCGGACCTGGTGGTCGCTGGCGAGTGGGACGATGCCCTCGACGAGCGGCTGACGCGCTGGGTCGAGCTGCTCGGGGCGGGCGCGCTCTCGGCGAAGGCCGCCCACGATCTGGAGGGTGTGGCCGCACATTACGAGGGCGTCGCGGTCGACGAGCAGCGGGAGCGGGGCGACGAGATCCGGGCCCTCGCGCTCCAGGTGCTGGCCCGCAAGCGACAGCGCGGTGGCGCGAAGCCTGCCGAGCTCGACGAATTGACCGGCGTCCTCAAGGATCCGCTCGGACGAAATCCCGCTGCGGAGCTCCGTATGATGTCGGCCGAGCTCCAGGTGGCCCAGCTGCTGCTCCGCTCTCGACGCCAGGCCGATGGGAAGGTGACGCCATGACGTGGTGGACGCTCGAGCCGCTCGATCCGCTGATGATCCGCGACGGCCGCCCGTTTGGGCTCGACACCGAGGGCGCGCGCTCCCTCCCGTTCCCCACGCCGTCGGTGGTGGCAGGCACGCTCCGGTCCCGGATCGGGATCGCGGCCGGAGGGACCGACTTCGCCGCAACGCTGAAGATCGACGTCGCGGGGCCCCTACGCGTCGAGATCGGCGCGGAGGGGGACTCGGCGCGCCCGCTCCTGCTCGCGCCGCGGGACTGCGTGCTGTTCGAACGGAAGAACGAGGAATGGCCTCGATACCGCCTCGGGCCCGTGGAGCGCTGGAGCGACGGCCACGCCGACCTCCCCGCGCACCTGCGCCCCGTGAGCGCCGATCTGCCAGCCGAGAAGCCGGCGAAGGACGCGCCCGCGTTCTGGGACCTGGAGACCTTCCGGCGTTGGTGTGCCGCGCCCCCGGCGCATGACGCGCTCACGCGGTCGGCGACACGCCCGGCGCTTGTCCACGAGACCCGGATCCACGTGGGCATCGACGGGCAGACCCGCACTGCGAGCGACGGCCAGTTCTTCCAGACCGACGGCTTGCGGCTCACTTCCCGCCGGGATGGCGCGCCGGGGACCTGGGAGCGCAGCGTGCTCGCGGTCCGGTGTGCGGACCCGACGCTCACGGACGGGCTGGTGCCGTTCGGTGGGGAGCGGCGGTTGTCGCGGCTGGAGCGGGCGACGAAGGCGGTGACGGCTGCGCTCGACGGCTGGACCGCACCTCCCGTGACCACCCGCGCGCGGGTGATCCTCTTGACCCCTGCGATCTTCGCCGAGGGCGCCCTGCCGGCCACGATCGCCGGGGCGCGGGTGGTCGCCGCGGCGGTGGGTCGGCCGGAGGTCGTGTCCGGCTGGGACATGGCGGCGAGGGGGCCGAAGCCGTCCCGTCGCTGCGCGCCGGCCGGGAGCGTCTACTGGGTGGAGCTCGGGGACCTGGAGCCGGCGGAGTGGGCGAAGTCCGTCCATCTCCAAACGGTCTCCACGCTGCCGCAGGACCAGCTGGACGGGTTCGGCCTCGCGGCCGTGGGGGTGTGGGCATGACCGAGCCGAAGCGCCCGGGGCGCAGCATCGCGCGCGCGCCGGCACTCGTCGAGCGGGACCAGAACGACCCATTGCAGCGGGGGACGCTGGCGTTCCTGACGCCGGTGTTCGGCGGCGGCGTCGCGATCGACACCTTGAACCCGCAGTGCAAGCACCCCGACAGCGTGACGCCCGTGCGGGGGGCTTCCGTACGGGGCCAGCTCCGCGAGTGGTGGCGGCGCACCTGCGGGTTCGACGAGCGCGGCGCGCCGCTCGATCTGCGCGTCTTGCGCGCGCGCGAGGCCCTGCTGTGGGGCTGGGCGAGCACCTCGGCCGAGCCCCGGCGGGGATGGGTGAGCGTGGCGGTGGACGCCAGCAACCTCGGAGGTGCGCGGCCGCTCGAGGTGCTCGAGCCCGGCCCGAGGGAGAGGTGGCGTGCGAAGACCGGGATGGCCGGCGTCGCCTACGGCACCTTCCCGCTGAGCCCGAAGAACGCGAGTAGCAAGCTCCCGGCCGGCAAGCTCACGGAGTACGGCGGCACCTTCGAAGTGACGCTGCGCGCCGGGCCGCTCGGGGAGGCACGGAAGAAAGCGGCACGCGTCCATTGGGGCGCAGACGACGCCAACGTCGAGAGCCGGATGCGGGCCGAGGTCGAGCGCGCCTGGCTCGCGTGGACGACGTTCGGAGGCGTCGGGGGCCGCACGCGGCGCGGGTTCGGGGCGGTGAAGCTCGCGGATGCCCGCCCCTTCTCCAACGCCGTGGCCGACCTCGGTTGGGCAGAGCGCGTCCACGTCCTTGGCGCAGGTAGGATCTTCCCGAATGAGTTCGCAGCGTTGGATGCTGGACTCGCCCGGTTGAAGGACTTTCGGCAGGGTGTCGGCCTCGCGCGCAACCCGGGTCAGCAGCCGAACCGGCCGGGGCGTAGTCGGTGGCCGGAGCCGGACCAGATCCGGCGCCTCACGCGCACGCACGCCGTGAATCACGCACCGATACATGTCATCGAGAAGTTCCCCCGCGCGGCGTTCGGCATGCCCATCATCTTTCACTTCCAGGACTTCCAGCGGAACGGGGAGCCGGGCGAGACCTCACTTCAGCCCGCAGGTCTCGAGCGTCTCGCTTCGCCCCTCGTGATTCGACCGGTAGTGGGATCCGATAGGAAGATCCGGGCCATCGCGCTGGTCCTTCCGCAGCGGGTCCCGCTCGACCGGACGCTGGCGAGCACGGTACTGAAGGTCGCTGGGAGCCCGCATGCGGTGGCCGCTCTGCTCAGCTCCGACGAGCAGGACCAAATTGCGCCACTGGCAGACCAGCGAGCCGAACCGGAAAGCGGCGCCGCCGCTGTTCTCCACCCTTTCCTCCGATACTTCAAGAGGCCGTGAATGCGAGACACCACCCGCTTGCTCGTCGTCCACGCCCGTTCTCCGCTGCACGCGGGGACCGGACAGTCCACATCCGCCGTGGACCTCCCCATCGCGCGGGACCGGGCGACCGGCCTTCCGCTGCTGCCGGGTTCGTCCCTCAAAGGCTCGCTGCGCGCCAGGGCATCGGTACTCACGCCCGACGATGTGCGCGGGGTGTTCGGACCCGACACGAAGAACGCGAGCGACCACGCCGGCAGCGTCGCCTTCTCGGACGCGCGGCTCCTGCTCATGCCGGTCCGCTCGGTGGCGGGGACGTTCGCGTGGGTCACGTCGCCCTGGTTGCTGGCGTCCTTCGGGCGGGAGGCGAAGCTCGCCGGCTTCGGCGATCTACCGCCCACGCCGGTCGTGCCCACGGTCGAGCACTGCCAGACCTCGGGGGATACCGCGCTGGACACCTCCCTCGGTGCCCGAAAGGTCGTGGTGCTGGAGGACTTCGACCTGACCGTGGAACCAGGGCTGGCGACGGCGCTCGCAAAGACGCTCGCCGAGATCCTCTTCCCGGATGACGGCGTCTGGCGCGAGACCTTCCGGAAGCGGCTGTGTGTCGTCCACGACGACGTCATGAGCTTCCTCGCCCAGCACGCGACCGAGATCGTCACCCGCGTCCATATCAACCCGGAGACCGGGACCGCGATGGACGGCCAGCTCTGGACGGAGGAGAACCTGCCGGCGGAGAGCATCCTCGTGGGCGTGGTGGAGGCCATGCCGTTCGGGAGGGGCGCCCCCAGTGTCGAAGCGTGCTTCGACGTGCTCGATACGCTGGTGGCGGACCCCATCCAGCTCGGGGGCAAGGCGCCGGTCGGTCGCGGCCGCTGCCAGCTCCATCTGCGCCGCGGAGCCACGCCATGAGCCGGAGTCGCGCCCAGGAATGGTCGAAGCGCGCGTTCGCGTCGGTCCGAGCGATGAAAGCGCCCGGTATTGAGAAGTCCGACGCGAGCAAGTATCGGACCGCGTGCATGAAGATGCCGGGCCTGGTCCACCAGAGCGGCCTGTTGCAGTCGCTCGTGTTCATGGTCGCCAGGGACGCACAGGGCGCGCGGTACGCCGACGATCTGGCTGCCGCACTGGCTCCGGGTGAGGACCACGAGGAGCTCATCGCGCGCGCCCAGGCTGCGCCGCTGGTGAGCTACCTCGCACTGACCCGGGATGTGCTCGAAGTGGCGCAGTGGCTGCGGCGCTTCGCGCAGATCGAGCTCGCGCAGAACGAGCCTGGTGACGCCCGTGGCTGACCTCAACCGCGGCCGCCGCGGCGTCTTTCGGGACATGCAACCACCGGCGTCGGTCCACCCCGGGCTCTGGCTCGGCCGGTTCCTGGACCTGCAGACCTGGCACCACGACCGCGTGCCCGTCGGCTACCGCAAGCCCGACGCGCAGAGCGCTCGGGACGAGCTCCTCGCGCAGATCGAGAAGAAGCCGTTACCGGAGGGGTACGCGGAGGCATTCGCCGCGTGGCGCGACGGCTTCTCGCCCGAGCGCTCCCCTACTGTGCTCGCCGCCAGCCAGGGCCGCGTGATCGTCGGGCTGGGCGCAAAGGGCGCCACCGACATCGGCGTCACCCTGCACCACACCTGGGGTGTACCCGTGCTCCCCGGCTCGTCGCTCAAAGGCATCGCGGCGCTCGGCGCGCGGGAGCACTTCGCAGATCCCGACGCCTGGTCTCCGCTGTTCGGGGATGTCCAGGAGCAAGGCGCCGTCCTCTTCCACGACGCCTGGCTCGACCCGCGGACCGGACACAACGGCCTGCACCGCGACGTGATCACCGTGCATCACCAGAGGTACTACCAGGGCGAAGAAGAACCTGCGGACACGGACAATCCGAACCCGGTGCCCTTCCTGAGCGCGAGCGGCAGCTTCCTGGTGGTGCTCGAGCTGGCTCCGGGCGTAGACCCCGTGGAGCACGGTCCGTGGCTGGCCGGTGCCTGGCGCGCGCTCCAGCTCGGACTCCAGCGGCACGGTGTGGGCGCAAAGACGAACGCCGGCTATGGGCGGTTCACGCTCCCAGACCTGGCGCAGACCGCGTTCGGTGCTCGCCTGAAGACACTCGACGACGAGCGCGGCGCCAGGGAACGCGAGCAGGCCGCCCGGCGCGCGGTGGAGGAGACCCGAACCCGGCGCGAAGCGCTCGCCGGCGCGGACGCGCATGTCGCCGACGTCGCCCGCGCCGAAGGCCTGCCGGCGCTCCGGCGCTGGCTGGCGACGGGCGCGAGTGATCCGCCGCTCGTGGGCATCCCGTCCGACGCAGAGCACATCCGGGCAGCCGCGCGCACGCTCCGGGACGCGGGGCTCGCAAAGGGGCTCGTCGATGCGAGCCACGGCCCGTGGCGGGCGTGGGTGACCGAAGGCCTGGCGCCTCCGCCCCCCCCGCCGACCCCCCTCGCGCCGCGCAGGCCCGCCGGCCCGGACGAGCTGGACCGCGTGATCGCGAAGAACACGGACCGGAAGGGGCACCTCGACGGGGACGCGGCGGCGAGGAGCCTGGTGCGGGCGCGCCTCGACGCCACCTCTCTCGCGGCGGCCGTGGCGCGACTGCGGGCGCTCGCCGCGCGCGACGGGCACCTCAAGGCGCTGCTCACCGACCTGGAGGCCGCGGAGCGCGGCGATTGAGCCTCTCGACCTCGAACCTGGAGCCTCCGATGGAGTCGATGCTGCTGCTGTCGACGTGCGGCACGAGCGTGCTGACCAACCGCGCGCCCGACGACCTTCGTACGTGGCTCGCCGAGAACGCCAACGCGCCCGCGCTCGACGACGCTCGCCTTGCGGAGCGGGTGAGCGCGTGTCGGGGACGGCTCGCGGCCGCGGACGACGCCGAGCGGCGCCGCATCAGCGCCGAGCTGAACGGCATCGGCGCGACGATCGCGCGTTGGAAGCCGAAGCGTGTCCAGCACCTGCTGGTGCACTCGGACACCGCGGTGGGGCGCGCAGCCGTCGGCCTCGTGTCCGAGTCGCTCGCCGCGCAGGGGCAGCACGTTCAGATGCTGTCGGCCGCGGGGCTCCGCACCGACGATGTCGCGGGGTTCCGCGCGGCGCTGGCCGAGCTCACGCATCGCACGGAGGAGTGGGTCACCGCGGCGAAGGACGGGGGACAGCAGGTGGTGTTCAACCTCACCGGCGGGTTCAAGTCCCTCAATGCCTACCTGCAGTCCTTCGGCATGCTGTACGCCGATCAGTGCGTGTTCCTGTTCGAGGGGTCGGACGCGCTCATCGAGATCCCCCGGCTGCCGGTGAAGCTCGCGGAGGCCGACGAGGTCCGCACGAAGCTGCTTGTCTTCCGCCGGCTCCACCTCAACTACCCGGTGAGCGAGGAGGAGACGACCGGCATCCCAGCCTCCCTGCTGTTCCTCGACGGCGGGCGGGCCCTCACGAGCGTGTGGGGAGACGTCGTGTGGACCCGGGTCCGGCGCGGGCTCCTGGCCGAGGCGCTGCTCGAGCCGCTCTCGCCGAAGCTCGTCGTGCAGCCCGCGGTCGGGCGCACGTTCGCGGGCCTGGGCACGGACGAGCGCTTCCAAGTCAACGAGGCGCTCGACGCGCTCTCGGCGCATCTGGACGGCGTGCAGCCGCTGCTCGCGTCCCGGAAGTTCAAGCCGCTGGCCGGCGATCCGGTCCCCGGCTCCACCCACGAGCTGTACGCGTGGAGCCACGGCGCGACTGGCCGGCTGTTCGGCCACTACGACGCCGCCGGCCGGTTCGTCGTCGATGCGCTCGGGAAGCACCTGTGAGCAGCGACGCCCCTAGAAGCGCGCGGACCGGCGGGGGCAACCCCTCCGCGCCAGAAAGCTGGACCTTCCAGGGTCATCTCTCACTAGACCGAAGTCTACGCGCGTAGACATCCGAGGTCTACCGAACCCGCATCCATACCATCTCTGCGGAGGGACCATGATCCACGAGACCGCCGGCGACGAGATCTACGTCGTCGCCCTGCTCGGCGAGAGCCCGGGCGTCCTGACCGAGCTGCTCTGGTACCTCGTCGCGGTGGAGCGCCTCCGCATCGCCGGCTGCGAGATCTGGACGACCGCCGCGTCCATCGGCGAGGGCACTACCCGCGGTCTCCGCGCAATCGGCCCAGAGGCGTGGGATACCCTCCGCCAGGCGCTCGGCGCGGATGCCGACAGGGTCCCGACGCTACCCGTGGACTTCACGGTCGAGCACGACATCGACGCCCCGCTCGCCACCGGCACGTGCCGGGTGCTAGTGCCGGCAGTCGGCGACCGGCCCCTCGCCGACACTGGCACCGTGGGCGACGCAGCCTCGTTCTCCAGATGGGCGCACGCGCGCATGGAGGTCGTCACGCGCGGACACCCCCGGGTCCTGGGCTCACTCGCGGGTGGCCGCAAGGCGATGAGCGCCGTGCTTCACAGCGCCTTCACGCTCTACGCGCGGCGCGACGACCGCCTCTGCCACGTCCTCCTTCATCCCACCGTCGAGGGCCGCCTGCGCGAAGACCGCGTGCTCGCCGCCTACCGTTGCCCAACCACCACGCTGTACGGGATCCCGCCCGAGCGCCAGGTCACGGTGTTCGACGTGCCCTTCTTCTCGGCCACGGACTTCGTCTCCATCCGCAGCCGCCGGCAGGCGCGCGACCTGCTCGATCAGGCCCGAAAGGACCAGATCTCGCCGCCACCCGTCATCGCGAGGGTGGTGACCATAGCCGTCCTTCCCCGCATGCGGGTCACCTTCTCGTTCGCGCCGGCTGTGCCCATGCTCCGCGCGACCGCGATCCTCTACGCGCAGCTCCTCACCGGCGGGCCGGCGACCGCGGAGGAACTCGCGCTGCGCACCAACGACCTGGTGGCGCCGGCAGTGGGCGTCGTCGCCGATCCGACTGCCAACCTCCGGAAGCTTAGCGTGGACTTCGAGCGGGCGATCGGCGGGAACGCGCGACTCGCGGGCCTCGTGCCCCGGCTGAAGGATGACCGCTGGTGGCTGGACGGCGCCGACCTCGATCTCACTGCGATCGAACCGGAGGCGTTGTACCGTCGCCTGTATTGACTTCGCCATCCGGCGGCGATGCGAAACAGCCGAGTTCGATATCATCAATATCAATGGTACTAAGCCAACACTAGCCAGCGATTGAGTCCTTGTCAGTGGCATCCAGCCGCTGCCAAGGAGCTCTCGTGAACCGCTACTCGTTCCTCGTCCTCTCGTCGCTGTTCCTCGCCGCCCCCGCCCACGCGGACGGCGTCCTCGTCGGTCACCCCGTCGACTTCCGGATCGCCTCCGGGACCGGCATCGTCTTCGACACCCTCGCCGTCACGGTCGACACTATGACCGTCGACTTCTGCGGCACCACCGACGTCACCTACGACGTCGGCGCCACCTTCGACATCGACGACCCCATCCTGCTGCCCGTCGGGGAGATCTGTGGGATCTCCCTCGCGCTCACCGGGACCACCGACATCACCGGCCACGGCACCGGCGGCGGCACCTTCGCGCTCGCCCTCGCCCTCGCCGTCATCCAGATCCCCGTCTACCCCAGCATCACCGTCACCAGCACGTCGTCCGACGGCTACGCGATCGAGCTCGCGACCCCGGACTGGGTGACCGCCACCGACCTGGAGCTCGCCACGAACGTCCACCGCACCGTGACGTCCGCCTCGAGCATCCACCCGAGCCTCCGCGCTTCCGTCCGGGACGACTCCACCATCCTCCAGTGAGCTGGGGGGTGCTGCACCCGGCCCGCGGTGGCCGGGCGCCGACCAGTGCCGGGCTCCGAGCCACAAGGAGCGGACGCCCGGAGGGCGGTGAGCGACGTCTGAGCGAGCGAGCTCGCGCGGAGCGCGAAGGCCCGCTGACGTGAACCGCGCGCTCGGAGCGCGGTGAGCAACGGCTGAGCGAGCGAGCTCGCGCGCACCTACCCGGACCCTCGATGAGGTCAAAGCATACGACGTACCTCGCACCCTTGCGCTTGCGCCCCAGTCTACGCGCGTAGACATCGCCGCAAGCGCTCGGCGCGCCGTCGCCCGTGCGTCGACGGGGCGTTATCGAAGGATCGAGGTGGAACTTCGTGCCGATCCCAGATGTGTTCGACTTCGCGGACTTCCGCAAGTACCTGGCCGCGTGGTTCGACGCGAAGAAGGACGAGAACCCTAGATTATCGCACCGCTGGTTCGCGAAGGAGCTCGGGACGGCGAACCCGAGCGTCCTCGCGAACATCATCGCCGGTCGCCGGCCGCTCCCAGCGGACCGGGTCGGCGCGTTCTGCGCGGTCCTCGAGCTGGACAGGATGGAGGCCGCGTATTTCACGGCCCTCGTGGACTTCGGGCAGGCGGGCGACCGGGCCGAGGCCGATCGGGCGTGGGCCACGCTGGCGGACCTGCGCGCACAGGCGGAGCCACCGGGCGTCGGCGTCGACAGCTTCGGGTTCCTGGCGAGCTGGTACATCCCGGCGGTCCACGAGCTGGCGCGGATCCCCGGCTTCGTCGAAGATCCCGCGTGGATCGCCGCGCGCATGGACCCTCCCATTACGGAGGAGGAGGCGCGCCGGGCGCTCGAGACCTGCGAGCGCCTCGGGTTCCTGCGCCGCGAGGACGGGCGGCTCGTCGGGGCGCTCCCGAACGTGCGGACCCCGGAGACGGTGCAAGCGCTCTCGTCGTGGCCCTACCACCGCGACGGGGTGGAGCTCGCGGCGCGCGGCCTGCAGCGGAGCCTCGCGGGCGCCGTCCCCGGGCTGCGGCAGGAGACGGTGTTCCTCGGCGTGACCCTCGCGGTCCCGGCGTCGAAGATCCCCGAGCTCCGGCGTTCGATGTACGAGATGCTCGCGCGCGTGAACGCCGCGACGGAGCCCTGGACCGCCGAGAGCGACCGGGTGGTCCACCTGATGTTGGCGCTCGTGCCCGTGGCCCGGCTCGATCCGCCGGAAGGCGCGCCCCCCTCGTCCGGCACATGACGAAAGGACAAACCCATCGATGGTGTTACCCTGCGCGGGCTCGAGCCACCGAGCGGGCCGTGGCCCAAAGAGGTTCCAAATGGGATTGATCAGTGATTTCCGGGATTTTGTCGGCAAGGGAAGCGCCATCGACCTGGCGGTTGGGCTCATCGTCGGTGGCGCCATCGGCACCATCCTCAAGTCGTTCGTGGACGAGATGATCGTCCCCCTCACGGGCCTGCTCGGCAAGGTCGACTTCTCGAACATGTACCTGACGATCAAGGGTACGGTCCCGGACGGGACGCCCCTGGTGGAGGCGCGGAAGATCGCGGGCGTCGTCGCGCTCGGGTACGGCCAGTTCGCGATGGTGGCGATCAACACGCTCATCCTCGCCTTCGCGGTCTTCCTGATCGTGCGGATGGTCTCCAAGTTGCGGGCGCGCATCGCCGCAGAGGAAGCGGCCGCGGCCCCGGCGCCCGCCCCCGCCCCCCCGCCGGCGACCCCCGCGGACGTGCTGCTCCTCGTCGAGATCCGGGACATCCTGAAGGCGCGCTAGCGGACCGGCGCGGGTGTATCCGGGCGCGGATACGGTTTCCTCGGGACCCGAGCGGACCGTCTCCGCTGCGCACCGTAGATGGACGGACCGCGCAGCCCCCGAGTACCGGATGCCTCCGATGCCGCATCACCCTGGCGCCTGGCTCCATGCCCAGGGCGACGAGACCGCCGCCGCCGTGGACGGGATGCCCGGCCCGGACGCACAGCGCGCCCTTCGCGCGCTCCTCGCTGCGTTCCCCGGCCACGCCGCCGGGATCGTAGGCCGCCACGCGGGCCTGCTGGTCAGCGCCGAAGGCGACGTCCTCGTCGCGACGCTCCCGCTCCACACCGCCGTCCCGTGCGCGCGCGAGCTCGCCGAGCGCTACGAGGCGGCGCTCCAGCCCTTCGTCGATCGTCGCTGGCACGCCACGCCCGAGCGCCCGGAGAGGCCCCGCACGTGCCTGTCGGTGGGGCTCTCGTTCTCCGGCAGCGGGGCCCGGTCGGGTCGGCAGGAGGCGGAGCGGGCGACCGCGAGGGCGGCAGAGCGGGGGAACAGCCTCGCGATCGTCGCGACGGGGGCGCGCGCGGAGCTCTCGCTCCTCCGGGAGTGGAACGACCCGAGCCCTCCCGACCTCAGGCTGAAAGCGTGGCTGTCGCTCATGCGCGCCGGGTACCCGCTCGACGGGACCGCCGTGGCGCTCGATGGCCTGGCGGGCGCACATGCCGGGGTCGGTGCCGGCCGGGAGGAGCTCCGCGCTCTGCGCGAGGTACTTCGTGCGTCGTTGGAGTCCGGCCGCCCGGGCCAGGGCCTCCCCGCCGCCGACATCGACGTGCTCCTCGAGCCGTTCGAGCTCGGCGCTTTGCCGGAGGGCGTGTCCGCGGAGCTCCGCTCGCTGTCGCAGGAGCTGCAGCTGGCGCAGATGATCCACGACGAGCGCCGGGGCGCGTCTGGGCAGCCCGCCAGGTCGTATTCAGACGCGAATACCCAAACCTGGCACAGACAAGGGCGCGCGAGCATCCCGGACGGTTAGCTCCAGATATCCCCACATCGCCGCCCCCGCGATCGCGGGTACGCGAGGAGCCGACCATGATCCCTCGACTCTCCACCCCGGCCGCCCTGGCGGGACCGCTGATGGCTACGACAGTCGCGCCCCCGGTCGCCGCCGTCGTGTGGGAGGGCGTGTTCCACGAGGTCCTCCCGAGCCGGGCGCCATGATCGAGGTGATCGTGGCGCTCACCCTGGTGGTGGCCGGAGCGGGCTTCGGCGCGGCCCTCTGGGCGCTCTGGCGCCTGCAGCTCCTCGAGGCCGCGCAGCGCGAGCTGGCGGCGAAGCTAGAGCAGGCCACGCGGCCGACCGCGGCGCCGACCGCCCGGTCGACGCCCTCCGCGAAGCCGCTGCCCGCGTCCAGCCGGCCCCCCGACTCCACCTGGCCCCAGCGCGATCGGCAGGCCTGGTCGCGCGTGACCACCGAGCACACACTGCGCACGCCCCGCCCGGAGCCGCCTCCCACCCCCCTGCCGACCGCAGCGCAAGCAGCCGACGGACGTCCGTCACCGACAACCGTCACCAAACCTGCAAACGCCATCTTTCGCTGGCCCGGGACGTGCAGGGACGCGCACCGGAGGCGCGATGAATATGACCTGGGATCGGGGGACGCTCGTGTTCCCGGCAGACGCGCCCGTCGGCGAGCTGCCCGGCGTGCGGTGGGATCCGCGCGCAGGCGTGTGGCGGGCACCCGGCAGGTTCCACGCCCCTCTTCGGGAAGCGCTGGGCGTCCCGTGGCGTCCCCTGCCCCTCCGAGCGCCCCCGGCCGTGGAGCCGCCCGCGCTCCGCGAGTACCAGGAGGACGCGCTCGCCGCCTGGGAGCTGGCGGGGTGTCGCGGCGTGATCGTCCTGCCGACCGGCGCGGGCAAGACGCGAGTGGCGACCGCTGCAATCGCCCGATCCCGCCTGCGGACCCTGTGCGTGGTGCCGACGCGCGCCCTCCTCGAGCAATGGGTGCGCGTGCTGGCGGATGCGGGTCTCGCACCCGGCGTCTTCGGCGACGGTGAGCGCCGCGAGGCCCCCGTGACCATCGCTACCTACGCGAGCGCCCGGTTGTACGCGGAGGGGCTCGGCGACCGGTTCGATCTCCTAGTGGTGGACGAGGCGCACCACTTCGGCGGTTCGTCCAACGAGATCCTGGAGATGTCGATCGCGGGCCGGCGCCTGGGGCTGACCGCCACGCCGCCCGACGGCGACCGGCTGGCCGTGCTCACGGACCTGCTCGGGCCGATCGTGTGGCACCAGGTGATCGCGGACCTCGCGGGGGAGTGGCTCGCGCCGTTCGAGGTCGTGACGCTCACGATCCCCCTCGATCCCGCGGAGCAGGCCGCGGTCACTGCAGAGGACGCCGTGTGGAAGCCCGTGGTGCGCGCGTTCTTCGACGGCGCGCCCGGCGCGAGTTGGGCGGACCTGGTACGCACGGCGCAGCGGACGCAGGAGGGCCAGCGGGTGCTCGCGGCCTGGCGCAGATCCCGTGCGATAGCCGGCTTCTCGTCGGGGAAGCGAGAGGCGGTGCGGCGACTTGTGGCGCGGCGGCCCCAAGCGCGGATCCTGGTGTTCACCCCGGATAACACGGCGGCATACGCGCTCTCCCGCGAACTGCTGGTGCCGGCGATCACGTGCGACATCGGCCGGGGGGAGCGGGCGCGCGTGCTCGAGGCGTTCGCGGCCGGTCGCGTGCGGATCCTGGTCAGCGCCCGCGTGCTGAACGAAGGCGTGGACGTGCCCGCAGCGGACATCGCGATCCTGCTCGGCGGCTCGCAGGGCGCGCGGGAGTACGTGCAGCGCGTGGGCCGGATCCTCCGCCCCGCCGAGGGAAAGCAGGCGTTCGTCTACGAGCTCGTCACCCGCGGCACCACCGAGGGCGCGCGCGTCGAGCAGCATCGGGGGCACCTTGCTGGCCGCTGACAACCTCGACAAACCGGCGTCGGACGGGGTGCGAGTGCCCCAGTGGCTCGGACCGCACGACCACCCGTGGATCGGGGCGACGCTCGACGCGCTGCGCGCCTGTGAGGGCCGGCCCCTCCGCGAGTGGCACGAGCGCGCCCGCGAGCCGCTCCGCATGCCGGCGCCCGCGGGAAAGCGCAGGACGCTCCTCGCGGTCCTCGAGCGGATGGTCGTGCCGGCACCCCCGCCACCCGGGGCCGCCGCGGCGTTGCGCGAGCGGGTGTTCGCGCTGGCCCAACAGGCGCGGGACGCCGGGACCTTCGCGCGGGAGCGGGTGCTGGCGGAGGCCGCCGCCACGGAAGACGTGTTGTACCTCGATCTCCCGTCGGAGCGGCCGCTGGTGCTCGGCACGCTCCCGGAGGTGCCGGACCTCGCGCAGGCGACAAACCAGGCGCTGGCCCGGGCGATCCTCGCGCGGTCGGCGGAGATCCGGATCGACGTCGCGGGCGGCACGCGAGCGGTCCTCCGCCAGATCGCGTTGCGCCGACTGCTGTGCGTCGTGCGGCCGGGCGCGGACGGCGGCGCGGTGGTGGACGTGTCCGGCCCGTTCGCGCTGTTCCGCCGGACCACGCTGTACGGTCGCGCGCTCGGGAGCCTGATCCCCGTGCTTCGCGGGGCCGACCGGTTCACGCTGGTGGCGCGGTGCATGCTCGCCGGCAAGGAGACGCCGGTGCGCCTGTGCTCGGGCGACCCGATCTTCCCGCCCGGCCCGGCGATGCGGCGCGCGGATAGCCGTCTCGAAGAGCGGTTCGCCGCCGACTTCGCGCGGCTGGCGCCCGACTGGGACCTGACGCGTGAGCCGGAGCCCGTGGCCATCGACGGGACCTGGATCTTCCCCGACTTCGGGATCCGGCACCGCCGGGATCGGGACCGGCGCTGGCTGCTCGAGGTCGTGGGGTTCTGGACACCCGAATACCTTTCGGCGAAGCTCGATCGGCTCCGCCGGGCGGGGCGCGGGGACCTGCTCGTGTGCATCGACGCGGACCTTGGATGCGGGGAGGCCGAGCTTGCCGACCTGCCGCACGTGCTGCAGTTCCGGAAGCGGGTAGACGTGGCAGCCGTGCTCGAGATCATCCGCCGGACCGCGCCTCCCGTCCAGATCGAGCGGGTGGGTGTGCGCGACCTGTTCATCGACTTCGCGGGGCGCCTGCCGGCCACGGATCCGATCCACGGTCGGCTGGCGGCGCTCGCGGTGGGCTCGCCCGTGGAGCTCGTAGCGTCCAACGCGAGGATCCACGTGGTCGCAGGCGGCGGGCCGGTCGCGGCCCTGTCGGGGCCGGCGTGCCGCCGGTGGCTGCCGCGGCTCGGCGCGATCCGGTCGTGCCGCGTGGCCGCGCTGGTCGATCGGAGCCGGGAGCAGTCCTCGCCTGAGTGGCGTTCCCTCCTGCAAGTCGAGCGGTGGCGCCTGCCCGGGCTCGAGGTCGGGGTGACGGGGGGCGCCGCTCGCCCCGCGGACGCCGTCGCGTTACCTGACCAGCAGGGTTGACCAACCAGACCGGAGGGATCGTGCGGAAGGTGAACGTGCAGGATGCCAAGACCCACCTCTCTCGGCTGCTGGCGGACGTCGAGCGCGGCGAGGACATCGCCATCGCGCGCGCGGGTCGGGTCGTCGCGCGCCTGGTGCCAGCGAACACCGGGAGCCGTGTGCTCGGCGGAGATCTCGGTCGCATCCGGATCGCCGACGACTTCGACGCCCCGCTGCCGGCGGACCTCCTCGCGGCCTTCGAGGGTTCATAGTGCTCGTCGACACCCACGTCTGGCTCTGGATGCACGGCTCCCCGGAGCGCCTCGGGCCCCTCGCGACTGCCCTGCTGCGCGATCCCGGAACACCGCTCCACGTGTCCGCGGCGAGCGCGTGGGAGCTCGCGATCAAGGCGTCGATCGGCAAGCTGCAGCTCGGCCAGCCCGTCGCGACGTGGTGGCGCACCCGCCTCGCGTCCATGCAGGCCGTGGAGATCGCCGTCACCGGAGAGCACGCTGCTGCGGTCGAGGCCTTGCCGCCGATCCATAAGGACCCGTTCGATCGGCTCCTCGTCGTTCAGGCGAACCTCGCCGGGCTTCCGCTGATGACGGCGGATGACGCCGTGCTCGCGTACCCGGGCGTGTTCGTCGACGCCCGGTTGTGACCCGCGCAGCGCGGGCAAGGGGCCGCGCCGCGCACGGTGCCCACGAAGGAAGTGCAACCTGGCGGGGTCGGGCATGAGTGCGGCCGTCCGAGCACCCCCGATCGACTCGGATCACCCCCACTGGGCGGAAGGCGCAGGCCGACGCGCACGAAGGCGTGAAACCGGGTAGTATCCGCGCGGGGGAACCCATGGATCTGCAGCCGGGCACCCGGATCGAGCGCTACGTGATCGAAGCGCGTATCAACGCCGGTTCGCTGGCCACGAGCTACCGCGTCCGCCACGTCACGCTCGAGACGCTGCATCACCTGATGGTGCAGAATACGCCGGTTCCTTCCTTGCGAAACCGCCTGGTGTCCGGCGCGCGCATCCAGGCGCGGCTCCGGCACCCGCACGTGGTGGCGTCTACGGACGTGCTCGACATCGACGGATTGGCGGCGGTCGTCCTCGATCATGTGGAGGGCGCCACGCTGGACGAGATGATCGCGGCCCACGACTTCGCGCTGCCGTCCGCGCTGGACGTCCCGACCACGGACACCGACGCGGTCGCGGCGGAGGTCGACTCGCTCGCGAATGGCCTGTTCGAAGGCGTGGGATGGCTGCACCGCAACGGCGTCGTGCACCGGAACCTGAAGTCGCGGAACGTGGTCGTGGACCTGGGCGGCCAGGCGGCCATGCCCAAGGTCACGGACTTCACGCTGGCGCGCGTCCTCGGCGAGCGCGGCCCGACCGCCCGGACGAAGGCCCGGGTCTTCGGTACCCCCGAGTTCATGTCGCCGGAGCAGACGATCGACAGCGAGTCGGTCGACCACCGGGCGGACGTGTGGTCCCTCGGCGTGATCCTCTACCACCTGGTGACGGGAAAGCTGCCTTTCGGCGGCACGACCAGCGACGAAGTGTTCGCGGCCGTCCGCCACGGCGAGTTCCTGCCCGTGCACGACCTCGCGCCCGGCGCGCCGCAACGCTGGGTGGACGCCATCACCGCCACGCTCACGGTCAACGCGGACCGCCGCGCGTGGAGCCCCGACGCCGTCGCGCACCTGTGGTTCGGGGGCCTGACCGCCCGGCCGCGCGTGACCCGGAACCCGCCCGTCGGCCGCGTGACGCTGGTGTTCACGGATATCCAAGGCTCGACGAGGATCTGGGAGGCCCGCCCGGATCTCGCGCGCAACAGCCTCCGCGCGCACGACGCGCTCATGCGGGCGTCGCTCCATCGGCACGGCGGGTACGAGGTCAAGACGGAGGGCGACGCGTTCATGGTGGCGTTCGCCCAGCCTCTCAACGCGATTCGCTTCTGCCTCGACGTGCAGCGCCAGCTCCACGAGCACCCGTGGTCGCCGGAGCTGTTGACCCTGCCAGAGTGCAGGGAGGAACCGGGCTTCCGGGGCGTACGGGTGCGTATGGGCGTCCACGTCGGCGAGCCCGAGGCCCGGGCGGACGGCGACCGCGTCGACTACTTCGGGCCGATGGTGAACCGGGCGGCGCGCATCGCCCAGGCGGGCCACGGCGGCCAGATCCTCGTATCCCGCGAGCTGTGGGACGAAGTGAAGCAGGGCGTGGAGAGCGTGGTGTCACGTCCCCTGGGCTCGTACCGACTGAAGGGGCTGGACGCGCCCCAGTACATCATCCAGCTCGTGCCCGCGGACGTCGCGGAGCGGGCGTTCGAAGCTGTCAAAGCCACCGCGATCTAGGGCGTGGGGCATCGCACCGCGCGGCAACCGCTGTGGATAACCTCAGACGGAACCTGAGGCGCACCCTGGACGCGTCAAGACTTCTACCCCCTCTTCCCAGGTTCGTCCTGCACCCCTGGCCCGCCGAGCCCTGTGGGGACCCTATGGACAACTCTGGGGACGGCTGCGGACGGACAGTGGATGCCGTAGCCGACGCCCGGGAACGTGCTTACCCAGGCCCCGCGGAGCGCGCATGGCCGTCGAGCTCGAGACGATCTTCTTCCCCAGCGCAGACGACTTCTACCGCTGGCTCGCCCAGCACGGCGCGACGTCTCCGGGGCTGATACTCAAGATGGCGAAGAAGGGCGTGGATCCCCCGTCCATCACGTACCCGCAGGCGGTGGACGTCGCGCTGTGCCATGGCTGGATCGACGGGCAGAGCAAGCGGATCGACGACAGCTTCTACGTCCAGCGCTTCACCCCGCGGAAGAAGGCGTCCCTGTGGTCGAAGGTAAACCGCGAGAAGGTCGCGGCGCTCACGGCCGCCGGACGCATGCTCCCCGCGGGCCAGGCGGAGATCGACCGCGCAAAGGCAGACGGCCGCTGGGACGCCGCGTACGACCCGCCGAGCACCGCGACGGTGCCGGACGATCTGCAGGCCGCGCTCGACCGCGAGCCGGACGCGAAGGCGTTCTTCGCGACCCTGAGCTCCCAGAACCGGTACGCGATCCTCCACCGACTGATGATCACGAAGAACCCCGCGCTCCGCGGCCCGAAGATCGAGAAGTTCGTCGCCATGCTCATCGCGAAAGAGAAGCTCCACAACTAATTCCCGGACACGCCCATGCAGTACCGCAACCTCGGCGCGAGCGGCCTCAAGGTCTCGACGCTGTGCCTCGGCGCCATGACCTTCGGTGAGGCCGACAGCAACAGCTTCATGCACGGCGTCGGCGCGGACGAAGGCACATCCCACGCCATCTTGAACCGCGCGTTGGACGCCGGGATCAACTTCATCGACACGGCAGACGTCTACGGGCAGGACGGCCTGTCGGAGCGCGTGATCGGCAACTGGTTCGCGTCCGCCGGGCGGCGGGACGACGTGGTGCTCGCCACCAAGTTCCGCTTCCGGATGTCGCCTGACATCAACGGGACGGGTGCTTCGCGGCGGCGGATCGTCAAGTCGTGCGAGGACTCGCTCCGGCGCCTGCAGACCGACCGCATCGACCTGTACCAGATCCACATGCAGGACCGCGACACGCCGGAGGAGGAGACGCTCCGGGCGCTCGACGACCTCGTACGCAGCGGGAAGGTGCAGTACATCGGAGCGAGCAACTACGCCGCGTATCGGCTGGTCGACAGCCTGTGGACCAGCCGGAGCCAGCACCTCGAGCGGTTCGTGGCACTGCAGATGCAGTACTCGCTGCTGGTGCGCGACCTCGAGCGCGAGCACATCCCGCTGGCGCAGCAGTGGAACCTCGGCGTCATCCCCTGGTCGCCGCTCGCGGGCGGCGTGCTGTCCGGCAAGTACCGGCGCGGGCAGCGCCCCCCGGAGTCCAGCCGGCTCGGCTCCGACAAGTGGAAGGCGAGGTTCGAGGGCATCGACAACGAGCGGACCTGGAACCTGATCGAGGCGCTCGTCGCCGCGTCCGAGCAGGTGGGCCAGAGCCCGTCGGTCGTGGCGCTCGCGTGGCTGCTCGCGAAGCCGACGGTCGCGTCCGTGATCTTCGGCGTCCGGAGCATCGAGCAGCTCGACGAGAACCTGCCGGCGGCCGAGCTGAAGCTCCCGACGGAGGTCGTGGACGCGCTGGACAAGGCGAGCGCGTTCGACCCGGGGTACCCGTACGGGATGATCAAGGGGATCCAGGGCCGCTGGTAGCTACGCGAAGAGCGCGTCGTACCTCCGCTGCATCTCCTCGGGCGTGACTTCCTCGATGGATGACCCGATCGTCCATTCGTACCCGAACGGGTCGCGCACCCGTCCGGACCGCTCGCCGTAGAACGCGTCGGTCGCCACGCGGATGACGACGGCGCCGGCGTCGATCGCCAGCTTCATGGCCGTGTCGCAGTCGTCGACGTGCAGGTGGATGTCCATCGAGCAGCTCCCGGTGGTGGCCGGGCCGACGATGCCCATCTCCGGGAACTCCTCGGACAGCATGAGCGTGGCGGGGCCGACTTTCAGCTCGGCGTGCCCGAGACGCCCGCCGGGCTCGACCAGGCGGAAGCTCTCGACGGCGTCGAACGCCGCGGCATAAAACCGGATCGCGGCGGATCCGTCGCGGACGCGCAGGTAGGGGAACAGCTCGTGGACCGACATCGTACCTCCAGGTCCCATTCCCCTATGGCCGGCCGGGACCCGCGGCTTGTACGAAAGCGACCCCGCGGACGGGGACGTGGTTCGGCTGGTCGACCAGCGGCCGGTAGTCCCGCGGCGTGATGCCGGCGAACTCCCGGAAGTCGCGTACCAGGTGCGGGTGGTCCGCGTAGCCGGCGAGCAGCGCCACGGTCGTCCAGTCCTGCTCCGGCCGCACGAGGCGGATCGCGCGCTGGAACCTTCGGATCCGAGCGTACATCTTGGGATTGTGCCCGACGTGCGCATGGAACAGGGCGGTGAAGCCCCGCGCGCTGTACCCGGATTCGTCGCGCACGTCCGCGATCCGAGCGTCCCCGTCGTCCAAGCGCCGCAGCGCCATCCGCACCGCGGCCGGCGTGGGGTCGCTGGCGGGCGCCACGGCGACCAGCGCCGCC
>CAMCWU010000025.1 GCA_945882675.1 Klebsiella pneumoniae | reverse complement strand
GACATGGAGCCGGACGCGTCCACCACCACGGCGAGGTCCACGGGCGCCTGGACCCCCGCGGGCGCCTGATCCGGGCCCTCGAGCTCGATCACGAGGAACCGCTCGTCCGGACGGCCGCGGACCACCGCGCCGCGGTCGAGGCCCACCTTCACGTCCAGGCTTCCTGGGCCGATCGGCTGCTCGCCCGCCACCGGCGGCGCGGCGACGGGGGGCGTGTCCGCCGGGGCGACCGGCAGCGGCTCGGTACCGTCGTAGAAGCTCGGGAGCAGCCGGGGAGCGAGGACGGCGGCGGCCAGCGCCGTCGCGGTGAGTCCGAGGGTCAGATGCCAGCGTTCCATGGGCTACCTCCGCGGGCGCGCGCCGCTCGGCGCCTCCCGGTCGGACAACGGTGACCGCCCCGGGTTCCTTACACGTCAGTTCCCGGGATCCTGGAGATCCTCCAGGGTCGGCTCCTGCGGTCGCTGGGGACGCGGGCCCTTGGGGCCGGGCTTCGGGGCGGCGACGACCACGCCGGTCTGTGCGGCAGCGACCGCGGCAGCCACCGGAGCGGGCAGGGAACCCGGCTTCCCGTCCGGTCCGACGGCAGGCGGGGTGGTCGCCTGCACGAGCCACGCCTCTACCTGGGCCTTCACCTCTGGCCGATGGGTCCCGACGATCTCCCCGATCGGGCCCCGAAGGGCCGTGGCCGTCACGAACACCCGGCGTGCCCACCAGTCCACCACCTGCGGCGCCGGGTCCGGCGCGCCTGCGAGCGCGGCCGCGAGCTGCGCTTCGATGGCGAGGTCGGCGGCCAGCGAGTCCGCGACCTGCGGAGTGCCGATCCGCTCCTGGATCACGTTGGAGAACGGGACCTTCTCGCCAGTGGTGGCGTAGCGCTCCATCCGGTACTCGATGCCGTCCAGTGCCGGCCGGCCCCACGGCGGCAGGGCCTCGTCCGCGGGGTTGCGCGGGCGCTCGGTCGGATCGCCCTCCAGGTGGCGCATGAGCGCGCCGATCTCGTCCACGGTGCGGGCGCGCGCGCCAGCGAGCACGCGCTGATCGTGCCGGTCGAAGCAGTCCCATGCCGTGTCATAGAGCGCCGCGTGGTCCGGGCTGTATGCCATGCCGGCGTGGATCGCGTCGAACGAGGCGCCGCACTGGCGCGCGCGGGCCGCCGTGACCGCCGTGATCTGCTCGGGGCTGCGCGGCGGCGACGTGGTGTGCCGCGTGGGGCGGAAGTCCGCGCGATCGGGGGCCTCGGGGACGCTGGCCTGCCAGAATACGGGTTCCGGCGCAGGGGCCGGAGCGACCTCGACCGGGGGCTCGACCACAGCCGGCGCGGCTTCGGGGGCCACGGGCTCGACTGTGGCCTGGCTGCGGAACAGAAGGAAGAGCGTGATCGGGATCGCCGGCAGGAGGAGGATCGCGGCGAACGCTGCGATACGACCGATCGGGAGCGCCGTGCTGGTGCGGTTCTCCCGCCGGACGCGGGCGCGGAGATCGTCCTGCTTCGGCTCCTCCGGCTCCTCGAAAACGACGTACTGCGGCTCGGGCTCGGGCGGGGCGCGCGGAGGGGGCGCCGGCGCCTTCGGGTTCTCCACGGGCTCGACGCCCGGGATGGTCGCGGCCGCCCGCGTCTCGTCTGCGAACATGTCGATCGAGCCGCTGCGCGCGAGGATGTCCTCCAGGCTCATGGGCTCCGGAGGCGGCGTCGGCGGCTCCATCGCCGCGACCGGCACGCCCGCGCGCAGCGCGACGGCGGACGCGTTGTCGTCCCCCCCGCGCGCTGCCACGACGTCCAGCAGCTCGCGCACTGCGCCCTGCGGATCCGTCCAGTCGACGTCACCGATCTCTACCTCTTCGATCACGTTGTGCAAGCCGTCGCTGCACAGCATCACGACGTCGCCGTCGGAGAGCGGGAAGGGCGCCTCGATCTCGACGTCCACGGCGCGCTCGACACCGATCGAGCGGGAGAGGACGTGCGCTTCCGGGTGGGTCGCGGCGTCCTCCGGCGAGAGGAGCTCGGCGTCCACGAACAGGTTCACCATCGTGTGGTCGCGGGTGAGGGCACGCGGGGACTCCCCGGACCGCACCAGGTACGCCCGCGAGTCGCCGACGTGCGCGACGGTCAGCTCGCCGGCTCTCGGGCCCGACCGACGGAGCAGGGCGATCACGGCGGTCGTTCCCATGCCCTGCAAGCGGTGGTTCTTGCGGGCTGCCTCGTAGATGACCTGGTTGGCCTCCTCGAGGCTCAGGCGCAGGAGCTCCTGGTCCGGAAGACGAAGGTTGGCAGCGATGAAGTCATGGACGGCACGCACGCAAAGCGACGACGCCTGGGCCCCGCCGACGTGCCCGCCCATCCCGTCGCACACCACCGCCAAGGTGAGCTCCGCGAAGTCGAATACGCCGATGCAATCCTGGTTTTCCTGCCGATTGCGCAGCTCGCTGCCGTAACCCCAGGAGCGCTCCAAGCCCTTCCTCCACCCCGAACAGGGTACCATCCTACACGGCGGGGCGCCCGCCCGGGAGATGGTGTGGTCCGACGTCTGGTGCTGATCGCGATCGGGGTGGCCGCTGGAGCGGCCCTGGCGGTGGCTCCTCCCCCGGTGCGGGGCCGGGGCGTGGTGGCCGCAGATCATCCCGCGGCGTCGGAGGCCGGCGCGGAGATGCTGCGGCGCGGGGGCAACGCGGTGGACGCGGTGGTGGCGGCGGCCCTGTCGGCCGGCGTGGTCCAGCCGGCGGGGAGCGGGCTCGGAGGCGGCGGTTTCGGCATCGTGGTGGACGCGGATGGGACGCGGCGGTTCCTCGACTTCCGCGAGACGGCGCCGGCTGCGGCCACGCGCGACATGTTCGCCGGCGGCGAGAAGGGCGCGTCGACGGTCGGGCGGCTGGCCGTGGCGACCCCGGGAGAGAGCCGCGGCCTCGCGCGGATGCTGGCGTGCTGCGGGACACTCCCGCCGGCCGTGGTGGCCGGTCCGGCGATCCGGCAGGCCGCGGACGGGTTCGTGGTGGGTCCGCACCTGGCGGCGTCGCTCGGCCGGGCGCCGGATACCGTAGTGCGCGGGTTGTTCCCGCTCCATCCTGGTATCCCGGGCGACGGGGATCGCGTGCAGCGCCCTGAGCTCGCGCGGACCCTGAAGCGCTGGGCGCGCACCGCGGGAGAGGATCTCGCGACCGGCGCGGGCGCGCTCGCCATCTCTGCGGCTGTCACAGGCGCCGTCACTCCGGCGGATCTCGCATCGTACGAGATCGTGGAGCGCGAGCCCCTCGTCGGCACCTACCGTGGCTGGACGGTCATCACGGCGCCGCCGCCGTCGTCGGGCGGGGTGATCCTGCTGCAGATGCTCGCGGTCCTCGAGAGCTTCGACCCGACCCTCGGTCAGGACCCTCCGATCACCGGCCTCGGATCTGCCGATTACGTGCATCTCCTCACGGAGATCATGAAGCATGCGTACGCCGACCGGGCGCACCACCTCGGCGATCCGGGGTTCGTGGACGTGCCGGTGAAGCGCCTGCTGTCGGCGGCGCGGATCGCCGAGATCCGGGCGGCCGTGGCGATGGACCACACGAACCCGCCCGACTTCTACGGCTCGCCCATCGCGCCCCCGGTGGACGCAGGGACCCAGCACATCTCGGCCCTGGATGGGCGGGGCGGCGCGGCGGGCATCACGACGACGGTCAACACCTCGTTCGGGTCGGGTGTGATCGTGCCTTCGCTCGGGATCGTGCTCAACAACCAGATGGACGACTTCGCGACGGTGCCCGGCGTTCCGAACGCCTTCGGCCTCGTCGGGTCGGAGGCGAACGCGGTCGCGGCCGGGAAGCGCCCGCTCTCGTCGATGACGCCCACGATCCTGGTGGACCCGACGGGGAAGGTCGCCATCTCCGTCGGCGGGAGCGGAGGGAGCTTCATCCCGTCCGCGGTCCTCGAGGTCGTGGTGGGGATGGTGGACTTCGGCCTCGATCCTCAGGAAGCCGTGAGCGCGCCGCGGTTCCACCACCAGTGGATGCCGGACCAGCTCGTGGTCGAGCCCGGGTTCCCCTCGGACGTGATCGTCGCGCTCAGGACCCGCGGCCACACCGTGGTGGTGCGGGAAGGGTTCTCGGCGGTCCAGGCCGTGCGGCTCGACGGGGAGACGCGCGTGGGCGGCGCAGACCCGCGCAAGGACGGGCGCCCCGCAGCCGCATGGTGATCAGGGGCGGCGGATCTGGTCGTACAACGCCAGGATATCGCGGGCCTCGAAGTCGGTGATCACCTTGTCGGCGGCGGCCTCCTCGATCCGCATGGTGAACGTCACCATCTCCCAGACGCCCACACGGCCGGACCGGCAGTCCGGGATCCCGTTGCGGTCGAGGTGGTCGCTCACCTGGCGCGACGCGCGCGTCTCCAGGCCGCTGCGCAGGATCCCCTGCATACGGGTGATGTCGTCGACGCACGAGTCCGCCGCGACCTCCGGCCACATCCACGCGACCAGCGCGACGAAGCTCGCGACCCCCGCGGCGCCAGTCGCGAACACGCCAACCGCACCGACTGCGGCGAGCACGATCGCCAGGACGCCGGTCCAGAACAGGAGCCGGGCCAGGAGCGAGAGGATCCCGCCGCTCTGGGGCTTCGGGGGAGCGCGACGCGGCGCCGGTGCCGGCGTGGCCGTGCGCACGGGGATGGCGCGCCGGGCCGTTGGCTCGGGCGGTGGCGGGGCGGCCTCCACGGGGAGCGGGGGAGGGACTTGCACCGACTGGACAACGGGCGGGTCTGGGGGCGGGAACTCGTGGGTGAGGAATGGCGCGCTCGCGAGCGCGGCGTAGTCGTCGAACGTGGCTTGCGCGGCGCGCGGCATGGCAAGCGCCTGCTCGGCGAGCACGGCGCCCGTGAGCGGGTCGGTGGCGCCCGGCGGCGGCGGCTGGATCGCGCGCTCGGCCCAGTCGCGCAGATCCTCGCCCGGTGCGTCGCGGCGGAGCTGGCGACACAGGCGGGCCAGCTCGCGCGCGGGCGGCCGCGCCGCGGGGTCGAACGCGAGCGTCGCGCGCAAGAGGTCGGAGAGGCCCGGCTGGCCGAGCCGGGCGAGCGCGGGCTCCAGGCGGCCGCTCTGGGTCTCGGCACAGTCCGCTATCGTCCCGGACAACCGGCCACCGAGCGCTTCGAGCAGCGTGGCGCCCAGCGCGTAGATGTCGCCCTCCGGGCCGTCCTGCCGCTGCAGGCGCTCTGGCGCGAGGTAGGGGAGCGAGCCGTACACCATCGCCTGGGTGTTGGCTTCGCGCCCCGCGAAGTTCGCGCGCGCCACGCCGAAGTCCAGCAGCTTCACGTCCCCCGCCGGCGTGATCTGGATATTTCCTGGCTTGATGTCCCGGTGGAGCAGGCGGAGCGGCGCGCCGTCCGGCCCGGGCGCGTCCCAGGCGAACGCCAGGGCGTCCGCGACCTCCTCCACCACGCGGAGCGCGATCCACGGTGGCAGCGGCCCGTTCGCGCGGATCGCGGCGTCCAGCGTGACGCCGGCCACGCACTCCATGACCACGGCCTGCCGCCCCTCGAGCTGGACGAGGCCATCCACCTGCACGATCGCGCGGTGCCGGAGCAGGCCGAGCATCCGCGCTTCGTCCCGCATGCGGCCCAGCAGCCGGGCGTCCGCTTCCACCTCCGGATGGAGGAGCTTGAGCGCCACGATCTTCGTGAAGCCACCGGCGCCCAGCAGCTCGGCGCGGTAGACCGTGCCGAACCCGCCGCGCCCGAGCACGTCGAGCACGCGATACCGTCGGATCTCGCCAGGCGCCTCCATGTGGCCCGAGCGTAGTCCAGCGGGCCCGCGCGCGCACCCGCTCACCTGATCGGGCCACGAGCCCGGCCGCCGCCGCATGGAGCGACGACGTGTTCGATCCGCCAGAGAGCCCGCAGGAGGTGTCGTGGCGCGCCGCAGCCCTGGAGGGCCGGACGCTGGGCGCGATCGCGCGGGTCCTCGGCGTACCGATCCCCGACGATCCGCGGCGTGCGAAGGGTTGGATCGGCCAGCTCGTGGAGATGGCGCTCGGCGCGTCCGCGGGGAACCGCCCGGTCCCGGACTTCGTGCGCCTCGGGGTCGAGCTCAAGACGATCCCGGTCGACGATCGGGGCAGGCCCAAGGAGTCCACGTTCGTGTGCTCGGCCGCCCTGGATGGCGGGGAGCCCGGCTGGGAGTCCTCGCGCGTCCGCCACAAGCTCGCGTCCGTCCTGTGGGTCCCCGTGACGTCGGCGGGGCCGATCCGGGACCGCACCGTCGGGGTGGCGCGCCTGTGGAGCCCGTCGGCGCCAGAAGAGGACGTGCTCCGCCGCGACTGGGAGGAGCTCACGGGGATCCTGCGCCTGGGCGACCTGGCGCGGATCACGGCGCGTCACGGCGTCGCGCTCCAGCTTCGACCGAAGGCGGCGGACGCGGCCCAGACCACGTGGGCGCTCGACGCGGACGCCGAATGGGTGCGGCAGGCGCCCGTGGGGTTCTACCTGCGCACGCGTTTCACCGCCCGCATCCTGCTGCCGGCCCCAGCGGGATGCCTGGGATCGGATGGGGGTGGCGAATCCTGACCCGCCGGTTAGTAAACGATTCCTGACCCGTCGGTCAGCAATCCCACCGGAGTGGTATGGCCCGGCCTCCCAACCCCGATGCTCCCAGGCGCCTTCTGGCCGCCGCGCGCGCCGCGTTCGCAGCGTCTGGCGTGGAGCAGGCGCGCGTCCAGGATATCACGGGTGCCGCGGGCTTCTCGAAGGCGGCGTTCTACCTTTACTTCGAGTCGAAGGACGCGGTGTTCGCCCAGCTCGTGCACGAGTTCTTCCGGGCCTGCATCTCGATCTCGGACGAGCGCCACGCCGCCATCCAGGTCCTCGTGGCGGAAGACGGCCCACCCCTCGCAGACGACTGGCTGCGCGGCACGTCGCGGCTCCAGCGGTACCAGGCGATCGAGCTGGACTCCGGCACGCGGATCCTCGCCACGCTCTGGGAGTGGCGGGACGTGTTCGCGTGCATCGAGCAGGCGAGCGGGCCGCGCCGGGCCGTCATCGACCAGGTGATGGCGGCGACCCGGGATCTGACCGGTTCGCGTTTGCGCGAGGCCGCCGCGGTCGGGATGCTCCGCCCCGACATCGACGTCGATCTCGTCGCCGAGATGCTGGTGGGGATCTACCTGCAGCTCGCTCGGCGGATGCTGCGCCTGGACGCCGCGCCGGACTTCGGCGCCTGGGCGCGCCAGACCGACCGGCTGGTCGGCAGCGGCGTCCACCCGCTCCCGCCGGCCACTGCTCCACTTCCGGGTGATCCATGACGTTGCTCCTCCTCGGGTTCCTCCTCGGCTGCGCCGGGGAGCCGTCGGCCAGCGCAGGGGCCGCGACGGACGGCCCGGCCATCGTGACCGCGGGCGTCCAGTCGGCGACCTGGCGACCCACGGTCGAGATCACGGGCAGCCTCGATCCTGTGGCGAGCGTCCAGGTGGGCTTCGACCTGCCCGGGCGGATCGACCGGATCATCACGGCGCGCGGGGCGATCGTGGCTGCGGGCGACCCGCTCGCGTCCCTCGACCGCGCGATCTCGAGCGCCCAGCTCGCCCAGGCGGACGCCGGGGTCGCAGCGGCCGCTGCCGGCGCGGAGGCGGCGGAGAAGGCCTGGACCCGGATCGAGGCCGTCGGGAACGCCGTCTCCGACCAGCAGCGGACGGAGGTCAACGCCGCGCTGGCCGGGGCGCGCGCCCAGCTCGACCAGGCCCGGGCCGCCCACCGGATGGCGCGGACCCAGCTCGCATACCATACGTTGAAGGCGCCGATCGCGGGCCTGGTCACGTCGGCGCCGGACAACGCGGGCGCGCTCGTGGGCGCCGGCTCGCCGCTGTTCGTGATCGAAGATCTCTCGGCGCTCCGGCTGAAAGGGACGGCACCCGAGACGGAGACCTGGCTCACCGCAGGCCTCGATGTCATGATCTATCCGGGTACGCCCGGCGCGACCCAGGGTTACCCGGCGCGCGTGGATCTCGTAATCCCATCGCTCGATCCCGCCACGCGGCGCGTCCCGGTGGAGATCCGGGTTGACCAGCCCCCGACCGCGCTCAAGGCCCACGGGTTCGGCCGCGCCGTCATCACCGCGGCGGAAGAGGAGACCGTCTGGTCCGTCCCGCGCGGGGCGCTGGTGGCCCGCCCGGACTTCTCCGTACTGGTCCTGCCGGAGGGGACGGACGAGCCCCGCCGCGTCCCCGTGACCGTGCTGCAGCAGGGCGACCAGATCCTGGTGCGCGGCGAGCTCTCCGCGGACGACCGCGTCGTCGTCAACCCGCCGCATGGCTACGGAGGCTGATCCATGTTCCTCTCCGACACCGCCATCGCGCGCCCCGTGTTCACCGCCATGATGAGCGTGGCGCTCATCGTCTTCGGGATCCTGGCGTATATGCGCCTTCCCGTCGATCTGTTCCCCCCCGTCGACTTCCCGATCCTGCTGGTCCAGACGGTATGGCCGGGCGCGTCGCCCGCAGACGTCGAGCGCGACGTCACGCGCGAGATCGAGGACGCCGTCGCGTCCGTCCCGGGCCTCGAGAAGCTGCAGACGTTCTCCCGGGACAGCGTGTCCCTCGCGGTTCTGCAGTTCGAGCTCGGCACGGACCTCTCTGACACGTCTTCGACAGTGCGCGACCGCGTCGGCGCCATCACTTCGGACCTGCCGACCGGCACGGAGACGCCGGTCATCCGCCGCATCGAGCTCGGCGCGCTGCCCGTCATGGTCATCGCGATCTCGGCTCCCGGCGGCGTGGACGCGACACGCGAGATCGCGGACGACCGGATCCGTCCGCGCCTCGAGCAGGTCCTGGGCGTCGGCCAGGTGAACGTGGTCGGCGGCCGTGATCGCGAGATCGTGGTCGATCTCGACCTCGACGCGCTCCGGGCGCTCGGCGTCGGCCCGGCGGAGGTCGCGCAGCGCCTGGGCTACGAGAACCTGAGTCTGCCGGTCGGCGACCTCGAGGAGCACGGGTACTCCATCGGAGTGCGAGCCGAAGGCCGGTTCAAGTCGGTCGAGGACATTGGCCAGACCGTCGTGCTCATGACCCGCGAGGGCCGGCAGGTCCGCCTGAACGAGGTCGCCCGCGTCGTCGACGACCACGAGAAGCCCGCGAACTACGTGCGCTTCAATGGCCGGGAAGCCGTTTCGCTAGAGGTCGTGAAGCGCTCCGGCGCGAACACCGTGGAGGTCGCGCACCTGGTCGACGTCGCGCTCGACGAGCTCCGCACCGCGCTGCCGCCCGGCGTGAGCTGGGAGATCATCTGGGATCAATCCAAGGATATCGAGGCGAACGCGGAAGAGGTCGGCACCGCCATCTGGTTCGGCGGCGCGATGGCGGTCCTCGTGATCCTGTTCTTCCTCCTCGATCTTCGCGGGACGCTCATCAGCGCGCTGGCCCTGCCCACGTCCGTCATCGGCACTTTCGCGATCATGGGCGCGCTCGGCTTCTCGCTGAACACGATGACGCTCATCGGCCTGTCGCTGGCGATCGGGCTCCTCATCGACGACGCCGTGGTCGTGCGCGAGGCCATCACGCACCGCCTCGAGATGGGCGACTCGCCCGCCGAGGCCGCGTCGAAGGGGACTGCGGAGATTGCGCTCGCCGTCCTCGCGACGACGTTCTCGCTGGTCGCGGTGTTCGTGCCCGTGGCGTTCATGTCCGGCATCGTCGGCCAGTTCTTCAAGCAGTTCGGCATCACGATCGCGGCCGCCGTGCTGCTTTCGCTCTTCGTGGCCTTCACGCTCGATCCCATGCTCTCGGCCCGCCTGTCGGTCGCCCGGACGGGGCCGCGTAAGGGGATCGCCCGGCTCATCGAGCGCTTTCTCCTGGGGATGGACGAGGCGTATCGGCGCGTGCTAGGCACCGTCCTTCGGTGGCGGTTCACGACCGTCGCGCTCTCGGTCGTATTTCTGCTGTGCTCGGGCGTGGTCGGCGCGCTGCTCCCCGTGGAGTTCGTCCCGCAGGAGGATCGCGGCGACTTCTTCGCGGATCTGCGGCTGCCGGTCGGCACGTCGCTCGAGACGACGGCAAAGTGGACGCAGCAGCTCGAGCCCGAGATCCTCGGCATTCCGGGCGTGGAGCGCGTCTACACCGTCGTCGGCTGGGAAGGCGCGGACAACCGCGTCCGGTTCCGCGTGCGCGTCATCCCGAAGGAGGAGCGGGACGAGCCGCTCGGCGACTTCATGGACGCCGTGCGGAGCGTGCTCACGGAGGCCCCGTCGGCCGAGATCACCATCTCGCGACCCGGGATGATCGAGGGGCTGGGCGGAGACTTCGCGCCGCTCATGGTCGTGCTCCAGGGCGACGACCTCGACGCGCTCCGCGTGCAGGCCGAGCGCGTGCGCGACATCATCACGGCGACGCCGGGCTCGTCGGACGCGCGGCTCTCCGTGGCGGTCGGGCGCCCCGAGATCCACGTGGACATCGACCGGATGGTGGCAGCGGATCGCGGCGTCCCTGCCGGGCTCGTGGCGTCCACCGCGCGGATGCTGGTGGAGGGCCAGATCATCGGCACGCTCCAGGACGGCCAGGACCAGGCGGACATCCGTGTCCGGGCAGACCCCAGGTTCGCCCTCGACACCGCGGCGATCGCGAGCCTGCCGCTCCCGAGCCCGCGCGGGATGGTCACCGTGGGCGACGTCGCGAACGTCGAGATGACTTCCGGCCCGTCCGAGATCCAGCGGAACAACCGCATGCGGTCCATCACCGTGACGACGCAGATGGCGCCCGGCGGCTCGCTCGGCAGCCTGCTCTCGACGTTCGAGGACCAGATGGAGGCGGAGCCGCTGCCCGCCGGCATGTTCTACACGATCGACGGAGAAGCGGCGGACATGGCCGAGACCGGCGCGTCGATGGCGCTCGCCATGGGCATCGGCATGGTGTGCATCTTCATGGTGCTCGCGTCGCAGTTCGAGAGTCTGGCCCACCCCTTCACGCTGCTGGTGTCGGTGCCGCTCGGGCTCGTCGGCTCGATCTGGGCGCTCGCAATCACGGGCTCGAGCATCTCGATGGGCAGTCAGATCGGGCTCATCCTGCTCATGGGGCTCGTGACGAAGAACGCAATCCTCCTGGTAGATGGCGCGCTCCAGCAGATCCGGGACGGCGCTGACCCCGTGGAGGCCATGCGGCGTGCCGGCCCGCGGCGACTCCGGCCCATCGTCATGACATCGGCGGCGATGGTGCTCGGCATGCTCCCGACCGCGCTCGGCACCGGGGTGGGCGCGGAGTTTCGCGCGCCGATGGCGATCAGCGTGATCGGCGGCGTGATCTCTTCGACCTTCCTCACGCTGCTGGTTGTGCCGGTGGTGTTCGTGTGGGTCGAGAACCTGGCGACGCGGTCGTCCGCGCTCTGGGCGCGGATCAACCGGGTCCGCGCTCCCCAGCCGCGGGAGGATGGCGAGGCTGCCCCGGCCAAGTGACGGGACGTGGTAGATTCGCCCCTGACGAACGGCTCGAACGGCGATACTCTGGAGCGGAGGACTCCATGTACACCGCGCTCCCTCCGATCTTCGCCGGGCAGCCGCCGGACGTGGCGGCAGAGGCCCAGGCGTTCCTCTCGCACGCGACGTTCGAGGCCGGGGACGTCATCATGCTCGAGGGCGAGGACGATCACAGCCTCGCGTTCGTGCTGACCGGCACAGTGGAGCTCAACGCCAACGGCGTGATTCTCGGTCACGCGGGAGCGCGAGAGATCGTCGGGGAGACCGAGCTCTTCGCGCTGTGCCCGCGCCTGGCGACGGTGACGGCGACGACCGCCTGCGAGCTGCTGGTGCTGGACGACCACGGCTACCAGGAGCTGCTCGCGTCCGGAAACCCGGTGGTCTACGCGCTCGAACGCCAGGTGATCCGCCGGCTGGGGGAGCGAATCCGCGCGGTGAACGGCGCGGTCGCCGAGAACAGCCAGGGCCAGGAGAAGGTCGTCACCAGCACGCAGAAGTCCATGATGGAACGCCTGTTCTCCCCGTTTCAGCGCCCCCCACCGGACGCAAACGTCGAAGCCCTGCCGGTGCTGCGCAGCTCGGAGATGTTCGGCTGGGCGCCCGAAGACGCGCTGCGCGAGATCGCGGGCCTGTTCCAGGCGGCGTCCTTCCAGCCGCACGACCCGATCTGCCGCCAGGGTGAGTCCGGCGAGAAGATGTTCATCATCGAGACCGGCCAGGTTGACGTGATCCTCGACATCAAGGGCGCGCGGATCGAGAAGGTGGCGCAGCTCGGGCCCGGCCAGGCGTTCGGCGACTCGTCCATCGCGCTCGGGACCCCGCGCGCGGCGTCGTGCATCGCGCGCACGGCAGTCACGGCGATCGTGATGGAGCGGGCTAAGTTCCTGGAGTTCTACGGCCTGGACGCGCCGATCGGCTCGATCTTCCGCCAGGCCATCGTGCGGAACCTCATCGTGCAGCTCATGTCGTCCACGGACAAGCTGCTCCAGCTCCACGCCGGCCGAGAGATGGCGAGCACGAGCGACCTCGGCCGCTCGATCTGGCGGGACTGATCAGGGATCCAGGCCGCCGGTCAGCAGGTACGCGGCGCCCTGGTCGGAGACCCAGACCTCGTCCCAGCCGTCGCCGTCCACGTCTCCGGCAGACGTGGCGACGTAGCCGATCTCTTCTCCGGGGGCAGTGATCCTTGCCTGGGCCACCTCGTCGACGTACCGGAGGCCCGGAGGGCCGGCGACGACTGCGTGGCTGTCCACGAGCCACACGCCGGGCAACAGGTTGAAATCCGGGGTCGGGTGGCCGATGAGCAGGTCCGGCAGGGCGTCGCCCGTCTGGTCGCCGGCCACCCCGATGGACGCGCCGAACCGCGGATGGCGGTACTCGTTCCCAGTGCCGGGATCGATGCCCGGGCGCATGCGGAGCTCGCGGTGGTCTACGCCGGTGATCGGAGCTTCGTACGCCGACTCGGTCGCACCGGGGACGGCGAGGACGGCGCCATCGTACTCGGACACGCCGGCGAACCACACCCACGGGAGGCCGGAGCCGTCCAGCTCGGGCGAGATCTCGACCTGGGGGTATCCCTGCTTTCGCGTGTCCGCCGTGCACAGCGACGCGTCGGCGTCCGCCGCGGCCCGGCTGCCGGCGAACGGGCCGCGGAACAGCCAGAGGCACGTCTTCCACGTGGCCGGATCTGGCCCTCGGAAGTCCGCGCTCGTGGTCGCGAGATCCGCGACGCCGTCGCCGTCGAGATCCGCCATCCCGAGATCGGCCGCGAACTGGGTCCCGGGCGGCCCGTCTACAGACGCGACGACCTGCGGCGTGCTCGCGAAGCCGGCGTAGATCTCGACGGATCCAGAGGTATACCCGAGCGCCGTCAGCGCGAGCTCGACCCCCTCGTGGCTGGTCAGGTCGGCGCCGACCATGCCGACCCCCATCATCCCATTGCCCTCGGCCTCCGATCGTACCAGGAATGCTTCGTTCACGCCGAGAATGTCGGTCGCAGGCGGGACCGACGGGTGCCAGATCGTCGTCGTGTAGATCTGGTAGTCGCCGCCAACGAGGAAGACCTCCGGCACGCCGTCCGCGTCGAGGTCCGGTGTGGTGCGCCAGCGGAGCGCTCCGTTGACGGTGTTCGTATCCAAGTGCTCGATCGCGCCGTATCCGCCAGCAGAATCCAGCGGGGTCCAGAACGCGGAGGTGAGCCCGTACCCCTGATAGTCGTAGGTCCCGAGGAGCAGGACGTCCGCCTGGGGGTCGTCGTCGAGCTCGGGCGGGGTCGTGGCCTGGTTCGCCTCCGGGTGGGCGATCCCGCGGGTGGCCGGGACGTCGCCGCTCAGCCGGCAGAGCGGATCGGGACCCGTCCCGCAGTCGCGGTCGGCCGTGCCGCAGTCCTCCGGCGCGCCCGGTGAGGTGAACGGGTCGTCGGGCGCGCAGTCTCCGTCGAGCGCCACGGCGCCGGGCACGGGACCGCAGGTCTCGGCTTCACCCGAACCGTATCCGTCGCCATCGGTGTCGGAGTACCAGGTCCCGGGCATGGACCGGGCCGGGTCGTCGGGCGCGCAGTCTCCGTCGGTCGCGGCGAACCCGGCGGGCGGGGGCCCGCAGCCCGTGGCGGGGTCCGCGCCGACGCCGTCCCCGTCGTCGTCCGTGAACCACGCCTGGCCGGGGAACGCCGCAGGATCCGCGTCGTCGCAGTCGCCGGCGTCCTCCGAGAACCCGTCCCCGTCGTCGTCGATCTGCGCGGCGGGGTAGGCGGGGGCATCCGGTAAGCACCCGGCGAGGAGGGTCAGCAGCAGAGCGAGCTTCGACACCGTCACCTCCGCACGACGAGGCGCAGGGTCGCGCCGTCCGTGGCTACCGTGGGCTGCATCTCGACCTCGCCGCGGGCGAGCCCCGCGACCAGGATGCCGCCGCCGAGCACGGCGATCGCCGCGCCGCCGACACCAATGGCCCGGAACGCGCGCACACGGCCCGCCGCGGCGTCGTAGTCGTCCGCCGCGGTCGCGAAGGCGCCGGGCGTCGTGGCGGCGCCCATGGCGTCCGCGGCCGACCCGGCGTCCCCGACGGCCGCGAGGGCGAGCGCGCCGCCGGCGATCCCGGCCGCGGCGCCGACGCCGCCTATCACCGTGCCGACCGGGATCAGCGCCGACCGGCGCACGGCGCGGAGCGCGATCCAGTCGCTCCGGCCCACGGTGGCGGCCCAGGCGGACGTGGCGTCGGCGACGAAGATCCGGGTCCCCGGCCCGTATACGGCGGCGAGGAGGGCGCTGGCGTCCTCGCGCACGCGGGCGTCCCCGAGCGCGCCCGGGCCGTCCGCGGGGACCTGGCTCGCGAGCACGAGCTGCAGCGGCTCCTCACCGACGCCGAGGAGGCCGCGGGCCGCGCCGTCTGCGCTCCGGACCAGGTGGGCGCCGGGGAGGAGCGCCGCCGGCGGCTGGCTTCCGTCCACGCGGATGTCGCGCCGCCAGGCCACGAGCGCGACGGGCGTGGGCGCGCCCGGGGACGCCGCGTCGTAAGCGGCCTTGCGCTCGGTCGGCCACGCGGCGCTCCACGCTGCCTGCGGGTCGAGGGACCGCGCGAGCGCGAGGGATGTGTCGTCGCCGAGGGCGCCCCGGACGCGGTGCCACCGCGCCAGGGTGGCGGGATCCGGGTCCTGGCCGAGGCACGCGGCGACCCCGTCGGCGGCCGCGAGCTCCTGGCGCGCCTGCTCCGGGTCGCCGTGCCCGAGCGCGCTCTCCGCTGCCTCCACCGCCACGATCCATTGCGGGAGGGTCGCCTGCGGGCCGGCACACGGCCGCCATGCGCCCTCGCCGACCAGGCGGTCGCCGCCGTCGCGGAGGGATTCCCACGGCGCGAGGTCGAAGCTGTCGGCCGCGCGGCCGGACCCGGCCTCGAGCTGGCGCACGGCGTCGTCTCCACCCACGAGGACTGCCGGGGTCCCGGCGAGCGCATATCCGGCGAGGACGAGGATTATTGCATGGCGCACCGGCGTCGAAGTCGTGGCAGTAGGTCACACGCGCGCCCGCCGTGAAGGAGAAGGTGCGGACGAAAGCAGGGCGGCCGTCCGCGGGGCGGATGGTGATCCGGTGCTTCCCGGGCGGGATCTCGCCGTCGAACGGGGTGGTGCCCACGGCACCGCCGTCCACCAGGACGTCGGCGGGCACGGTGCTCGAGAAGCGCGCGGGGGCGCCGGGCGCCGCGGGGGGCGCCGCCACGGCCTCCACCTGGACCACCGGTGGATCCACCGGTGCCACGGCTGGTGGCGTGACCACCGGCTCGGGCGGTGGCTCCACCGGCCGCGGGCGCGGCTGCGGCGAGGGAGCAGGGGCGACCACCGGCGCCGGCGCTACGAACCCCACCGGCGCCGGAGCGGCCACCACCGGCGCGGGCTCGGGGCCCGATGGCGCATGCGCCACGACCGCCGGAACCGGCGGGTCCACGCTCCATACCCACGCCTGGGCCGCCCCGAAGGCAGCGATCGCCGCCGCCGCCGGGGGCAGCAGCCACCAGCGCAGGCCGCGCGACGGCCGGGGTGGCGCCACGACCGCCGGTGCTGGTGCCACGGAGGTCGGGGCGTACGCCGTCTCCGACCACGTCCGTGACGCCGGCGACGAACCATTGTCTGGGGTGGTTCTGGGGAACACGTCGCTCAGCGCCTGATCGCCGAAGGAGTCCACGCCGTCCGCCGGACGCGGCACGGGCGGCGGCGGCGCCTGGAGCGCGCTCGCGTCGAACGACATCGGCAGCCGCGACAGAGCGCCGAGGACCGCCCCGCGCATCTCGCTCGCCGATCCGTAGCGGTCCTCCGGGCGATACCGGGTGGCGCGGTCGATCACCTCCACCAGCGCGGGCGCGAGCCCCCGCAGCGCGTCCGCCTTGACCTCCGCGGCGAACAGATCGTGAGGTTCGTGGCCGCTGACCAGCGCGTAGAGCGTGGCCCCCGCTGCATACAGGTCGGCCGCCGGTCCGACCGACTTCGTGTCGGCCTTCTGCTCGGGCGGCATGTACGCGAGGGTCCCGAGCGTCATGCCCGTGCGGGTGGTGGACCGCGCTTCGTCCGCCGACAACATGGCGATGCCGAAGTCGCCGAGCTTCGGCACCCCGTCCGCCGTCAGCAGGATGTTCGCTGGCTTGATATCCCGATGGACCACCCCGGCCGCGTGGGCGGTGTCCAGCGCTTCGAGCACTGCGGCGACCCACTCGCACGCGAGCCGCGGCGGGATGGGACCGTACGATTCCAGGCGATCGGCGAGGCTCCCGCCTTCCACCAGCTCCATCACGATGAACGCGCGGCCGTCGTCGATGCCCACGTCGTGCACGGTGACGATGTTGCGGTGGGCGAGGCGCGCCATGGTCCGGGCCTCCGCCTCGAACCGCGCCCGGATGCGCGCACGCGCCAGCAGCGCGGGATCGAGGAGCTTGATCGCCCGCTTCACCTCCAGTCGGGCGTCCCACGCTTCGTGCACGGTCGCCATACCGCCCGCGCCCAGCAGGCGCAGAAGGCGGTACCGCCCGGACTCGAGGAGCGCAGCGTCGTCGGCCATCCCGGCCAGCTTAGCCGGAGCGGCGGCGGCGCGCGCCCCTGCAGCGCGCGATTCTCACGATCCGCCGTCGGCGACCGCCTGGCACTCCACGGACGGATCGCTGGTGACGGACTCCGGCGCCTGATCCCGCCGCGACGTGTAGAACGCCTCCAGCGCGTCGATGTCGAAGCAATCCGCGGTGTAGCGCCACTCCCACGCGACGGCGGCGAACCGTGTGGGTAGCGCGTCGTACGGCGTGACCAGCGCGAAGATGCCGAGCCGGTCGACCAGCGCGGTGAGCTCGGCGACCTCCGCGTCGCAGCCGTCGGGGCAGTGGTACAGGTACACCACGCCGCCATGCTCGAGGTTGTGCACCCAGAGCTCGTCCGGTACCGGCTCCGCGTGCGCGCCCCACGTGGCCCAACAGGCGTCGTGATCCCCGCTCGAAGGCGGAGGATCCGCGTAGTCCACGCCACCGAACACATGCCCCGCGGACGTGGCCTGCGCGAACTCCTCCGCGCACACATCCCCGCAGGCGTCGCACAGCCCGAGCGGCTCCGCCGGCTCCTCCTCGCCACCGCATCCGATCAGCGCCAGCACGCCCAGCCATCTCATGCGAACCCCAGCAGGCGGCCGCCCTGATACACGGCGAACACCGAGATCCAGGCGAGCGCCGTCATATAGCCGACGACGAACACGGGCCACTTCCAGCCGCGCGACTCCTTCCGGAGCACCGCGAGGGTGGAGAGGCACTGCATCGCGAGCGCGAAGAAAACCATGATCGACGCACCGACCAGCGGTGTATACACCTTCGAACCGTCCGAATGGCGCTCGGCCTGCATCTGCTCGCGCAGGCTCGCGTCCTCCTCGTCCACGTCGCTCATGCCGTAGACGACGCCGAGGGTGGACACGAAGACCTCGCGGGCCGCGAACGCCCCGATCAGGCCGACGCCGATCTTCCAGTCGTAGCCGAGCGGCGCGATGATCGGCTCCATCGCGTGACCGATTCGCCCGGCGAAGCTCGCTTCCGTGGCGAGCGGGGCCGCCAGGGCGTCGAGGACGTCGGGCTCGTGGGCGTGGGCGGCCATGACGTCCGGCGGGAGGAGATCGGCGGGTTGGTACCGCGGGAAGTACAGGAGCGCCCACAACACCAGCGTGGCGACGAGGATGGTCCGCCCGGCCTCCTGCAGGAACTCGGCGCAGCGCCGCCAGACCAGTCGCGCGACGGTCGGGAGGTGCGGCCAGCGGTACGGCGGCAGCTCCAGGACCGCGCTCGACGCGTCCGCCGGCAGGACGAGCCGCCCGAGGATGATCGCGGCCGCTACGGTTACCACCGTCGAGAACAGATACATGCCCATGAGCGCGAGCGGCCGAAACGGTAGGTTAAAGCCGAAGACTAGCGCGGTCGGCGGGAACAGCGCGCCGATCATCAGCGCGTAGACCGGCAGGCGCGCCGAGCACGAGGTGAGGGGCACCACCAGCATGGTCAGCAGCCGGTCGCGCTGCCGCGGCATGGTGCGCGTCGCGAGGATCGCGGGGACCGCACACGCATATCCGGAGAGGAGCGGAACAAACGCCTGGCCCGGGAGCCCGGCGAGCCGCAGGATCCGGTCCATCAGGTGCGCCGCCCGGGCGAGGTAGCCTGAGTCCTCGAGCAACGCCAGGAAGAAGAACAACAGCCCGATCTGCGGCAGGAACACGACCACCGAGCCGACGCCGCCGATGAGCCCATCCACGATCGCGTCGTGCAGGACGGTGAGCAGGCCGCCGGTAGCGCCGAGCAGATCGAAGGTCCGCGAGACGCCGTCGCCGACCGCGCCGAAAGTGGCTTCGATCGCTCCGATCGCGGGGTCGGACCACGAGAACAGCGCGGTGAACACCGCCGACATCACGGCCAGGAACACGAGCGTGCCGCTCACCGGGTGGAGGAGCAGGCGGTCCAGCGTGTCGTCCAGCGTGCGGTGGACCAGCGGCGAGCGGAACAACCCAGGCGCGTGGCTGTCGATCCAGGTCCATCGCGTGGTGACGAGCTCGAGCTGGAGATCGCGGCCTGCCTGGGCGGCGGTGTCGCGGAGCGCGCCGAGCACCCCGTCGAGATCGGCCTTCCCGGTGGGCTTTCGGTCGGTCTCGTCCTCTTCCGACAGGACGAGCCAGCGCGCGAGGGCGCGAGCGCGGGCCGCGCTCCCGACGGCGGCGGCGGCCAGGGGCGCCGGGAGGACCGGCACCACGGCGTCGACATCCGCTTCGAGGGCGGCCGGCCAGCCGTGGACGGGCTCGGCCGGCCGGGGATCGGCGATCGCGGCGGAGAGCGCCGCCCGCAGGGCGTCGAGGCCTTCTCCCGTGCGGGCGACGGTCGGGATCACAGGGACGTTCAGCAGCTTCGCGAGCGCGGCGGGATCGGGGGGCGTGCCGCTCGCCCGTGCCTCGTCGTACAGGTTCAGGGCCATGACCACGGGGAGCTCGAGCTCGAGGAGCTGGAGCGTGAGGTACAAGCTCCGCACCACGCGCGGGGCGTCCGCGACCACGAGCACCACGTCCGGCCGCGGCTCCCCGCCCAGGCCGAGCAGCGTGTCGATGGCGACGCGCTCCTCCGGTGAGCGCGCCGCGAGCGAGAACGTGCCGGGGACGTCCACGATCCGGCATTGCACCCCGCCGATCCGCGCGTGGCCCGCGAGCCACTCCACGGTCGTCCCCGCGAAGTTGCCGACCTGGGCACCGCCGCCCGTCAGCGCGTTGAAGAGCGTGGACTTGCCGGCGTTCGGGTTCCCGAAGACGACGATATTCGGCTCACCGGTCCGCCGCGGTACCGATACTGGCGCGTGGCAGCTCTCCTCTGCCTTTTCGACCGGCCCGTCGTCCATCAGCGCGAGATGCCCGCCACGGAGATCGCGGCCGCGTCGGATCGCCGCAGGCAGACTGTGGCGCCGCGGACCCGGTAGGTCAGCGGATCGCCGAGGGGCGCCTGGCCGAGGCGCGTGATCGTGGCGCCCGGCACGAGCCCGAGCTCGAGAAGCCGGCGACGGAAGGATCCGGCGCCTCCGACCGCGACAACCGAGGAAGTAAGACCCACCGACAGCTCAGCCAGCGTGTCCATAGCGCCTCCACGGAAGTCACCATATCCGATCCGGGTGAGAATGAAAACCATTATCATCCACCATCCACGAGCGCACGGACCGGAGCCGGAGACGCAGGGCTACCTCGAGCCCCCCACAAAATCGGAGACATCTAGCTTTCCCCGGCCATCCGGCGGATCGATGACGTACCGCGGGCACGCGACGCCCGACACGAGCTTTCGGAGCTCGGCATGGATGGCGAGGCCGCGCTCGAGGGGCACGCGGAGGTGCGCCGTGTTCTTCGCGGCGTCCGGGTGGTGCAGGTAGTACGGCAACACGCGGCGACGGACGAGCTGACGGCACAATTCGGCGAGGACCTGCGCGTCGTCGTTCACGCCGGCGAGGAGCACGGACTGGTTGAGGACGGGCACGCCGTGGTCGACGAGCGTTGCGAGCGCGCGGTCCACGTCCGGCGAGAGCTCGCGCGGGTGGTTGCAGTGGACGATCAGCCACACCGGCGCGCGGGAGCGGAGCCCGGCCGCCAGCTCCGGCGTGACGCGATCCGGCCGGGTGATCGGCGCGCGGCTGTGGATCCGGATGACCGGGATGGTCGCGCGCAGGGCGTCGATCGCTTCGAACAGGCGGTCGTCCCGGACGGCGAGGGGATCGCCGCCGGACAGGATCACCTCCTCGGCGCCGGACCCGGCCGCATAAGCCAGGGCGGCGGCCCACTCTTCTGGCGTGGGATCCTCGCGGTCGCCGGGGCGGTGGTTCCTTCGGAAGCAGTACCGGCAGTAGAGGTGGCAGCGCTTCGTCAGCAGGAGGAGCACGCGAGACGGGTACTTGTGCACGACCCACGGCACCGGGCTGCACAGCGCGTCGCCGACCGGATCCTGCAGATCGGTCGGGTCGTCGGTGAGCTCGGCGGGGTCCGGGAGCACCTGGCGGGCGAGGGGATCCGCGGGATCGAGCGGATCGATCCGGTCCCAGAACGAGCGCGTGACGCGCACCGGGAACAGGGCGTCCGCGCCGTCCCAGTGGGGGGCGAGGTCGGCGCGCGCCCGCACCACCTCCGGCCGGCCGACGACGGGCGACGAGCGCACCGCACCGTGGTATACGGGGGCGCCTTCTTCGGCTCCGCACGGTGGCGCGGCGCCGCTCAACTTCTCGACGGGGATTCCGCTCATGGCCGGCACCTATAATTCGTCCGACATCAAGAAGGGGCTCAAGCTCGAGATCGACGGATATCCCTGGGTCATCGTGGACTTTCAGTTCGTGAAGCCGGGCAAGGGCCAGGCGTTCAACCGCCTGCGGATTAAGAACCTGATCACCGGCAATACGGTCGAGCGCACCTATAAGATCGTCGAGACCTACGAGGTCGCGGACGTCGAAGAGGTGACCATGGAGTACCTCTACTCCGACGGGGATGGGTTCAACTTCATGAACCAGGAGTCCTTCGAGCAGGTCGCCATCAACCCGGACGTCATCGGCGACCAGAAGTCCTGGCTCGTGGAGAATATGAAGGTGGCCGTGCTCTTCTACAAGGGCCGCCCGGTCAGCATCGAGCTCCCCACGTTCGTCGAGCTCGAAGTGACGTACGCCGAGCCCGGCGCGCGCGGCAACACCGCCCAGGGCACGAACAAGAACGCCACGGTGTCGACCGGCGCGAGCGTCGGCGTCCCGCTGTTCATCGACACGGGCGAGTGGATCAAGATCGACACGCGCACGGGCGAGTACGTCGAGCGCGTCAAGCGCTGAGCGCCGGGATCGACTCAGGGGGGCTCCGCGCGCGGGGCCGGATCCTCGCGGCCATGCGCCGGTGGTTCGACCACCACGCCTACGTGGAGGTCCCAACGCCGGCGATCGTCCCGTCCGCGGCGATGGAGCCGCATCTCCACCCGATCCGTGCGGGCGGCGGCGCGCTCCGGACCAGCCCCGAGTTCGCGCTCAAGCGCGTGGTCGCGGCGGGCCTTCCGCGCGTATACGAGATCGGCCCGTGCTTCCGCGATCGCGAGCGGGGGAGCTGGCACGGCACGGAGTTCACGCTCCTCGAGTGGTACCGGGCCGGCGCCGAGCCCGCCGACCTGATGGACGAGGTCGAGCAGCTCGTGGGCGTCGCATGCGCGGCGGTGGGCCTGCCGGCGCCCGCGAGCCGCCATGCCGCCGAACCCACGGTGGCCGGGCGATGGCGCAGGATCTCCGTGCGCGATCTGGTGCGTGAGACCGCCGGGATCGATCTCGCCGACGCGTCCGCGGACGAGCTGGCCCGCGTCGCCGGCGCTCCAGACGCCGGCTGGGACGAGGCCTTCACGCGGATCTGGGTGGATCGCGTGGAGCCCGCGCTGAAGCTGCCGACGATCGTGGACCGCTGGCCGGCCTCCATGGCTGCGCTGGCCCGCGTCGTGGACGATCCCGTGTGGCCCACGGCCTCGCGGTTCGAGGTGTATCTGGGCGGCGTGGAGCTCGC
>CAMCWU010000024.1 GCA_945882675.1 Klebsiella pneumoniae | reverse complement strand
GGTGGCGGGCACGACTTCGCCGCTCCCGACCGATGAGATTTGGGGGGACGGCAGCTGCTGCGTGCTCGGCGCCATGGTCCGCGAGGGGGTCGTAGAGATCGTGGCGGCGGGCGCGCTGGGCGCGGTCCTGGCGCCGCGGCACGGGCGGGCGACGCCCCTCTACCGCCCGATGCGGCTGGTGGACCGGCAGGTGCGGGACGGCGAGCTCACCCGGCAGCAGGCAGAGGTTGCGCCGCACCGGAGAATCTGCGTCAATCCCAGGTTCGCCGACGACGAATCTGGGCTGACGCGTGTGCGGCGGCCACTTCGCGACGGCGACCGGGTGCTGCTCGGCGCGGGGGCGCTGGCGCGGCCGGAGTCGGCCGACCTGTGGGCGGGCAAGGGCGCGTTGGGGATCCGGGACGTGCTGGCGGCGCGAGGGGAGCGCGCGGCGCCCACGGCAGTCGTGACGGTCTAGCTGACCTCCAGGACGAGGCTTCGAGCGTGCAAAGCGCCGTCGTGATCATCGTGCCCCTGGTGTGAACCGTCCGACGGGCGCCACCGTCAGGATGGCGCGGCGCGGTATCCAACTCGATCGAGCGGTTCACACAAAGACACGAAGACACGAGGATCGGGCTGCTCGAACTGCGTGGGTCTGGCCGGTGACGTGCGGCGAGCGCGCGGTGGCGCCGGAGGATGGCGGCGCGCACCGCGGGCCCGCGGAACCTCGCGGATACTGGAGTATCCCGGCAATTGCGCGGGTGATTCCCCGCGGAACCTCGGGGGGTGCGTTCCAAGTCGATCGGTGTGGCCGCGAAGGCTGCCCTCATGCCCCCTCCCCCTTTACGGGGGAGGGCTGGGGTGGGGGTCGTTAGCGAGGATGAACCTATGCATTAGCCGCTCACGGCGACGCGATGGCGCTCCCGCCACCCCCCTCCCCGGCCCTCCCCCACAAGGGGGGAGGGGGAAAGGCAGGAAGTCCGCCGCACATGCGGCATGTTGCTTCCCGAGGCCCCGCCACCGACTGGTTGGGATCCCACCCAACCTCGGGGGTACTCGAGTATCCCGGTAGATCCGCGGGTCGTTCAGCCCGCCCGCGCGAGGAGCCCGACGGAACTGCGCAGATCGGGGGTCGCCTGTCCGTGCGCACGGACCGGAGCCTCAGGACCGTGGACCGGGTGGAGCCCCCCACAAGAAGCCCATGCGCGGCGGACCCGCCGGGGATAAGCCGACGGGGCCTTGGAGGACCGATGCTCGACCGTCGCACCCACACCTGCGGAGAGCTCCGCGCCAGCGACGCGGGCCAGACCGTCGTGCTCCAGGGGTGGGCCAACGCGGTCCGCGATAGGGGCGGTGTGACCTTCGTGATCGTGCGGGACCGCCACGGCGTCACCCAGGTCACGGTGGACGAGCGGTCGCCGGAAGCGATCCGGGCCATCGCGAAGGACGTGCACCTCGAGTACGTCGTGCAGGCGAAGGGGACCGTCGCGGTGCGGGCGGGCGCGGCCAACAAGGACATGGCGACGGGCGAGATCGAGGTCGTGGCGCAGGAGCTCGAGATCCTGTCGCGCAGCAAGCCGCTGCCTTTCGCGATCGACGACCGGGCGGAGGCCAGCGAGAATGTCCGGTTGAAGTATCGGTATCTCGATTTGCGCCGTCCCACGCTCCAGAAGAACCTGGTGACGCGGCACAAGGTCGCGCTGTCGGTGCGGAACACGCTGTCGGAGCTCGGGTTCCTCGAGATCGAGACCCCGATCCTCACGAAGCCGACGCCGGAGGGCGCGCGCGACTTCCTGGTGCCGAGCCGCGTGCACCCTGGGTTCTGGTATGCGCTCCCGCAGTCGCCCCAGATCTTCAAGCAGATCCTGATGGTCGCGGGGATGGACCGGTACTTTCAGATCTGCCGCTGCTTCCGGGACGAGGACCTGCGCGCCGACCGGCAGCCCGAGTTCACGCAGATCGACATCGAGGTGAGCTTCGCGACGTCGGACCTGGTGATGGAGGTGGTCGAGCAGGTCGTGAGGCAGATGTGGCAGGACGTGCTCGGGCAGGACCTGGGGGACGTTCCGCGCATGTCGTACGACGACGCCATGTCGCGGTTCGGCGTAGATGCGCCGGATCTGCGGTACGGGATGGAGCTCGCGGAGCTGAACGAAGCGCTGGCGGGGACGGACTTCGCGCCGATCCGGGCGGCGCTCGACGCGGGCGGGCTCGTGAAGGGCTTCGTCATCGCGGGCGCGGCGGAGGACACGTCGCGCAAGGTGATCGACGCGTGGGTGCCGTTCGTGAAGCAGTACCAGCTCGGCGGGCTGCTGTGGGGGAAGATCGCGGCGGATGGGACGCTGTCGGGCCCGCTCTCGAAGGTGTGGGCGACGCTGGGCGATGTGAAGATGAATGCCTCGGCGGGGGACCTGCTGGTCGTCGGCGCCGGCGCGAAGAACGCGGTGAACGCCGGGCTTGGACGGCTCCGGGTGCAGATCGCGAAGGACCGCGGGATGATCACGCCGGGCGTGTTCAAGTTCTGCTGGGTCGTGGACTTCCCGCTGTTCGAGCAGGACGCAGAGTCCGGCGCGTGGACGAGCGTGCACCACCCGTTCACGAGCCCGAAGCCCGAGCACATCCCGTGGATGGGCACCGAGAAGATGGGAGAGATCAAGTCGGACGCCTACGACTTCGTGGTCAACGGCACGGAGATGGCGGGCGGCTCGATCCGGATCCACCAGGAAGAGGTGCAGCAGCAGGTGTTCGCGGCGCTCGGCATCGGGCCCGAGCAGCAGCGCGAGAAGTTCGGGTTCCTCCTGGATGCGCTCGCGCACGGGGCGCCCCCGCACGGCGGGATCGCGTTCGGCCTCGACCGCACGATCATGCTGCTCACCGGCGCGGACTCGATCCGGGAGGTCATCGCGTTCCCGAAGACCGCGAGCGCGACGGATCTCATGTCGGACGCCCCGAGCCAGGTCGACCCGAAGGACCTCGACATGCTGCACGTGCGGAACACGGTATGAGCGTCTACGGCGCGCGCTTCGACGACGCCGTGGCGTTCGCGCTGGACGCCTTCCGGGACATCTACCGGAAGGGGAACTCGGTCCCGTACATGACGCACCTGCTGTCGGTGACCGCGCTGGTGGGCGAGGCCGGCGGCGACGAGGACCAGCTCTGCGCGGCAGTGCTGCATGACGCTGTGGAGGATGTTCCTGGTTGCACACCGGAGATCATCGCGGCGCGGTTCGGGGAGCGCGTGGCCGGGATGGTCGTGGCGCTCTCGGACAGCGTCAACGAGCAGCCGAAGCCGCCGTGGCAGGCCCGCAAGGACCGGTACGTGGCCCACCTGCGCGACATGCCGCACGACGTCAAGCTCGTGTCCGCCGCGGACAAGCTTCACAACGCGCGGTGCATCCGGATGGACCTGCAGCGCGATGGGGTCGAGAGCCTGGACCGGTTCACGGGCGGCCGCGAAGGCACGCTTTGGTACTACCGCGCGGTGGCGGAGGCGCTCGAGGCGGGCTGGACACACTGGCTGGTGGACGAGCTCGGTGAGGAGGTGCGTCGCATGCATCTCCTCGCGCGGGCTGGGGGCACCCCGGACTAGTAGCCCTCGGGGCCGCCGAAGACGCCCATGTCGGACCGCGTCGCGTTGACGTCGAAGATCGCCGGGTCGCCCACGTCGAACATCCTGCTGCCCGCCGAGAGCTTGAAGTTCCCGGTGCTCGGCCGCTTGAAGAGCGGCTTGACCTTGACGTTCCCGTTGACGCCGGCCTGCGGCGGCATGCCGTAGAAGGCGCCCGAGTTCGAGTACATATTGTTGTACGTCCAGGTCGGGGCGACGCCCGAGCTGACCCACGCGGCCGCGCTGCCTGTGTTGTTCTGCAGGACCGTGTTCTTCACCGCGAACGAGGTGCCGTTCGAGAAGCGGAACGCGGAGCCCTCGGTGCCCGTGTTCCCCCAGGCGACGTCGTTCGTCAGGGCGCCGGTCGTGGCCTCGAGGAAGGCCGCTCCGCCCCCGAGCGTTGCCGCGTTCTTCCAGAACGTGGTCGCGACGATGTCGAGGTTCGTGCCGACGGAGTAGATGCCGGCGCCCTGGTTCGCCGTGCCGGTCTGGATGTCGATTCGGCGCATGACCACGGTCTGGCCGGGCATCGCGATGTAGAGGTTGCCGCCGTCGAGGTCGGCCGAGTTGCTGGCGATGAGGCTGTCCTCCAACGTCAGCGTGCCCCAGCCGTTCTCGAGGTACAGGCCGCCGCCCGTGGGCGAGTGGTTGCCGGTGACGGTATTGTTCGCGAAGTAGCACTCGCACTCTTCGAGCTGCATCCCGCCGCCGCGCCAGTAGCCCTCGTTGTCGCTGATGGTGTTCCCGGTGATCGTCGTGGCTTCGTGCGAGAACTTGGCCCCGCCGCCCGTGTTCGTGGCGATGTTCCTGGAGATCACGTTGTTCGTAACGGTCGCGGTCGCCAGCTTCATGCGCAAGCCGCCGCCGTCGTCGTCCGAGTAGTTGTCGACGATGTCGTTGTTGTCGACGGAACCGCCGCTCTCGTGGATGTAGACGCCCGCGCCGTCGTCGATGGAGAAGTTGAACGAGACGTAGTTGCCGGCGAGCAGCGTGTCGGACGCGGCGTCGATGTAGATGCCGCCGCCGCGCACGTCCGAGTCGTTGTCGTCGACGAAGTTGCCGACCACGGGCGAGTTGCCGACGACGTGGACGCCGCCGCCGTACAGGTCGGTGTGGTTGTCGAGGATGTCGTTGCCGTCGATCGCGAGGTCGTCGCCGACGACCCACAGGCCACCGCCATTCGCCGCGGCCGAGTTGGCCGAGATCGTGTTGTTCGTCACGACGCCCCAGCAGCCGTCCGCGCCGATGCCGCCGCCGTTCACCCCGGTGTTCGCGGTCACGATGCTGTTCTGCAGCGTGAGGCCGGACCCGGAGCAGCTCACGCCGCCGCCGTCGTGCCCGCCGCCGCCGTTCTGGATGGTGAACCCGTCGATCACCACGTTGCCGCCGCCGGTGACCTGGATGGCGGTGTCCCAGCTCTGGGCGTCGATGATCGTGGTCCCGGCGCCCGCGCTGGCCAAGAGGGTCAGGGCCTTCGGGATGGTGAGGCGCTCGAAGAAGGTGCCGGCGCAGACGGTGACGGTGCCGCCCGCCGCCGTCGCGTCGATCGCGGACTGGATCGAGGTGTACGGGGAGCCGGGGCAGATGGGCGCCGCCGCCGCGGCCCGCTGGTCGGGGTCCCCCTCCGACGCGAGGCCCGCATCCGGCGCGGCGCTGCAGCCGCCGAGCGCGCCGAGCAGGATGGCAGTGAGCGTGGACTGGCGCGCAGAGAGAGTGGACCTCGTGGCCTCCGGTGACGACCTGCGTCTTTGCAGATCGCGTGCCAGCGGCGGAACGGCCTCGATCGGAGCGGCTCCCGCGCGTACGGGTAGGCAGGGTAACGTTGGAGCGTCACCTGGTGGTACCGAGCCAGTGGTCCGCAGGTAGCGTCGGCCGAGAGCGTGCTCCGGAGCTACTCGATGATGCGGTAGTCGTAGACCAGCCGCTTCCCGGCCCGGGTGAAGGCGATCGAGAGATCGTCGGCGTTGCGCAAAGACATCCACGCACCGAGCTGCTGCATGCGCGTGTCGAGCGAGTGCCCGTTGATGGACGTGATCACGTCGCCGTTGCGCAGTCCGAGGTGATAGCCCACGCGCTTCTGCATGCCCGCGAGCTGCCAGCCGCCGTCCACCTGCAGGGCGCGCCCGAGGACGCCAGGGGACGCCTTCCACTCGTCGACGAGCGACCGCTCCACGGTGTAGGTGCCAGGGGAAACCTGTCGGATCCCGGCGGGGGCGGCGCCGGGGGGCTTGGGGGCGGCGCCACGCTCCGCGGCGACCGGGGCCGGATCGGGGACGACACGCGGAGGCGCAGCGGCCGCGGGCGGCGGCGCTCCGACGGAGAGGGGCCCGCGCTCCGGACGCGGGGCGTCGGCCGGGGCCCGCGCTTCGGCCGGGGTGGGCGGTGTGACCGGGGGCGGGCGGGGCTCGTCGCGCCCGCAGGCGATCAGGAACGGCAAGATCCACCACGAGGGTCGTGCGCGCATGACGGTGCTCCAGGGAGACGCTCGTGAGACGGCCACGCGGGCCGCCCCATTCACCTTCGGCTTCAGCGCCGCGCCGGCACCGACGCCAGGAACGCGAACGCGTGGCGGTTCACCCAATCGTGCGGGTACTCGTGCCCCATCCCCGAGTGGACGAGGAGCTCGATGGCGTTGCCGGCCGGCGCTTCCCAACGGGAGATCTTGACTTCTCGCGGGAGCCCCTCCGAGCGCGCGGGGGACTCCACGGGCTTCGCGCCGTACCAGCGGATCCAGGCGTCCAGGCCCTGCTGGACGCCGATGGACCGGCGCCCCGTGCCCTTACCGTGGCCGTATTCCCCGCCATCGAAGGGTACGTTCTCGTCCTGCAGGCCGTGGACGTGCAAGATCGACACCGGCCCGGGCTTGCTGACGTTCGGATCCCACAGGTCGTACGCATTGTCGACGTCCGCGGCCTTCCCGCTCACGACGACGATGGCGTCCACCGTGTCGGAGTCCCGGGCTGCGAGCTGGTACGCCTTGTGGGCGCCCCCCGAGAAGCCGAGGGCGAACCGGCGCTGGGTGGGCCGTCGGGCGGCGACGTCCCGCAGAAGGTGGGCGAGGAACTCGTGATCCGCGCCGTCGTGGTCGATCACCATCTCGCCGCCAGTCTCGGGGTAGATGCCGAACCAGCCGAGCCGCGCGACCTCCGCCCCGACGCCGTATCGGTCGATCATGACGTTCGGACCGCCACCCTTGCCGTGGATCGCCATCATGAGCGGCGCGCCGTCCTGGGTGGACTCCTGGAAGTACGCGGCGCGCTTCTGGCCCTGGAAGTCCTCTTCCCGGCGGCGGACGCCTTCGAGCGTGGGGGCGCCCTCCTCGCCTTCCGCGTCCCGCTCGGGGCGCTCCCGGCGGTTACCGCCTTCCCGGCCGCGCGGTCCGCGCTCCTGCTGAGGGTCCTGGGCCGGCTCCTGCGGCGGCGCCGGCTCACGGGTGCCCATCGCCCCGCACCCGACTGCGCCCAGCGCCAGGCTCCCGGCGAGCATATCCCGCCTCGACTTCCACGGATTATCCACGCCGCCTCCAGCGCATCCCGTATCCCGGCGCTGGGCGTTCCGGGGGGGCGTGTGAAGCGGCCGCGCAGGAATGCGGTATGCTCGCCAGCGGAGGCCGCATGGCCGAAGATACAGCCTATCCTTACCCGCCGCGCGAGACCGGGGATCTCTCCCGCCGGCACCTCCGGCTCGGGGAGGGGAGGATCAGCGGGTACATCTCGAGCGGGCTCGGAATTCTCAATCTGCTCGGCATGCTGGCGTTCAAGTTCCCGACCTGGTTCACCACCGCGGATCTGCGCGCGGTCTACGACGTCGACGTCCTGCGCGTCGTCCTGCAGGTGTGCCTGGTCGCGTCGCTCGCGTTCGGGACGTTCACCTTCGTCCGCGGCAGGCGCCGCCGGATGGGGATGATCGGCATCGGGTGCACCCTCCTCGCGATCCTGATCGGCGGATGGGCGCCCGAGCCCGGCGCGCTGAAGGAGGGCGTGGAGGTCGGTCTCGGCCTGGACTGGCTGGTCCTCGATCTGCTCGGTTCGGCGGTGGTCTTCATCACGATCGAGAAGATGCTGCCGCGGTATCCGGATCAGCCGATCCTTCGCCCGCACTGGCGCCTCGACCTGATGTTCTTCACGATGAACCACCTCGCGATCGGCGTGCTGCTCCTCGTGGGGAACTACTTCGCGCCGCATGTCTTCTACTGGGCGATCAACGGGACGTTGCAGGCGTGGGTCCGCTCGATCCCGGTGTGGGGTCAGTTCGCGATGCTCGTGTTCTTCGCGGATCTCGCACAGTACTGGATCCATCGCGCGTTCCACGAGATCCCCTGGCTATGGCCGTTCCACGCCGTACACCACAGCACCGAGTATATGGACTGGCTCGCCGGCAGCCGCACCCACTTCGTGCAGGTGCTGGTCGACCGCACGCTCGTGATGGTGCCGCTGTACCTGCTGGGCGCGGACGCCGCTGCGCTCAACGCGTACGTCATCTTCGCAGGGTTCCACGACGTCTACATCCACGCGAACACGGGGATGCACTTCGGGTGGCTTCGGTACCTCATCGCGACGCCGCAGTACCACCACTGGCACCACAGCAGCGAGAGACCGGCGATCGACACCAACTATGCGGTGCATCTCCCCGTGCTGGACATGGTGTTCGGCACGTACCACCTGCCCGTCGGCAAGTGGCCGGCGAAGTACGGGACCGTCAGCCCGATCCCGATGACGTTCACCGAGCAGCTCGCGTATCCCTTCCTGCCGCCACCCCCGCCGCCTCCCGTGGAGAAGCCATGACGAATCTCGATCATCTACGCATCGACGGTGAGCGGCTGTGGGGCTCGCTGATGGAGCTCGCGCGCATCGGGGCCACCGAGAAGGGTGGCGTGTGCCGGCTCGCGCTCACGGACCTCGACAAGCAGGGCCGGGACCTCGTATGCCGGTGGGCGCGGGAAGCCGGGATGACGGTCACGATCGACCGGATCGGTAACGGGTTCCTGCGCCGGGAAGGGCGGAATCCGTCGCTGCCGCCGATCATGACGGGCAGCCACATCGACACCCAGCCGACCGGCGGCAAGTTCGACGGGAACTACGGCGTGCTCGCCGGGATCGAGGTGGTCCGCACGCTCAACGATCGGGGGATCCAGACGGAAGCCCCGATCGAGGTCGCCTTCTGGACGAACGAGGAGGGCTCGCGCTTCGTCCCGGTGATGATGGGCTCCGGCGTGTTCGCGGGTGCGTTCAGCCTCGAGCACGCGTACGCCGCGCGGGACACCGCGGGCCTGTCGGTGAGGGACGAGCTCGAGAAGATCGGCTATGTCGGCTCGGAAGAGCCGGGACGGCACCCGATCGGCGCGTACTTCGAGACGCACATCGAGCAGGGGCCGGTGCTCGAGGACCACGACATCACGATCGGCGTCGTGAGCGCCGTTCTCGGGATCAAGTGGTACGACTGCGTGGTGACGGGCATGGAGGCCCACGCGGGCCCCACGCCGATGGCGCTCCGCAAGGACGCGCTACAGGTCGCGGCCGGGCTGATGCAAGAGGTCGTCGCCATCGCGCACCGGCACCCGCCGCACGGACGCGGGACCGTCGGGATGGTGCAGGTGCACCCGAACAGCCGGAACGTGATCCCCGGGCGCGTGAAGTTCTCGATCGACCTGCGGAATGCGACGGACGAGCTCGTCGAGCGGATGGACGCGGACATCCGGCGTGCGGTGACGGAGGCGTCGGCCCGAAGCGGGCTCCCGATAACGATCGACGTCGTGTCGCACTACCCGGCGCAGGCGTTCCACTCCGACTGCGTGGACGCCGTGCAGCGGGCGGCGACGAAGCTCGGCTACTCGAATATGCCGGCGGTCTCGGGCGCCGGGCACGACGCGGTGTACGTCGCGAAGCTGGCTCCCGCCGGGATGATCTTCATCCCGTGCAAGGACGGGATCTCGCACAACGAGATCGAGGACGCCCGGAAGGACCACATCGAGGCGGGGTGCAACGTGCTGCTTCACGCGATGCTGGAGCGCGCGGGTATCGTAGGTTAGCAGCGACTTTTCTCCCTCCCCCTCGTGGGGAGGGCCGGGGAGGGGGGCGGATGGCGCTCCGTGACCGGGCCCGCGCCCTGCGCGCCGACATGACGGACGCCGAGCGCCGGCTGTGGAGCTGCCTGCGCGACCGTGCGCTGGGCGTGAAGTTCCGCAAGCAGGTGCCGCTCGGGCGGTACATCGTGGACTTCGCCAGCTTCGAGGTAGGCCTCGTCATCGAGGTCGATGGGGGTCAGCACCTCGAGCAGGAGGAGGCCGACGCCGTGCGCGACGCGTGGCTGCGGACCGAGGGGTTCCACGTGCTGCGGTTCTGGAACGACGAGGTAATGGAGAACCTGGACGGCGTGGTCGAGGTGGTGGCGGAGCATGTTCGGCGTTCCACCCCCCACCCCAGCCCTCCCCCACAAGGGGGGAGGGAGTAGGCATGGCGGGCTATTGCCGTCGGTAGACCTGAACGTTCGAGTCGGGCGCGAGGCCCGGGCCGGCGGTCGAGCCGAAGCCGCGCTCGGGCGTGGGCGCGGTGAAGCCGTAGGACGGCGTGGTCTGGACCACCTCGTACGTGAGGACATCGCCCGCGACCTGCCAGATCCCGTCGGCCTCGGCTTCGTACGGGGCGGTCTGGACGATGTGGATGGTGGCCGGGTCGGTCGAGACGTCGACGGTGTAGGACCCGGCGATCGGGTACGCCGTCCCCTCGAGATCCGTGACCTCCGCGGTGTAGGATCCGTCGGCGCCGAAGGAGCCGGTCGTCGACGCGTAGTTGAACGGCTCGCCCGCGAACAGGTCAGACAGGTCGTCGCCCTCCGACAGCCAGTCCCCTGCGATGGACGCCGCGTCCGGGGCGGCGGTGTCGTCCACGGGCGTGGTCCCCGTGGGCAGCGGGCCGACGTAGTCGTCGGGCATGCAGGCCAGGAGAAGGAAGATCATGCGGACTCCATGCTGCGGCGCAGCAACGGCTTGTCGACCTTCCCGGACGCCGTGCGGGGCAGCGCGGGCACCACGGAGATCTGCTTCGGGAGCTTGAAGCGCGCAAGCCGCCCGTCGAGCGATCGGAGGATGTCCGCCGGCGTGACGCCTTCCGCGGCCTCGACCCAGGCGTGTCCGACCTCGCCCCACTTCGCGTCCTCGACGCCGACGACCGCCGCCAGCGTGACGCCCGGGCAGGCCTGCAGCGCGGCCTCGACCTCTGCCGGGTAGACGTTCTCCCCGCCGGACTTGTACATCTCCTTGATCCGCCCCCGAACCGAGAAGTAGCCGTCCGCATCGCGGGAGAGGACGTCGCCCGTGTGGAACCAGCCGTCGCGGAGCGCGGCCGCGGTCGCCGCGGGATCGCGGAAGTACCCACCGAACACCGCTGGGCCCGCGAACAGGAGCTCGCCGGGTTCGTCGGGGCCGCAGTCCGTGCCGTCCGGCCGCACCAGGCGCGCGTCGACGTGGTGGATCGGCAGGCCCACGCTCCCGAGCTTCGCGCGGATGCTGCGGTGCGGCATGGAGAAGCAGTTCACGCCGACCTCCGTCATGCCGAAGCCCTGGCGCAGCGGGATCCCGCGGTCCAGGTACCGCTCGAGCAGCGTGGCGCCGAGGGCCGAGCCGCCGCACAGGGCGTCACGCACGCTCGTGAGGTCGGTCGTGACGAAGTCGGGGTGATCCGCCAGCATCTGGAAGATGGTGGGGACGCCCATGAGCAGGGTTACGCGCTCCGCGGCGATGAGCCGGAGGGCCTCCGCCGGGTCCACCCCCCGGGTGAGGACGACGCGCCCGCCGCGGTGCAGCAACGGCGTCGACAGGCTGTTCAACCCGCCGGTGTGGAAGAGCGGCGTGAACGTCAGCGTGGCGTCGGCCGGCGTCAGATCGCACGCGAGCAGCGTGTTCACGGCGTTCCAGTGGAGCTGCCCGTGGGTCAGCAGCGCACCCTTCGGCTTGCCCGTGCTCCCCGACGTGTACATCAGGACCCACGGATCGGCCAGATCTGAGCCCGGACCGTCCACGGGGTCGTCCCCGGGCCCCTCCTCGATCACGTGCGTCCCGAGCCCGAGCTGCTCGTGCACCCGGTCGACGAGGACGACGCGCGGCTCCGCGTGGCCGAGCTGCCAGACGAGCTCGTCCCGGGACAACCGCCAGTTCATGGGGAACAGGACGGCGCCGAGCTCCGCGCAGGCGAACAGCAGCGCGAAGGTCTCGCCGCGGTTGTGGGCGAGGACGGCTACCCGGTCCCCGTGGACGACCCCGCTGCGCTGCAGCACGCCGGCCCAGCGGCGGGAGTCCTCGTGGAGCTGCGCCCAGGTCCAACGCCGATCGTTCGAGGCGTCGAACAGGGCCTCGGCGTCGGGCCGGAACCGCCGGTGCATCTCGAGCCAGTCGCTGGTGGCGGCCATCTGTCCCCCTGGGGAGGGATAACGCGCCTGCTGCAGCGCAGCAAGATCGGTGCTGCGATGCAGCGGCGAGGCTACTGCGACGGCGGGATCTTCAGCTTCATCCCGACCGACAGGTTGTCCCCGCCCTTCAGGACGTCCGTGTTCGACTTCTTGACCTTCTCCGCCAGCTGCGAGTCGCCGTAGTACTGGTAGGCGATCTTACCGAGCGAGTCGCCGCTGACGACCGTGTGGTTCGCGCCGCGGGTGCGGGCGAGGATCACGACCTGCTTGACGTCGACCTTCTCGATCCCGGAGACGCCCTTGAGCGTCTTCTCGGCGAGCTGCTTCTGCTTGAAGCTCGTGACCTCGCCACGGGCGACGGCGGAGGCGCCACGCACCTCTACCTCGAGGCTGGTGCCCTGCAGGCCGGGGGCCTCCGCGATCGCGCGGGCCGCGGCCGTGGCGTTCTCGGCGGAGGTCGGAGGCGCGGCCGGATCGGCGGGGGCGCCGTCCACGACGGCCACGGCGCCTTCGGCCGGGGCGACGGCGGGGTCGGCTGCGGCAACGTCCGTGGTGGCCGGGGTGGATCCGCCGAAGGTCAGGGAGACCGCCACGAACAGCACGGTCACGAGCGACGTGGCCGCGGTCGCCCACGCCCACTTCCGGACCTCCTTCTCGAGGTCGGCGGAGCGCGACAGCAGCGCGGCGTTCTCACCGCGGAGCCGGCGGGCTTCCTGGCGGAGCGCCTTGATCTCGCCGTGCTCGCGGGCGCGGACGGCGGACTTCTCCTCCTCCTGCGCGGCCTGCTCGGAGCGCAGGTGGTCCTCTACCGTGCGGCGCAGCGGGAGCGGCACGGACATGCCACACGAAGCGGCTTCGTCCAGCGCGAGCAGGGCCTCCGACCACTTCTGGCCGGCGACGTGCACGCGGGCGAGGAGCAGGCGCGCCTCCCCGTCGTCCGGCGACATGCAGAGCAGCATCTGGAGCCGCTCGCGCGCGAGGCGCAAGTGGCCCTCGTTCGCGTAGCGCAGGGCTTCGTTGTACAGCTCGGCAACGGGGTCGATGCCGGATTGCTCGGCCGCTTCGCGGAGCGCGCGGGGCACGCCGCCGAGCGGGACGGGCTGGTCGGAGTTCGACTGGCGCGTGGTCGACTGGAAGTCGAAGTCGGGGCTCTGGCCGTCCGCACGCGGGGCGGAGACGTGGAGCGAAGGCGACAAAGACGGAGACAGAGAGAGGGCGGCCGGGGAGGGACCGGCCTCCCGCATCGGCTCGGGGAGAGCGGACATGGCGGGCACCTGAGGAGCTGGGGGAGGGGGGCGGCGGGGAATGCGTCGACACACTCTCTACCACGCGGACACCCCTGCTCGTCAAGCCCGATGGTGCATTTTCCGACCTTACTCGGCCGTGCCGGCCAGGTGGGCGTCCATCGCTGCGAAGATGTCGGCCTGACCGTTGACGAGGAGGTCGAGGCGCGCCTCCTCCGTGAGCAGGCTGTCGGCCTGGGTCACGAGGTCGATCCAGGAGACCGTGACGCGCACGCTGCCGTCCGTCGGCGCGTCCGGGTAGAACACCTCCAGCGAGAAGGAGGCCTCCACGCAGTTGCTGCCGTTCTCGCTGCAACCCCGCTCTTCCACCCACGACCGGGCCACCAGCACGTCGCTCCCGTCGCTGCTCGGGACCCACTGGTAGTCCTTGAGGAGGATGTACGGGATGCTCACGCTGAACGCGCCGCTCTTCTCGATGTCGTTGGTCGTGTTCACCCGGCCTTCGCCGTCGGCGAAGAGATCCGCATCGCCGGAGAGGACGGTGCGGACATACTTCTCGAGCGTCTTGGGGTCGTTCCAGATCTGGTCCGGCTCGAGGGCGGACACGCCGTGGTCGATGGGCGGGAACGAGCTCATCCCGCCGACGATCGCGCCGACGAGCGTGGCGTAGTCGCGGTCCGGGTGATCGACGCCGGCGGTCTGGGCGTCGCTCAGGTCCACGACGGTGTAGCCCTCCGTCGCGCGCTCGGTGCGACCCTCGCCCTCGAGAAACGGCTCGAGCTCGGCGATGTCGAGCGCCAGCGCCGCCGGGTCGTCGTAGTGCGCGTACATGTCGAGCATGATCTGCTCGAGGTCGCGCGGAGCAACCTCCGTCTTCCCACTGCAGCCCATCGTCGCTGCGGCGGCCAGGAGCCCGCCAGCGCACATCATGCCGTTCCGCATCATCCCTGCTCCCGCTCCAGTCTCCGCCAGGATACCCCAGACGGCTGCCAGTCGGTGGATCCAACGGAGGGAAGATGGGCGAGAGGACACGGGGACGGGGGCAACCCCAGCCGGCGCGGCCGCAGGGCTCGGCCGACATCCTCGTCACGCCGGTCCGCTGGACCCTTCGCGGAGAGGCAGAGGCGATCGCTCCGAACCGGCCTCCGCTGCGGATCTGGGGCGGGATCCCGGGCGAGCAGGAGCGCGTAAAGGTCGTGCACCGCGGCGAGCACTCGGTCGCCGGGCGGATCGTGGAGCCGACGGCGCCGAGCCCGTACCGCCGCGATCCGCAGTGCGAGAAGTACGCCCCGTGCGGCGGCTGCCCGCTCATGCACGTCACGCCGGACGGTCAGGAGGTGGCGCACCGCTCGCTCGTGACGGACGCGCTCGCGGAGTCGGGGATCCAGGCGCCGATCGGCATGTATCACGGGTCGCCGGATGGCGATTACCGCCACGTCGTCAAGCTCGGCGTCGGCCGCAGCGACATGCAGCGCCTGCGGGTCGGGGCATGGGGCCGCGGAGATCGGCGGATCGTGCCGATCCCGAACTGCACCGTCGCGGCGCCCGTGCTCCGCAAGACGATGGCGCAGGTGGCCCACTGGATCCTGGAGATGGACATCTGGCCGTGGGATCCGGTCACGAAGCAGGGGACGCTCCGCGCGGTCGTCCTGCGCGCCAGCCGCACCAGCAACGAGGTCATGGTCACGCTCGTCGTCGGGCGGAACACGCCGAAGCTCGTGGAGCTCGCCGAGCAGATCTCGCAGTCGGTGGCGGAGGTCGTCGGGATCTGGATGCACCTCAACGAGGATCCCGGGAACAACATCTACACCCGCGACGACCAGGGCGTGATCGGGATCCTGCCGCTCCGCGGCCGTGACTGGATCGAAGAGAAGCTCAACGGCGTGACCTACCGCATCGGTCCCGGCGACTTCTTCCAGACGAACCCGGCGGTCGCGGAGGTCCTGTTTCAGCGCGTGGTCGAGCGCCTGGACCCCACCCCGGACGACGTGGTGATCGACCTGTACTGCGGCGTCGGCGGGATCACGCTGCAGGCGGCAGGGAAAGCGGGCTTCGTCCTCGGGATCGAGGAGATCGACGGCGCGATCGCGCGGGCCAAGGAGTCCACGCGGATCAACAGGAGCAACGCCGAGTTCCAGGTGGGCCAGGTCGTGGAGGTCCTGCCGGAGCTCGCGAAGCGGTTCGCAGGGACGCGGCCGCTCGTGTCGGTGAACCCGGCGCGCCGCGGCCTCGAGGACGGCGTGGTCGAAGCGATCGCCGAGCTCGCACCTGCGCGCGTGGTCTACGTGTCGTGCAACCCGAAGGCGCTGGCGCGCGACATCGCGGCGTTCCAGGCGCTCGGGTTCCGCCTCGAAGGCGACCTCGAGCTGTTCGACATGTTCCCGAACACGGCCCACGTGGAGGTCGTCGCGACCCTGCTCGGGCCCGCGTCGGAGGAGCCGAAGCGTCGGGCGCCGCGCCGCAGGGCGCTCCGCGGCGCGTAGAATCGGGCGCACGGAGTCGGAGATGTCGTTCGCGTTGCTCGGACTGCTCTGGTCGTCGGCGTTCGCCCAGGATCCTTCGGAGGGTCCGGCGCCGCTCATGCAGCTCGACAGCCTGCTGGTCGCGCCGATCCGCGCCCCGGCAGAGCGGGCTGCGGCGGCGGAGCGGCTCACCTCGTTCCTCCTCGGCGACCTGCAGACGTCGTCGTGGGACGTGGCCCGGGTCGAGGACGCACCGCCCTTCCAGGACTACGACGCGAAGACGTATATGGACGCGTGCCCGGCCGGGCGCTACGCCGGCTGCGCGATGGTCGTCGGGCAGAGGATGGAGCTCGACTGGGCGATCGCGGGTGAGCTCGCGCCGGCGGACGCAGGCGACCATCTGCAGATCACGTTCGTCGACCTGCGCGGCAGCCAGGAGGTGTTCTCGATCGGGCTCACCGTGGCAGAGGGTCGGGAGGAGGCCGTGATGCGCAGCGTGTCGGCGCTGCTCGAGCGCGTCGTCGCCGGCGCGTTCGAGGCGCCGGACATCCGCGACGTCCCGACGGAGGATCCCGCGGAGACCGCGCGCCGCGAGAAGGAGCGTGCGGCGCGGATCGCCGCGAACCTGGACAAGCTCGAGCAGGAGCTCGGCGACGTCGAGATCGCGGACGTGCGCCGGCTCGAGCCCGTGAAGCTCGGGATGGAGGACCTGGAGCGGTACCGGGGCGCAGAGGGCGTGACGCCGTGGGAGCAGATCGGCGTCTCGGAGCGGGCGTTCGTCCGATATAAGAACAGCGGGCTGGACTTGGAGACCTGGAAGCGGCGGGTGGCGGGCCGGGCCGGCATGGTCCTGCTCCGCGCAGAAGTCGGCGGCGGCCGCGGCGCGAGCGCGGAGAGCTACCACGGCTGGGTCGCGCTGGGCGACGATCTGGCGGTGCGGGAGACGGACGCGCTCCTCGAGACGCGCAACGCGGCGCAGTTCACGGCCGGCGCGGAGCTCGGGATCGGCGTCCTCCCTTGGCTCGAGCTCGGTGGCGGCCTGTGGACGCAGACCGGCACGTTCGCCTACGTGGTCGACCAGGACGTCGAGGGCGATCCGGTCCAGATCCCGAGCACCCCGTCCACGCAGCCGATGGGCTCGATCCGCTACGGCGGCGGCGCCACGTTCGCGCCGCTGCCGGCCCGGGACGCGCGGCCCACGCTCACGGTGCAGGTCACGCGGTGGAGCGGGAAGGGCTTCACGCCGCCGGACGACCGGCTCCAGCGATTACCGGCTCCCGCGCTGACGATCTTGGAGCCCGCGGTCGGCGGGGAGGTCCGGGCCCACGAGCACGCGACGCTCCAGGCGCGGCTCGGCCTGACGATGCCGGTGGGTGGCGTGGCGTCGTACCGCGACCAAGCGGGCGACAGCGCCCTTCCGACCGTGATCGTGCCGTCGGGCGACCCGGGCGTGGGCTGGACGCTGCGGGTCGGCGTGCAGGCGCGGCTCGGCCCGCTGTGGGGACGCCGGTGATCGCGTGGGTCGCAGCCGCATACGCCGAAGAGATGCCGGCGGACCTGTTGCGCCTGCGTCAGCCGCTGGCAGAGGTCCACTTCACGAAGCTCGTGTCGGCGCTGCCGGACCGGCCGCCGGTGCTTCGCGGGAAGGGACGTTCCGGGCCGATCACCGCCTGGGTGTGGCCGGATGCCACCGTCGCGCGCTGGCGCCGGGCGACCGGCCGCGGCGCGTTCGAGGAGCGGTGGTACACGGCCGGCGGGATCCCCGAGCTGACGGTGAGCTGGGCAGGGGGAGCGCCGGTCTCGGCGTCGATCGCGGCGTTCCCACCGGTGGACGTGGACCTGGCGGGGTGGACGGGAGCGCTGGTCGGGCCGGCCACCGTGACGGGTCCGGGTGCCGGCACGCCGGAAGAGGACGCCACCTGGTGGACCAGCCCGGCGGGGACGCTCGGTGCGTACTGGGCCCCTGGAGCGGTGGACCCCGCAGATCCGGCCTTCGAAGCGGGCCTCGAGGAGGGCTGCGGCTGCCTCCTCGCCCACCGCACGACCGCGCTGGCCGGCACGGTGCCCGGGGTCCGGTGGATCCTCCGCGCTCCGCACCCGCAGGCCCCCGCGATCGGCGAGCTGTGGGCGTTTCCGAACGCGGATGGCGTGTTGGTCCTCACCTGGACGGCGCGCGAGACGGTCGATCCGTCGCATCCCGAGCTCGCGCCGGGCCGGGTCGCGAGCGCGCTCGTGGCGTGGGGGACGCCGTGATCCTGGCGGACGAGCGCAACGATCTCGCGCGGGCCGTCCGGTCCGCCCTGGAGGCGCGGCTGCCCGCGGGCTGGGGACCGCCGGACCTGCGCATCGTCGTCGGCGGCGACGGGTTCCTGCTCCACACGATCGCCGCGAACGGCTTCGAGCACCTGTACTTCGGGATCAACGCGGGACACCTGGGGTTCCTGCTCAACGACGTGGGGCTGCACGGCAAGGCGCCGGATGGGGACGTGCGGGACGGGGACTGGGACGGACTGGCGCGCTCGCTGACCGGCGGCGCGTGGCAGGAGCACGGCTTCCCCCTGCTGTGTGCCGAGATCGAGCTCGTCGGCGGCAGCAAGACGTCGCAGCTCGCGATCAACGATGTGTACCTCGAGCGGAGCACGGGGCAGACGGCGAACCTCTCGCTCACGATCGACGGCACCGTCGTGGAGCAGAAGCTGACGGCGGACGGGCTCATCTTCGCGACCGCTCTCGGGTCGACGGCCTACAGCTTCTCGGCCGGCGGCACGCCGATGCACCCGAGCCTCTCGCTCATCCTCGTCACGCCGATCTGCAGCCACCGACCCCGGCTCCCGCCGTTCGCGATCCCGCCGTCGGCGCACGCGGTGGTGCAGGTGCAGGTCCCGGGGCGGCGGCCCGTGCGCGCGGTCGTGGACGGGCGGTCGTTCGAGAACGTGGAGCGCGTGACGATCACGCTCGCGGCGGAGCCGTCGGTGCGGCTGGCGTACCTCGATACGCACGATTTCACGCGGCAGATGGTGCGCAAGATCATGAATCCATGAGTCTCACGACGGGCTCTGTGCCAGAAAACGCGTGAATCCCCGGAGGGGCGAGCGCGGAGGCTGAGCGCGGACGCTCGGGCCGCCGCGGCCCGAAGTCGTGAGTGAGCTGAAGCGGGTGGGGTAGACTCGATGGTTCTCTGGAAAGCCCACGGACTCGGCAACGACTACCTCGTCCTCGAGGAGGGACGTCCGCTCTCGCCGGATCTGGCTCGCCGGATCTGCGATCGGCACCGCGGGCCGGGCGGCGACGGGATCCTCGAGCCCGCGGACGCCGGCGCGTGCGATCACGGCGTGCGGATCTGGAACCCGGACGGCTCGACCGCCGAGAAGTCGGGGAATGGGCTCCGGATCTACGCGTGGTGGCTGGCTCGGGAGCGCGGGGCGGGCGTGGACTTCACGGTGTGGACGCAGTCCGAGCGGGCGCGGTGCCGGGTGGGTGCCGACGCCGTGGCGGTCGAGATGGGGCGGTTCCGCCTGGATCCGCGCGAAATTCCGCTGACGTCGGACGGGCCCTGGCTGGATCACGTCGTGGGAGAGCTGGCGGTGACGGCGGTGGGGATGGGCAACCCGCACGCAGTCGTGTGGCGGGACGAGCCGCTGGACGGCTTGCCGTGGCGTGAGTGGGGCGCGAAGCTCGAGATCCACCCGGCGTTCCCGAACCGGACGAACGTGCAGGTCGCGCGCCGGATCGACAGGTCCACCGTGGAGATCCGGATCTGGGAGCGCGGGGCGGGCGAGACGAGCGCGAGCGGGTCGAGCGCGTGTGGCGTGGCGGCCTCCGGCGTGGCCACCGGGCGGCTGGACCGCGGGGAGATCCGCGTGATCATGCCGGGCGGCGCGCTCGCCGTGACCATCGGCGCAGACGACGAGGTACAGCTGGTCGGGCCGGTGGGCGTGGTCGGGCGGTTCACGCTGGATCCGGCGTGGGAGGCCACGTGATCGGAGAGATCGTCGAGGTCGTGGTGGAAGCAGTGGTGGAGGGATCCGCGGCCTTGTACCGGATGGTCTTCGGGGCGCGCGGACCGGCGCCCCAGGATCCAGGGCCGGGTGAAGCACCCCCAAAAGAACCCTCCGGAGAGGAGGATCCTACGACTCGTCCGTAAGCGGGTCCGGCGTGTAGATGTTCTCGTCGGGATCGTAGGCGAGGGCTTTCGCGGCGTCTTCTGCCGCGAGTCGCGCGGACTCCGTATCGATCTCGAGCTCCGGCCGCGCGGCGCGCATTGCGTCGAGGACGGGCGCCGGGCCCTCCAGGGGCGTGAAGTACACGGTGCTGGGGAGATCCTTGCCGACGTCCAGCAGGATCGCGAGCCGATCTGGATCTTTCGGGTACTGGATCACGCGCTCGACCTTCGGCCACGGGATCAGGGTCTGGAGCAGCGGGACCTCTCGCTCGAGCCAGAACGAGAGCCCGAACACTGCGAGGCCGCCGAAGATGGCGATCGGCATGAGCTGATCCCAGCGCCCCAGCAGCACCGCCGCCAGCGTGCCGATCGCGATGATCGCGACGCCGACAGGGCGCGTGTTGAACGGCGGCGGGCGATCCACGAAGGTCCCTCCGATCGCGAGGCCTTCTGCCCCGAAGCTCAGCCAGCCGGGCCCCACGAGCCGTGGCACGCGCATGTCGTGGATCTCGAGCGGGGGATCGTACTCACCTTGAAACCGTTCCATGGTCGGGTGATAATCACGGGGCCAGGGGGCGACGCCGCGGCAGCGGACCGGTTCACCATCGCTTGACGAACCGCATGGAACCCCGGACGGGGCGACGGGTCCGTACAGATTGACGGGAAGCTGACTGCCGCGGAGTGGTTCCGCGGGAGACCTCACTTAAGATACGCCTCGTCGCAACCTCAGGTCGAGTGGAGTCCATCATGGCCAGCAACAGCCCCGCAGTGGTCGTCGAAGTCCGCCGCGGCACCATGCTCGTCAAGAGCGCGCAGTTCTCCGAGCCGAGCGTGACCATCGGTCGCAGCGCGAGCGCCATGTTCGCGGTGGACGCTAAGGAGCTCGCCGATCTCCACGCCGTGCTCAACGTGGAGGACGACGGCTCCGTCTCGCTCCTCGACCTCGGCAGCCCCGAAGGCGTGAGCGTCGGCGGCCAGCGCATCGCCAACACCACGCTCCGCTCCGGCGACGCGTTCCAGGTCGGCGCGCTCACCTTCCGCGTCACCGTGTTCACGGCGGGCGAAAACGAGTTCGAGGACGAGTCGGCCACGAAGGTCGAGAGCGTCCGGCCGAGCCAGATCCCCCTGGCGGGCGCCCCCGCGCTGCGCGACTCGATGTCGGACGCGGACGATCGCACCGAAGAGAAGCATGACCTCCCGTCCGGCCCCACGTCGCAGATGTACACGAGCCCGGCGTACACCGCCGGCTCCAGCCTGTCCGGCGGCGCGGCGCACGGTGACGAGCACTCGGCCGGCGAGTCGCTCACCGGCGACAACAGCGACCACCAGATCGGCCACGACCAGCCGTACATCGACACGTTCGAGGACGATCACGACGACCACCACGAAGACGACGAAGACGTCCTCGCGTTCGTCATGCGCACCACGTCGCCGGCCACGAAGAAGGCCAAGTTCCTCGAAGTCAACCAGATGTGGGGCAACGTCCTGGTCGACACCCGCCAGTTCGCGCCGGAGGGCCGCAACGTCACCGTCGGCGCGTCGCTCGGGTACCGCTGGCGCTTCCTCGGCGTGGACATGGGGTGGGTCAACCCCGCGCTCGGCAGCGTGCTCCCGGCCGTGATGCCCATGTGGTCGGACATCGGGCGCGAGTGGCAGTCGGACTTCTACGTCCCGACCGCGAACCTCCCGGGCGACCACGACTTCACGCTGTTCTCGCACCCGGAGCCGGGCAAGTACGTCGCGAACGTCGCGCAGGGCTGGGACGGCTTCGTGGACGTCGAGGATCGGCGCTACACCTTCGACGAGCTCGTCGCGGCCGGCAAGGCCAGCAAGGGCTCGACCGGCGGGTACGAGGTCCCGATGACCGAAGACATGCGCCTGACGGTGGACGCCGGCGGTCACGTGTTCTTCGCCCAGCTCGCGGGCCACGATCCGCGGCTCGTCGCGCGCCTCACGGACGACGTGGACTACCCGTTCATGGGCATGATGGCGTTCGGCGTGTTCATCTTCGCGACGATCGGCGCGACCATGTACTTCATGCCGCCGATGCCGGAGAACAACACGAACGAGATCGACGAGCGCGCGCTCGAGCTCATGCTCCAGAAGCCGGAAGAGGAGAAGAAGGAAGCCAAGAAGCCCGAAGCCAATCCGGACGCCGGCGAAGGCGCCAAGGCCAAGAAGGAAGAGGGCAAGACCGGAAAGAAGGAGGCCAAGCTCGACAAGGCCAAGGGCAACAAGGTCGAGGTCAAACAGCAGGAGATCGACCGTCAGGTCGCGGAGAACGCCGGTGTTCTCGGCGCCATGGCGAACGGCCAGCTCGACCAGGTGCTCGGGGCGTCCGGCCTGTCGAGCGACCTGCGCGGCGGCATTGGCGGCCTCATCGGCGCCAAGGGCAGCCAGATCGGCTCGGGCGGCCTCGGGGCGCGTGGCGGCGGTCTCGGCGGCGGCGGCACGGCGGAGGGCCTCGGCGGCCTCGGCACGAAGGGCATGGGCTCCGGCGCTTCCGGCTACGGCAAGGGCGGCGGTAACTTCGGCGCGAAGGGCGAAGGCGGCATCGGCGCGGTCAGCGGCGACCCCATCATCCTCGGCGCGCTCGACCGGTCGCTCATCGACGAGGTCATCAAGCGCAACATGAACGCGATCCGGTACTGCTACCAGCGCGAGCTCACGAAGAACCCGTCGCTCGGCGGCAAGATCGTCATCAAGTTCGTCATCGCCAAGGACGGCACGGTGTCGTCGGCCGAGAAGAAGACGACGACCATGAACAACGGCGCGGTCGAGCAGTGCATCGTCGGCCGCTTCATGCGCATGCAGTTCCCCGAGCCGAAGGGCGGCGGCATCGTCATCGTCTCGTACCCCTTCATCTTCTCGCCCGGCTAGCCGGTAGGGATCTCACGAAGCCCGGGCCTGGTCCCGGGCTTTTTGCGTTGTGGAGTCCCCTTTGACGCGCTACCAGTGGACCGTGCTCTTCGCCGCCTGGCTCGGGTGGGGCTTCGACATCTTCGATGGGCTGCTGTTCAACTTCGTCGCTCCGACGTGCGTTCCGACGCTGCTCGGGCTGCAGATCGGGACGCCCGAGGCGCGGTCGGCGACGCTGATGTGGACCGGGATCCTCTCGAGCGTGCTGCTGCTCGGGTGGGCGGTCGGCGGGATCGCGTTCGGGCGGGTGGCGGACCGGATCGGCCGGTCGAAGACGCTGCTGATCACGATGGGGATCTACGCCTTCGGCACGGCGATGTGCGCGTTCGCGCCTAACATCTGGGTGTTGCTGCTGTGCCGGATCGTCGCGAGCCTGGGGATCGGGGGCGAGTGGGCGGCC
>CAMCWU010000023.1 GCA_945882675.1 Klebsiella pneumoniae | reverse complement strand
ACGGGAAGGGGAGCCTGGTCGCCCTGAACTGCGGCGCGATCCCGGAGCACCTGCTGGAGGCGGAGGTCTTCGGCGCCGCGAAGGGCGCGTACACGGGCAGCAACGCGGACCGTCCGGGCCTGGTCGAAGCGGCGGACGGCGGGACGCTCCTCCTCGACGAGATCGGCGATCTGCCGCTTTCGCTGCAGGTGAAGCTCAACCGTGTGCTGGAAGAGGGCGAGTACCGGCGGGTCGGGGAGACGCGGGCGCGGAGGGCGGACGTGCGGTTTCTCGCCGCCACGCACCGGGATCTCGAGCAGATGGTTGCGGACGGGACCTTCCGGCAGGACCTGTACTTCCGGCTCAAGGTCGTGCAGATCCGGGTGCCGCCGCTCCGGGAGCGCGTGGAGGATCTCCCGCTCCTCGCGGCGCAATTCCTCCACGTCGCGAGCGCGCGGTTCGGCACCGCGGCGCGCCGGCTGGCCCCGGACGCGCTGGCGGCCCTGGAGCAGCATTCGTGGCCGGGGAACGTCCGCGAGCTGCGCCACGCGCTCGAGCACGCGGCGGTCGTGGCGGACGGGGACACCATCGAGGCGGACGACCTCCCCGACGAGCTGCGCGTGAGCCTGGGGGCGGACGCCGGCACCTACCGGGCGGCGCGGGAACGTGGTGCGGATCTGGCCGGAAGGGACTACCTGATCGCGCTGATGCGGCGGGTCGCCGGCAACGTGACGCGCGCCGCGGCCGAGGCCGGGATGGAGCGCGAGTCCGTGCACCGCGCGCTCCGCAACCACGGGATCGACCCGGCGCGGTACCGCCCGTGATCTGGCTCCTCGTGACAGCGGCGCTCGCCGCGGAAATGACGTTCGAGGCGGCGGTTCGCGCGGCTGCGGGCTCGCCCGCCGGGCGGATCTCGGAGGCCACGGCCGCCGCCGACCGGGCCGACGCGCGGGGAGCCGCGGCGTGGGAGAACCCGACCGTTTCGGGGGGGCACCAGACGGGCCAGCGGAACCTGCAGGCGTCAGTGCCGATCGGGCTCGCGCCGCTGGCGCGCGGGGTGGCCGCGGCGCGGACCGAGGACGCGGTGGAGATCCGCGAGCGCATGGCGGGCGCGGTGAACGCCGCCGCTGCCGGAGCCGCGTGGCTGGACGCCCGGCGCGCGGCCGATCGGGCGGCAGCTGCCGTCCGAACCCAGGATCTCGCCGAGCGCCTGTCGCTCGCGGCCCAGGCCAAGGTGACGTCGGGGGAGTGGAGCATCGTGGAGGGGGTGCTGGCGCGTGCGGACGTGGCGCGCGCCCTCGACGAGGCCCTGGCGTGGCAGCAAGAGGCGCTCGGGGCTCGCGCGCGCCTGGGCGTGCTGGTGGGGGGCCCGGTGGACGAGTTGGGTCCGTGGCCGGAGGTCCCGGTACCGCCGCGCGCGGACGTCCCGCCCGCGGTCCTCGCCGCCGACCTGGAAGCCCGCGCTGCGCTGGCGGAGCGGCTGGCGGCGCGCCTCGCAATGGTTCCGGCCCTCGAGATCTCGGGCGGCTGGCAATGGGGTGAGCAGGCGGGCGCGACCTACGGCGCGTCGATCGAGATCCCGCTATTTGCCCCGGGGATTTCCACGAGCCGTGCCGCAACCGCCCGCGCGGAGATCGCGTCGGCGGAGGCGGATCTGGCCGGCCTCGACGCCACCGCGGCGCGGACCGCCACGGACGCTGAGCTGGACGCGGCGGAGAGGCTGCTCCGCGCCTGGGAGATCCCCGGCCTCGACACCGTGCTCGAGTCCACGATCCGCCTGTACGACGCAGGCGAGATCTCGATCACCGAGTACCAGGTCCAGCGCGACCTCGCGATCGCCGCGGTCGGGAGCGCCATCGACGCGCGCTGGCGCGTTGGCCGCGCGCGGCTGGCGGGCTGGGAGCTCGCGGGCACCACCCCCTTCGAGGATCGCCCATGATCGCCCTCGTCTGCCAGCTCGTGCTCGCCCAGGGCGCAGAGGACGCCGCGGAGCGCGCCTACGCGGCCTCGGAGTCGTTCGAAGCGGTGCTCTTCGCCGGCGAGCCGGGGGTCGGGTCGCCCACGACCGCCACGCTGCTCCTCGCCGACTACGCCACGAGCGCGCCCGTGGACGCCGATGTGAAAGTCACCCTGTCCGGCCCGGGATCGGTGGATCTCGCGCTCACCACCCACGACGGGGTGGGCACCGGCGCCATCACCTTCCCGGCTGCGGGGGAATACGCCGGCTCGCTGGTGGTTACTACCGCGACCGCGACGGACCTGCTCGCGATCACGGGGCTGGTGATCGCCCCGGAGGCGGTGGCCGATCATGTGGACGGCTGGGCCTGGGCCGGCCTGTGCACGACGCTCGGCCTGGTCGCAGGGATCGGGCTCCTGACCGGCGTGGTCGGGTATGCGGTGGGGCGGCGGCGCGGGATGGCCGTGGCGGCCGTCCTGGCCCTCGGGGCGCCGAGCGAGCGTGTCGGCGCGCACGGGGGAGAGGACCACGGCGCGCCCGCCGTGGAGGTGTCGGGTGGTGCGCTGGTCCTCCGCATGGAGAGCCAGTTTTTGCTGGGCCTGCGAACCATGCCGGTGGCGATGGGCCCGTTCCGCGAGCAGATCCAGGCGACCGGCACCTTCGTGGCGCGGCCGGGGGAGAGCGCCACGGTCGGCGCGCCCGCGTCTGGCGTGCTCGTGGCGCCGCCGGGCGGGTTCCCCACGCCGGGCGCCCGGGTCGATGCGGGCCAGCTCCTGGCGCGGATCGAGGAGACCGCCCGTGGCGTGGACCGGGCCGCCCTCGGGCAGGCGCGCAGCGAGGCCGGCACCCGCGTCGCGGAGGCGCGGGCGGCCCTCGCCCTGGCCGAGCGGGACGCCGCGAACGCGGACGCGCTCGGCGACGCGATCAGCGCCCGGGAGCGCGTCCAGCGGGAGCAGGCCGTCACGGTGGCCCGCGAAGCGCTCTCGCAGGCGCAGGGCGCGCGCTCGTCGGCCGGCGTGGACGGCCTCGAGATCCGGGCGCCGCTCGGCGGGACCCTCGGGCATGTCGGGGTCCGGCCGGGTGAGCGGGTCGAAGCGGGCGCGCCCGTGTTCCGGATCTCCGACGTGGTCGGCCTGTGGGTCGAGGCGCGCGTGCCCGAGCGGCTCGCGCCCGGGATCGCGCCCGGCGTGCCCGCGACCGTCACCACCGAGAGCGGTGCCGTGCTGGACGCGACCGTGCTCGACGCCGGCCAGCACGCCGATCCGGCCACTGGCACGGTTCTCGTGACATTGTCGGTGCAGACTGCAGATGCCGGTATCCTCCCCGGCTTCGGGGCGCGCGTGTGGATCGGCCGCGGCGACGCCCGCGACGCGCTCGCGCTCCCGTCTGGCGCGGTGGTGAACAGCAACGGGGCGACGCTCGCGTTCGTGAAGACCGGCCCCGAGCAGTTCGACGCCCGGGAGCTGCGGATCGGCGGCCGTGCCGGTGGTGCGGTAGAGGTCCTGGCGGGCGTCCGGCCGGGCGAGCGGGTGGTGACGGACGGTACGTACGCGCTGCGCAGTATCGCGGGCAGATAACCTATGTTCAACGCGCTGATCCGCGTCTCGCTGCAGAACCGGATGCTCGTCCTCGTGCTTGCGGCGCTCCTCATGGTCTTCGGGACCTGGACTGCGGCGCGCCTGCCCGTGGACGTGTTCCCGGACCTCAACCGCCCCACGGTCACGCTGCTGACGGAGGCCGGAGGACTGTCGCCCGAGGAGGTCGAGGTCCTGGTGACCCGCCCGCTCGAAGCCGCCATGAGCGGCGCGCCCGGCGTCGAGCGCGTCCGATCGCAGTCCGCGGTCGGCCTCTCCGTGGTATGGATCGAGTTCGGGTGGTCCACCGAGATCTACCGCGCGCGGCAGCAGGTGGCGGAGCGGATCTCCCAGGTGGCGGAGCAGCTCCCCGCCGGAATCAGCCCGACGATGGGGCCGATCAGCTCGATCATGGGCGAGATTCTGCTCATCGGGCTCGTGGCGCCGGGCGGCGAGGTGAACGGTCCCGCACTCCGGACCCATGCCGACTGGACCCTCCGGCCGCGGCTCCTCGCGATCCCGGGCGTCAGCCAGGTCATCGACATCGGTGGTGGCGTCGAGCAGGTGAGGGTGGAGGTTCACCCGGACCGCCTGGCGCGGCTGGACCTGCCCCTGGACCTGGTGCGGGACGCCGCCGCGGGCGCGCAGGGGAGCACCACGGGCGGGTTCCTCGAGCAGGAGAGCCAGGAGTTCGTCGTCCGGAACCTCGCCCGGACCTCCGACGTCCGCGATCTGGCCGACACGGTGGTCGCGGTGCGGGACGGCACACCGATCCGCCTGGGCGACGTGGCGGACATCACGCGCGGCGTGGGTCCGATGCGCGGAGACGCCGGGGTCAACGGGCACCCTGCCGTGATCATGTCCGTGCACAAGCAGCCGGGCGCCGACACGGTCGACCTCACCGAGAAGGTCCACGCGGCCCTCGCCGAGCTGGAGCACGGGCTGCCGGCGGGCGCGGAGCTCGTCCCGCTGTTCGAGCAGGCGAGCTTCATCGAGGCGTCCGTCACCAACGTCGAGGAGGCGCTGCGCGATGGCGCGATCCTCGTGACCATCGTGCTCGTGGCGTTCCTGCTGAATATCCGCACGACCATCATCTCGCTGACGGCGATCCCGCTGTCGATGGTGGTCGCCGCCCTCGTCCTCGCGGCGCTCGGCCTGTCGGTGAACACCATGACGCTCGGCGGGCTCGCCATCGCGATCGGCGAGCTGGTGGACGACTCGATCGTGGACGTCGAGAACGTGCTTCGGCGGCTGCGCGAGAACCGATCGCTCCCGGCGCCGCGCCACCCGCTCCGCGTCATCCTCGACGCCAGCGTGGAGGTCCGCAGCTCCATCGTCTTCTCGACAATCCTCGTGATCCTCGTCTTCCTTCCGCTGTTCTTCATGTCGGGCATCGAGGGGCGGCTGTTCGCGCCGCTCGGCGTGGCGTACATCGCGGCGATCCTGTCGTCGCTGTTCGTGTCGCTGACCGTGACGCCGGTGCTGTGCGCGTGGCTGCTCCCGGGCATGGTCGAGAAGGCGGAACACGGCGACGGCTGGCTGGTCCGCACGTTGAAGCGCTGGGACCGCCGCGTACTCGCGTGGGCGCTCCCGCGGCCGGGCCTGGTCCTTGGTGCCACCGGGATCGCCGTGGTGCTCGCTGCGGTGACCGTGCCATTCCTCGGAACCAGCTTCCTACCCCCCTTCAACGAGGGGACGGCGACCATCAACGTCCAGACCGCGCCGGGCACGAGCCTCGCCGAGTCGAACCACCTGGGGCGCCTGGCAGAGCGGCTCCTCCTCGAGGTTCCGGAGGTGAAGAGCGTCGGGCGCCGCACGGGTCGCGCGGAGCTTGACGAGCACGCCGAGGGCGTCCACTACTCGGAGGTCGACGTCGACTTCGAGCCCGACGGGCGCCCGCGCGCCGACGTCCTGGCCGACATCCGCGGTCGGCTCGCCCTGCTGCCCGGCGTGGTGGTGAACATCGGCCAGCCGATCAGCCACCGGCTCGACCACCTGCTGTCCGGGGTGCGCGCCGAGATCGCACTCAAGCTCTATGGCGACGACCTCTCCACGCTCCGGAGCGAGGCTGGCCGGATCGCGGAGGGTCTCCGCCCGATCCCGGGCCTCGTGGACCTGCAGGTGGAGCGCCAGGTCCTCATCCCGCAGGTGCAGGTCCGGATCGACCGGGCAGCCGCGAGCCGGTTCGGCGTGCCACCGGGCTTGCTGGCGGAGGATCTGGAGACCGCGCTCGGCGGCCTGCGCGTCGGCCAGGTGCTCGAAGGCGTGCGGACGCTGGATCTCGTGGTGCGCTATGCGCCGGCGTTCCGGGCGGACATCGCGAGCCTGGCCGTCGCGCCCGTAACGCTGGACGACGGCCACGCGGTCACGCTGGGCCAGCTCGCCGACATCTCGGCGGGCACCGGCCCGAACCAGATCCTCCACGAGGACGGCCGCCGTCGGATCGCCATCTCCGCGAACACAGCGGATCGCGACATCGGCAGCGTGGTGCAGGACATCCAGGCGACCCTCGACGCGATCGACCTCCCCCCTGGCTACTCGCTGGCGCTCGGCGGGCAGTTCCAGAGCCAGCAGGACGCCAGCCGCGCCATCGGCCTGCTCTCGCTCCTGTCGTTCCTGGGGATGTACGCCGTCTTGTACGCGAACTTCCGCAGCCACGCGCTCACCGCCCAGGTGCTGCTGAACATCCCGCTCGCGCTGATCGGCTCCGTCGCCGCGATCTGGCTCTCGGGAGCCCCGCTTTCGGTCGCCACGCTCGTCGGGTTCATCACGCTGTGCGGCATCGCGACGCGAAACACGATCCTGATGCTCTCGCACTACATCCACCTCGTCGAGCACGAGGGCGAGACGTTCGGTCCGGACATGGTGATCCGCGGGTCGCTCGAGCGCCTCGTGCCCGTGGCGATGACGGCCTTGTGCGCGGGCATCGCGCTCGTCCCGCTCGCGCTCGCGGGGGGCCAGGCGGGGAAGGAGATCCTGACGCCCGTGGCCCAGGTGATCCTCGGCGGCCTGCTCTCCTCGACCCTGCTCGACATGATCGTCACGCCGACCGCGTTCCTCCGCTTCGGGGGACCCGCGCTCGCGTCCATCGTCAACACCTCACGGACCGTCGACCCCCTGGAGTCCCCATGACGCTGCTCCTCGCGCTGCTCCTCGCTTGCACCACGCCGGAGGCGCCTGCTCCGACCGCGGAAGCCGGTCCGGCCGCCGCTCCGTCGCACGCAGACGATCCGCACGACCACCCGGCGCCCCACGGCGGCGTGCTGCGCGTCCTCGGCGAAACCCACGTCGAAGCTCTGCTCATGCCCGACGGGATCCTGTTCTACCTGACCGACGGCAAGGAGGGTACGCTCCCGGTCGCCGGGTACACCGGCACTGCCGTCGTAAAGGGCCCGGACGGCGTGGTCACCGTGCCGCTCACCCCGATGGGCGACCACCTGCACGCCGCAGCGAAGCTCGCACAGGGCCAGCCCGCGAGCGCCGTCCTGACGCTCACCCGCGACGGGAAGGCCGAGAGCGGCATGTTCGAGACGCAGTCCGTCGGCATGGAAGCCCATGCCCACACGTCCATGCACGGCGGCGAGGTGATCATGCGCGGCAACTGGCACGTCGAGTACGTCCCCGTCGACGGCGAGTACCGCGTGTGGCTGACCGATGAGGTACGGGTCGCGGTGACCGAGGGCGTCACGGCCAGCGTGAAGGACGGCGACAAGGAGGTCCCGCTCGTCCTCGACCCCGCGACGAAGATGCTCTCCGCGAAAGCCGAGGGCGCAGGCACGCGGCCGGTCACCATCCAGGTCAAGGTCGGCGAGACGGCCTTCACGGTGGACGTGCCCGCCACCACCGGCGAGGCGGGCCACGGCGAGGGGCCGCACGGCGCGCCCGGCCACACGCACCGATGATGGCGCGTGCTCCCGGCCTCGGGCGGGATACGAGGATCGGGTGGCGGATGCCCCGGATCCCAGGTGCAGCGTTGACCCCCCTCTTCACGCTCCTCCTCGCATGTGTCGGAGCGCCCGAGCGCCCCGATCCCGTGGAGAGTGATGCCCCGACCGGGGAAACCACGGCGCCAGAGCCCGCGGTGGAGCTGGGGATGACGATCCACACGGTCGCCGGCGTGGCCGGGCAGGCGGGCTTGGGCGCGGACGGCGGCAAGGCCGTCAACGCCGCGTTGTACCTGCCGCAGGACGGAGCGTACGGCGCCGACGGCGTGTGGTGGATCGCGGACTACAACAACCACCGCATCCGAGAAGTGGACGCAGGCGGCACGATCCGGACCATCCTGGGCTCCGGCTTTCCGGGTGACGGACCGCCCGGCCCCGCGCTCGCTGCGCGCTTCGACCACCCCACGATGGTGGAGCCGGACCCGGCCGACCCGAACATCCTCTGGATCGCGGCTACGGGAAACCACCGGATCGTGAAGCTGAACCGCGGCGCGGGCACCGTGTCCTGGTACGCCGGAACCGGCCTCGCTGGCTGGTCGGGGGACGGCGGCCTCGCCACGTTCGCGACCTTCGAGCGCCCGTCCAGCGTGGCGTTCGCGGGCGGAGCCATGTACGTATCCGACAAGGTGAACCAGGTGATCCGCCGGATCGGGCCGGACGGCGTGGTCTCCACCATCGCCGGGACGCCGGGGGTCCGCGGCTACAGCGGTGACGGCGGACCGGCCTCAGACGCGCTGTTGAGCTCGCCGGTGGGGCAGGAAACCGATCCGGGCAACCGCATCACGGCGAACGCGGACGCCATCTGGATCGCCGACACCGGCAACGGCGCCGTGCGGCGCATCGATCTCGCGACGGGGATCATCACCACGGTCGCGACCGGCCTGCTCGAGCCCCACGACGTCGCGGTCGCGCCGGATGGCGCGGTCTACGTGGCGGATACGGGGAGCCACTGCGTCCGGCGGATCGCGCCGGATGGCGAGCTCACCACCGTGGCCGGCGTGTGTGGGACCGCGGGGTTCGCCGGTGACGGCGGCGCGGCTGGGGAGGCCCTCCTCGACTGGCCGGCGGGCGTGGCGGTCGGCCCGGACGGGCGGGTGCTGGTCGCAGACACGCACAATCACGTGATCCGCGAGCTGCGCCCCGAGTGATCACGGTGCCGACACGCGCGCGCCGCTCGCAGCGAGCCGGTCCGCCTCCGCCCGGAGCCGGTCAGCGTGGGCGAGGACGAGCGCGGACTCCGCGTCCGCGGTCGCCACCTCCCGCACGTTGACGAACAGCAGGTTGCTCTCGCCGAGCTCGTACCGACGCACCTCCCCGCGCTCCAGGGCGCGCGCGAGGTCGAGCTCGGCTGCGAGCTGGCCGATCCGCTCGTCCGCCGCGAGCATCGCCGACCGCGCATCTGCGACGTCGGCCGCGATCCGGTCGCGCTGCAGCTCGAGCTCCCGCTCCACGCGCAGCCCGTTGACCGCTGCGACCTCTGCGCGCCCCCGCGCCGCACGCAGGAGCACCGGCAGCTCGAAACCCACGCCGGAGTCCACCTCCAGCGGCTCCGCGCCCGTCGGATCCACGGTCACCTGGCCGAGGACGTCGAGCGCCGGGAGTTGCTGGTTGCGCGCCCAACGCGCGTCCAGCGCGATCTGGGACCGCAGCGCGTCCAGGCGCGCGAGCTCCGGGCGGGCGGACAGGCCGTGGGCCAGCGCGTCGTCCGGCGGAGGCGACAACGTAGGGAAGGTGTCGGGGACCGCGTCGAGCGGCGCGAGGACGGGGCGGCCGTCGGGACCGCGCCAGAAGAGCCCGAGCTCGATCTGCGCCTTCTCGAACGCGCGGCGGGCCTCCACCTCCCGCGTGCGCCGCTGGACCACGAGCCGATCGTTGTCGAGCGTGTCGAAGGCCGCGATGTCCCCGGACTCCTCCCGGCTGCGGAACCACGCGCCGCGCTCCTCGGCGAGCGCGAGCAGCTCCTCCGCGATCCGGAGCCGCTGGCCCGCGGCCGCCCAGTCGGCGTAGCGGTACACCGCCTGCCGCTCGAGCTCGATGACGCGGGCGCCTACGCCCGCGCGCGCCGCGTCCACTTCGAAGCGCGCCTTTCCCACGGCGAGGCGTGCCCGGTCCGTCCCTCCGTCCCGCAGGAGCGGGACATCGATGCCGGCGAAGACCTCGCCGAGCGAGGGCGTCGCGTATTCACCGTCGTAATCGGGGATCTTGCCGATTCCCAGCGAGTGGCCAGCATAGAGCGTCGTGCCCCACGCGGTGGTCGGGACATCGATGCGGCTGGTGTTCACGAGGTAGCTGTACTCCCCGAGGGGCGTCCAGCTCGCCTTGTCGCGCAGGACCGGGTCGAACGCGCCGCGGGCCGCCAGGACCTCACCCTCGGCCGCGTCCACGCGGAGCGACTCGGCTGCGAGCTGGGGGTGCAGGTCCGCCACCGACGCGAGGACGGCGGAGAGCGCGAGGGGCTCGCCTGCCCTGGCGAGCGCGCACAGGAGGATCGCGGTCACTTCTTCCCCACTGGAGCAGGTCCCTTGGGAGCGCCGTCCTTCGCCTGCACGGCGGGCGGGAAGCCGTTGAACCGGCGCCACACCTCCCAGCCGAGGGACACCTCTCCGAGCATGACCCAGGCGTTCGAGCGGACTCCCTGACGCAGCCAGCGCGCGTCGGGCCACGCGGGCTGCCCCGGATCCGGGGTCACGACGACCCGGAACTTGCCTGCGCCGCCGTCCGTCGCGTCCACGACCGCGACCCGGCCTCCGAAGGTGCCGACGGCCACCCCCGGCCACCCGGCGAGCTGCAACGCCGGCCATCCCTCGAACTGCAGGCGGACATCCTGGCCTTCCTGGACGAGCGGCAGGTCGTTGCCGTCGACGAGGATCTCGACCGCGGGAGACGCGTGCTCCGGGACCAGGATCGCGAGCGTGTCTCCGGCCTTCACGATGTCTCCACCCTCCGCTGTCGCGATCCGCAGGATCCGTCCGTCTCGCGGGGCGCGCACGGTCTGGGCGTCCTGCCGGGCGACGCGGACCTCCAGGCGTGCCAGCTCACCGAGCGCCCCGGCCTCCTTCTCGCTCGCGATCTGGACGTTGGCGCGGGCCGAGTCCAGGTTGGCGCTGGCGTCCGCGTCCAGCCGCAGCCGCTCCGCGCGGAAGGAGAGGACCTCCGCACGGGCGCCGGCGAGGTTCGCTGTCGCCTGCTCGCGATCCGTCGTCGTGCGTTGGACCTCGAGCTCGGCCAGCTCGACGGTGCGCGCGCTCGCGAGCCCTTCCGCCAACAGCTGGCGTTGCCGCTCGACGTTCAGCCGCGCCGTCTCCACCGCGGCCGCGGCCGCGATCTCGCGCTGGACCGTGGCCGCGACGCGCTCCTCCGACATGGCGATCCGCTGGTCGGCCGCCTCGTTCGCGAGGGCCCGCGCGGCTTCGAGCGTGGAGATTCGCTCCTCGTTGATGGCGACCTGCGCCGCAGCCGACTGGATCTTGGAGAGCGTCGAGTCGCGCTCCTCGCCCAGCCGGCCGACGATGCCGGCGTCGTTGTCCACGATCTCCGCGATGATGTCCCCCTCGGCCACCGCGGCGCCCTCGCTGACGTGCCAGCGCGCTACCCGACCCTCGACGGGCGCGTCCACCACCTGCTGCCGATCCTGGGGGTCGAACGCGATCACGCGGCCGGTGCCGGGGGCCGTCTGCTGCCACGGCGTCGCCACCAGGACGACCGGGAGCGCAAGGAGCAGGGCCGCCGCGACCCGACCGAGCGTCCGCAGGTGCCGGGGGGTCCGCACGGCGCGCAACGCCGTCAGACCGGGCGGGAGAAGTGCTGCTACGGGCTGGCTCATGCGGTCACCCGGGCGTCGAGGCTGTGGATCCGATCGGTGCGGCCCAGGACCTCCGCGTTGCGGCTCACCACGACCACGGTGGCGGGGCGGTCGGCGCCGAGGAGCGCGTCCAGCGCAGGCGCGAGATCCTCGGGCCCGAGCGCATCGAGGAGGTCGTCGACCAGGAGCAGGCGGGGGCTGCCGGCGATCGCCCGCGCCAGCATCAAGCGGGCCTGCTGGCCGCGCGTCAGGGGAGCGCCGCCCGGGAGAAGGCGCGTGCGGAGGCCCTGGGGCAACGCGCTCACCGCATCGAGGAGCCCGACGGCCACCAGCGCGCGCCGCACGTCCACCATCCCGACCGCGCCCCGGCCCATCGCCACGTTCTCGAGGAGCGTGCCGTCCACGATCTCGATCCCGCCCACCAGCGCCAGGTCCCGTCGCACCGCGCCGAGCCGCAGGTCGCGCAGGTCCACGCCGTCCCAGCGGACGCAGCCCGATGCGGGGGCGCGCAGGCCCGCCATGAGGTGCAGCAGCAGGGTCTTCCCGCTCCCCGACCGCCCGGTGATGCCGACGCGGTCGCCCGGTGCCAGCTGGATACCCACCCCGTCGAGCGCCGGGCCCTCTTCGAGCGCGAGCCGCACGTCGTGCAGGCCCACGCCCACCGGGCCGCTCGCGACGACCGGCGTCTCCCCATCCATCCGCTCGAGCGGCAGGTCGAGGAGGTAGCCCAGCTTGTCGAGCGCGGCCAGCAGGTCGTACAGCGCGTCGAGCTGCTTCGCGAACTTCCGGAAGGTGCCGAGCACCGTCGCGACCACGAGCTCCGCCGCCACGAGCTGTCCGAGCGTGAGCTGGCCCCGGATCACCAGCCAGCCGCCGAGCGCGAACAGCAGGCCGGTCACCAGCGCATAGAGAGCGTGTAAGCCTGCGATCTGACCGAGAAGGCGTCGGAAGTGTCCGGCGCGCGCGCGGAGCCAGGTATGGGCGAGGTCGTCGCCTCGCCGCGCGGCCAGCTCGTCGGCCACCTTGAACGCGAGCGGGTGGCGCGCGAGCTCCTCGATCCAGCTCGCGACGTCATACTTAGCCTTCGACTCCTCGATGGCCGATCCGACGGCCCCGCGCCCGAAGGCGACCAGGACCACGGTGACCAGCACGACGAGCAGAAGGTCGAAGCCGAGGAAGATCGGGTGGTAGACCGCGAGGAGGGCGAGGCCGACCACCGCCGACATCACGAGCGCCACCCCGTCGAGGAGGAGCGACGCGAGCGACTTCTGGACGGTGAGGACGTCGAAGAACCGGTTGACGAGCTCCGGCCCGTTCACGCCGTCGAGCGCCTCGATCCGGATCCGGGGGAGGCGGCGCACGAGGTCCGCCGTGACGCGCACGAATGTTCGGCGTTGGAGGTGCTCGACCACCACGAAGGACAGCACGTTCATCACGGCGGTGAACCCGAGCGCCGCCATCAGCAGCACCGAGATCACCAGGATCGGCTGGAGCACCGTGCCGAACGCCACCGTGTTCACGAGGACCTGGGTGGCGACCGGGATGGCCAGCGAGAGGATCGCCACCAGCGCCGCATATGCCAGGAGGACCAGGAGATCCTCGCGCTCCTCCCGCAGCAGGGCGTACAGGCGCGTCACCGGCGTCGGGTGGTCGTCGTGGTGGTGCTGGAGCGTGAGCGCACGCTCTATCACCAGCCACTGGAGCGGGGCGGCCAATCGATCCGGCGTGTCGGCCACCCAGGTCGCGGTGCCATCCGAGCGCAACACCCGGGTGCTGTGACCGCGGCGCTCCACGACCGCGACCGGTCCGTCCGCCGTGAGCTGGAACAAAGGAGACCGCGGGGAGACGGCCGTGACGGCATCCGACCACGACGCGCGCACTTCGGTGACCTCGAGCCCGAGCAGTCGCGCCGCCGCCAACAGCCGCGCGTAGAAGGGGTCAGCCGGAGCCAAGGGGGCAGGATGGAGGACCCGATCGACGATGCCTGTGATGACCCGCTCGTCATCGGCCCGCCCGCCCGCCCCGCTCGCGAGGGTGAGCACGAACACCAGATCTCTGACGATGACCGGTGGCTCATGCCCGACATCCGCGACCACTTCGCTCATCCCACCTCCACACCCGGAAGTCTCACCTGTTGGACATCTGAGGTCCAACAGATAATATGGAGGCTATTGATAGAGCTGCTCTATGTCCGACCTCGGCTGGTTGAACTACCATCACTTGCTGTACTTCCACGCCACCGCCCACGAGGGGACGATCACGGCCGCGGCGCGGAAGCTCGGTCTCGCGCAGCCCACGCTCTCCGCGCAGATCCGGCAGCTCGAGGACGCGCTCGGCGAGCCGCTCTTCGACCGGACCGGGCGGCGGTTGGAGCTGACGCATGCCGGCCGGACCACGCTGCAGTACGCGGACGCGATCTTCGGCCTCGGTGCCGAGCTCCAGCAGACGCTACGCAGCCGCGGACCCGGGAAGCGGATGCGGCTGACAGTCGGCGTGGCGGACGGCCTGCCGAAGCTCGTGGTCTACCAACTCCTGGCGCCCGTGCTCGAGCGAGCCGGGGGGGCGCGTCTCGACGTGCGCGATGGTCCGATCCCGGACCTTCTAAGCTCGCTCGGCGCGCACCAGCTCGATCTCGTCCTGTCGGACGCGGCGCTCGCGCCGGGGAGCGGTGTCCGCGCGTTCAACCATGCGCTCGGCGAGTCCGGTGTCACGCTGTTCGCGCGGCCCGAGCTGGCTGCCGGCCTCGCGCCGGGGTTCCCTGCGAGCCTGGACGGCGCGCCGATGCTGCTCCCGGCGACGGGTAGCGCACTCCGGCGCGGGCTCGACGAGTGGCTCGACCGCCACGGGATCGTACCGGACATCGTGGCGGAGGTGGCCGATAGCGCGCTGATGAAGGTCTTCGGCCAGAACTTCACGGGGGTGTTCGCGGCGCCCTCCGCCGTGGCGGAGGAGGTGACCCGGCAGTACCGCGTGTGCGAGGTCGGGGTGGCGGACGATCTGCGCGAACGGTTCTGGGCGATCAGCGGGGAGCGCCGCGTGCGTCACCCCGCGGTCGAAGCGATCGTCGCACGCGCGAAGGTGCTCTTCGGCGGAGGATCTGCTTGATGGCGCGGGTCAGGTGGGCATGATCCGTCGCCGGTACCGGCTCGCGTACGCCGCCACCTTCGCGAGCAGCACGCCGGCGTCGAACGGCTTCGAGAAGTAGTCTTCTCCCCTGAGGTATCCGCCGGCAGTCTCCGACTCGTCCAGGTGAACGGCGGTGATGAAGATGATGGGGACGACCCGCGTCCGTGGGTGGGCCCGGAGCTGGCGTGCGACTTCGAAGCCGTCCATCAGCGGCATCTGGACGTCGAGCAGGACCACGCCGATGTCGCGGCTCAGCGCGATCTCGAGCGCCTGCGTGCCGGAGATGGCCTCGAGCACGTCGTACACCCGTTCGTCGAGGATGGCGTTCAACGCGATCAAGTTCGCCGGGTAGTCGTCCACGACGAGGATGGGGGTCTTCGGGATGCGGATCATGGCCTCGTCCTATCGCAGATGCGGTCCGGAGTGGACCCGGGCGAGCGCGCTCCCAGCACCTTTCCGGCGGCGGGAGCGGTGCGTATCCCGGTCACGACGGAGGGCGTTGCGCGAGAGGCGACGGACGGACGAGCCGGTGATCACTGCGGGCTGGATCGAGCGATACGCCTCGTGGTACCTCGAACGCTGGCCCGCGAGCACGGCGAAGCTCTCCCGTGCCCTCTACCTTCGGGTGGACCGGTCCACAGAGCACCACCAGACGGACCCGGCGGACGGCCACGCGCTCGTGGACGCCGAGATCGCGCGCCTCACCGCCATCGGCCTGCTCAACGACGACAGGCTCGCGCAGCACAAGGCGAGCAGCTTGGCGCGAAAGGGAACGAGCCGCGCCCACATCCGCTCGAAGCTCTCCGCAGCACACATCCCGGCGGCCGCCATCGCCAGCGCGGTCGCCGACCTTGCGGAGGACGACCGCGACGTGGATCCCGACCTCGCAGCCGCGCGGACGTGGGCCCGGAAGCGGCGCATCGGCCCCTGGCGTACCGGGCCCGCGGACGCCGACGGGCGCCGCAGGGAGCTCGCGAAGCTCGGACGCGCCGGCTTCGCGTACGAGACCGCGCGCAAGATCGTCGACTTCGATCCGGATGAGGAAGGGGAAGACGCCGGGTGAGCGGTCCCGACGCGGATCGGATTCCCGGAGCGGCCCCTCCGTGTGTTACCTTTGACGTGCGGGGTGCGCAGATGACCGACGCGGTCCGGCTGTTCGAGGTGAGCCTGCGGGACGGCCTCCAGAACGAACCCACCGTCGTCTCGACGGACGCGAAGGTGGAGCTCGCCCGGCGCCTGGTGGCCTCCGGCTTCCGCGACATCGAGGTCACTTCGTTCGTCCGCCCGCGCATGATCCCGCAGCTCTCGGACGCCGCAGAGGTGATCCGGCGCCTCCCGCGCGTGGACGGCGTGCGGTACTGGGCGCTCGTCCCGAACCAGGTGGGCCTCGAGCGCGCGCTCGACGCGGGAGTCTCGAACATCGCCACCTTTCTGTCGGCGAGCGAGACGCACAACCTCAAGAACGTCAACCGCACGGTCAAGGAGTCGCTCGCGGGTCTCCATTCCGTGATCGGCACGGCCGTCGCGCATGGTGTCGGCGTTCGCGCTTACATCTCGTGCGTGTTCGGGTGCCCCTACGAAGGCGACGTCGCTGTCCAGCGCACCATCGACCTCGCGCGGGCGCTGCTGGCGGCGGGGGCCTCGGAGATCGCGCTCGGCGACACGACCGGCATGGCGGATCCGGAGCAGGTCAAGCGGGTGGTCACGGCGGTCGGGGAAGCCGGGATCCCCCTCGACAAGCTGGCGCTGCACTTCCACGACACGCGGGGGACCGCGGCGGTCAACGCGTACGCGGCATGGCAGCTCGGCGCCCGCATGTTCGACGGCGCTCTCTCCGGCGTCGGCGGCTGCCCCTACGCCCAGGGCGCCGCCGGGAACGCGTGCACCCAGGACCTCGTGAATATGTTCGAGTCCATGGGCGTGGATACGGGCGTGGACCTCGACACCGCGTGCGAAGCGGGTGAGTTCCTGGAGGACGTGCTGGGCCGCCCCCTTCCGGGCCGCTATCATCAGTACTGGATCGGCAGCAGGGCGCGCAGCGCCGCCCGGAGCGCGTGAACGTGGAGCAGGCCTTCCTCCAGATCGTCGCGGGGCCCCGCCGGGGCCTCAACGTACCGTTGCCGACCGACCGGGCCCTCGTGGTGGGCCGCAAGCGCGGCGACCTCATCCTCGACGATCCGCTCGTCAGCGGTGGACACTGCCAGGTCCTGCTCAAGGACGGGAAGTGGGTGCTGCAGGAGCTCGGCTCCACGAACGGCACGCTCGTCAACGGCAAGCTCGTCCAGCGGGAGGTCGTGCTCCAGCCCGGGGCGGAGATCGCCGTGGGCGGCAACCGCATGCTGCTTTACGTCGGGGACGAGGCCCCGGACGCCGAAGATGCGCGGGCGGGCGGCCTCGAGATCGCGTGGCTCCTCGACGAGGAGCTGGTAGAGCTCCGCAACGCCGGTGAGCGCCGCGCGACCGCGGACGTTATCGGCCAGGATCTGCGGCTCCCGCCCGGCCTCAACGCGGCGATAGAGGTCGTCGCCGGCCACGATGCCGGCAAGGTGTTCCGCGTCACGCGGTCGGGCAACGTCGCCATCGGCCGTCGCCAGGGAGATGTCCCGCTCACGGACGTGGAGGTCAGCCGCCACCACGCCGTGATCGAGGTCTTCGGCCGGGAGATGATCTTCCTGCGCGACCTCGGCAGCACGAACGGGACCTACCACAACGGGCGTCGGATCGGCGTCACCCGCCTGCAAGCAGGGGATACCGTAGGCTGCGGCAAGACCGTGATGAAGATCCTGGTCTCCCGCTAGAGATCCGCCTCAGAGCTTCAGCTCGCCGCGCACATCCTGCTTGTATGCGGCCGTGATGACTCGAGCGGCCTCGCGCACCGCGGGATCGTCGCTCGTCGGGACCGTGGGACGGAGCACCAGGAACAGGTCGCCCGGCGTGTTCTTCTGGATCCCGCGGCCCTTGATGCGGAGCCGGGTCGCCATCGCCACGCCCGCCGGCACGTTGACCTTCACGTCGCCGGTCGGTGTCGGCACCGTGATGGCAGCGCCGAACATCGCCTCTTCGACCGTGAGCGGCACGTCGAGCTCGAGATCGTCGTCGTCGCGCCGCAGGATCGGGTGGGGCTGCACCCGCAGCGTGACGTGCAGGTCGCCCGACGGCCCGCCCCCCCGCGGCGGCAGCCCGTGGCCCTTGAGCTTGAGCTTGCCCCCGTCCTTCGCGCCGGCGGGGATGCGCACCTTCAGGGCCTCGAGGTTGCCGTCCGGCTTGCGCAGCCGCAGGTCCACCTCGCCGCCCGTGACCGTCATCAGGAAGTCGAGCGCGAGCTCGGCGTGCTGGTCCGTGCCCCGCCGGGGCCGCGCGCCCCGCTCCGCGCCGGATCCGAACAGCGATCCGAGGAGATCTTCCATGTCGACGCCGTCGCCGTAGCCAGCGCCACCGAGCGGGCCGCGCCCGCCCTGGGTCGCCGCCTTCCAGCGCCGCGCCTCCTCCCCGTCGAAGCCGGTGCGCAGGCTCTGCTCGCCGAACTCGTCGAAGAGCTTACGCTTCTCCGGGTCGCCGACGGCCTCGTAGGCGGCGTTCACCTCCTTGAACTTCGCCTCCGCCTTGGGATCCTTGTTCACGTCCGGGTGGTACTTCTTCGCGAGCTTCAGATATGCCTTGCGAACGGCGTCCGCGTCCGCGTCGCGGTCCACGCCCAGGACTGCGTAGGGATTCATGATCTTCACCTCTTCCGCGGCTCGCGAGCAATCTACGCCCGGCGCCCGTCCGGACAAGGCGCACCCGTGAGCGACGGCCCCGCATGGGCGGTAGGACGCTCCGGACTGCTTCCAGAGGCCCGCCAAGCGCGGCGCCCGCCTGCCGTCGCCGTGGCGCTCGCGGCTGCGACGGGCCTCTCGGCGACCCTGGTCCATGCTTTCCTCTGGCAGCGCCAAGCCGACCCCCTGTCCGCCGCTGCGCTCACCTCCGGTGCGACCTATGCAGCCGCGCTCCTCGGGATCCTCCTCGTCCACGAGGCCGGGCACCAGTGGGCGGCCCGCCACCACGGGGTGCCCGTCTCGGCGCCGCTGTTGCTCCCGTTCCCGCTCCTGTTCGGGACGTTCGGGGCCGTCATCCACCTGCGCGGCCGCCCGCGCGACCGGCATGCGCTGCTCGTGCTCGGGCTGGCAGGTCCGCTCGCAGGCGGCCTCGCCATCCTGGCTGTCCTCGTGATTCGGGGCGTCCTCGGGGCGCCGGATCTCCCGGGGACGCCGTCCGTGGCGCTCGCGGCGCCGCTCGGCTGGCGGGTACTCGGAGGCTCTCCCACCGTGGATCCGGCCGATCCGCTCGCTTTCGCGGCCTGGACGGGCGCGTTCGTCACGTGGACCAACCTGCTGCCGTTTGGCCAGCTCGACGGGGGCCATGCCGCGGCCGCTCTCGCGCCCCGCTGGCACCGCGCGCTGGGGTGGGGCGTCACGGGCGGGCTGCTTGTCGGCGCACTCTGGTGGCCGGCGTGGGCGCTGTGGGCGATCGGGCTGCAGCTCCTCGGGTCGCGGTCGGCGCTGGCCATTGGGTCGGCTTCGGCGCCTCCTGGGCGGACGGGGTGGGCGCTGGCCGCCGTGGCCGGCGTCCTGGCCCTTGCATGCGCCGTCCCGGTCCCGTTCTAGCCCGGGGAGACCTTGATCCACGGCCCGAACGCCGCCGGGTCCCGCACCACGTGGAGCACCCGCTCGCTGTGAACTACGACGCGCCCGCCGATCTCGCCTGGGATCGCCTTCACGTTCTTCACCCGAGTGTACTGCACGTCCGCGCGCTCGCCCACGTCGATCCGCGACGCGACCAGAACGATCTGCGCGACCGCAAGCAGCGTCTCGAGGCTCGGCGACGCCCCGCCCGGGATCTGCAGGATCACGTGCGGACCCGGCTTGTCGCGCAGGTGGAGCCACCAGTCGTTCCCGCGCGCCTGCTGGAACGTGAGCTTGCGGTTGGCTGCCGCGTTCCGGCCGACCAGCGCCCGCGCACCGGCCGGCCCCGTCCACACGGACCACGGGAGCGCGCGTTCGTCCTCGGTCGCCTGACCCTCGCGCGGGACCAGCCGTTCGAGCGCGTCGACGACATGCGGAGGCGCCGTCTCGTCCAGATCCGCCAGCAGCGCGCGGAGGTGCGCGGCCCGCTCCTGGACCTCGATCAGCCGCTCGAGCGAGCGCTCCCCGACCCTCTCGAGGCGCCGGACGCGCTTGTAGAGGCCCTCGAGGTTCTGGCCAGGGGAGATCCTGGGGTCGAGCCGGATCGCGCGCAGCACGTCCGGATCGTCCAGATCGACCACCAACGCCGACTCCTGGCCGCGCGCCACCTGGTAGAGCGACGCCGCAAGCGCGTCGGCGTCCCGTCGGAGCGACGCGCTCGCCTCCGACTTCTCGAGGTCCTCCGTCAGGTTCTCCGCCAGGCGGTCCAGCCGTACCAGGTGCCTGCGCGCCGACCGCAGCACCGCCTCCCGCCTGGATTGCGCCGCACCACCCCGCTCTCGCGCTGCGAACCAGTGCTCCGTCGCCCGGTTCCAGCCGTCGGGCCCGTCCAGCGGTGCGAACCGCGGCGTCTCCTCGACGCGCGCCGGCCGGGTCGCCACGGGGGGCAGGGTGCTCGCCGGCCCGTCGTACGCCCCGATGGGCTTCCCGTCCTCGAGCAGCCACAAACCACCGCTTCGGCCCGTCAAGCGCAGGTGCAGGACCTGCTCGCCGAACCCGAGATCCACGATCCGGTCGCCCGGCACCCGGTGGATCGCCGTCAGCGGGCCGTGCAGCCGCGCACGGAGCAGACCCTGGAAGCTGAACGGCTTCCGCGGGTTGGTGGGGCGGTGGTCGGCCGTGTGGATCCGCGCGTGCGGTCCCCGCGGGACGAGGAGGATCGACGTGCCGTCTTCGAACCGCAGGATGACGCGGTCGCGCTGCGGCTGCCGCACGCCTTCGAGCCTGCGCCCCACCAGCCGACCGAGCTCGCCCACCACCCGGTCGAGCTCGGCGTCGTTCATCCCCATGACGACCCCCCGCCTACCGCATATATCTGTCCAGATGGAGGAAGTGGATGTACCGCCGCATCGTCGCGCTGTGCCTTGCGTCCTGGGTGTCCACGGCGTCGGCGGCTGACTACTACTTGGAGGCGCCGGCTAGCGCGTCCAAGGCCGACGCCAACGGCCTGCACAAGACGAGCGAGGACGCCGGGATCTCCTCGCGCGTCGTCCGTCGCTACGTGGAGAGCGAGGGCTGGCGCTACATCCTCGTCGCCGAGGGCTACTCCGACCAGTCGTCGGCCGACTCCGCCGGGAAGACGCTCGCGAGCGCGATCGGCAAGCCGGTCGCCATCTTCGAGCTCGACGGCAAGGACTCCCGCAAGGTCGGGCAGGTCGAGCCCGCGAAGTCCGCTGCCCCCGCGGAAGCGCGCGAGGAGATCGACCCGGAGGTCGCGAAGCTCCTCGCCCGGGCCACGGCCGTCCTCGGCGGCGCGAAGGGCGGTAGGGACGTGATCGCGGCCGCGAAGACCGTGCGCTTCGAGTACGAGCGGTCGGTCACCGGGGGCCTGGAGGCCCGGCACGTCTACCTTCGCCGCAACGCCGACCAGGCGCTGGAGGTCCGCGTCACCGAGGGCGACGGCGTCGACAGCGAGACTCGCCTGGTGGGCGGGACCGCGTGGCTGCGCACCGGCAAGGAGGGAAGCTTCACGAGCCAGGACGCCGAGCGCGCGACGGAGCTCCTCGCGCAGGCCTCGCCTGTCGGGATGGTGCCGCTCGTCCTGGTCTTCGCGGACGCTGCCGGCGCACGCGGGGAGTTCGACCAGCTCGCCCGGTCCGGCACGAGCCTGATCGAAGGCGACGTTTGCGACGTCCTGACGTTCGCGGGAGACCGCACGTCGGGACCGATGACCCTCGAGATCTCGCAGGCGAGCGGCCACGTGCGCCGCATCTCCTTCGAGGAGGGCAAGCTCGTGCACCAGTTCGACGACTACGCCACGATCGTCCCGCACCTCGTCGTCCCGAAGAAGATCCGGACGTGGCGGGAGGGGAAGCTGGCCGAAACGACCGAGATCCTCTCGCTTGACCTCGACTCGCCCATCCCGGATGCGCAGCTGGCCTCGCCACAACGTCCCTGACGTCCTTGACAGGAGGAGGGCAGTTCCATAAGACCGCCTGCGTTCGAGGGGCCGGCACTCCAGTCGCGCTGGCGTAGCTCAACTGGCAGAGCAGCTGATTTGTAATCAGCAGGTTGCGGGTTCAAGTCCCTTCGCCAGCTCTCCTGTTCTCTGACTTTCGTGGGTCTCGCGACCCGCTGCACGTTTTGGGAGGATGCCCGAGTGGCCAAAGGGAGCGGGCTGTAAACCCGCCGGCGTTGCCTACGTTGGTTCGAATCCATCTCCTCCCACTCTCTTTTTGCTTCGCGAAGCTCGGCACCCGGATGCGGGAGTAGCTCAGTTGGTAGAGCATCAGCCTTCCAAGCTGAGGGTCGCGGGTTCGAACCCCGTCTCCCGCTCATCCGGTCGCCCGGTCGATCGCTCATCCGGTCACGCCGTTGTTTCGGTCAAGTCGTCCCATCAGCCCATGTAGCTCAGTTGGCAGAGCACGTCCTTGGTAAGGACGAGGTCACGGGTTCAAGTCCCGTCATGGGCTCCACCTTCCCTTCGGAGAGCGAGCCATGGCCAAGGAAAAGTTCGACCGTAGCAAGCCGCATGTGAACATCGGCACGATCGGCCACGTGGACCACGGCAAGACGACCTTGACCGCGGCCATCACGAAGACGCTCGCGTCGCGTGGCCAGGCCAAGTTCCTCGCCTACGACATGATCGACAAGGCCCCCGAGGAGAAGGCTCGCGGGATCACGATCAACACGGCTCACGTCGAGTACGAGACGCTGAACCGTCACTACGCGCACGTCGACTGCCCCGGGCACGCCGACTACATCAAGAACATGATCACGGGCGCCGCGCAGATGGACGGCGCGATCCTCGTGGTGTCGGCGGCGGACGGCCCGATGCCGCAGACGCGCGAGCACGTGCTCCTGGCCCGTCAGGTGCAGGTCCCGTCGATCGTCGTGTTCCTGAACAAGGTGGACATGCTCGACGACGAAGAGCTCCTGGAGCTCGTCGAGATGGAAGTCCGCGAGCTCCTGTCCATGTACGAGTTCCCGGGTGACACGCTGCCGGTGGTTCGCGGCTCGGCGCTCAAGGCCCTGGAAGGGGACACGGGTCCGCTCGGCATCCAGGCCATCGACAAGCTGATGGCGGCAGTGGATGCCTACATCCCCACCCCGGAGCGCCTGGTCGACCAGCCGTTCCTGATGCCTGTGGAAGACGTCTTCACGATCTCGGGTCGCGGCACGGTGGCCACGGGTCGCATCGAGCGCGGCGTGGTCAAGGTCGGCGAGTCCATCGAGATCGTCGGCATGAAGGACACGGTGACGACGACGGTCACGGGCGTGGAGATGTTCCGCAAGCTGTTGGACTTCGGTCAGGCCGGCGACAACGTCGGGCTCCTGCTCCGCGGCGTGAAGCGGGAAGACATCGACCGCGGCCAGGTGCTGTCGGCTCCGAAGTCCATCAAGCCGCACACGAAGTTCGAGGCCGAGATCTACGTCCTGAAGAAGGAAGAGGGCGGCCGCCACAAGCCGTTCTTCGCTGGGTATCGGCCGCAGTTCTACTTCCGGACCACGGACGTGACGGGCGCCGTCAAGCTCCCGGCCGGCGTCGAAATGGTCATGCCGGGTGACCGCGTCACGATCGAGGTCGAGCTCATCATGCCGATCGCGATGGAGTCGCAGCTCCGGTTCGCCGTGCGCGAGGGTGGCCGCACCGTCGGTGCCGGCGTCGT
>CAMCWU010000022.1 GCA_945882675.1 Klebsiella pneumoniae | reverse complement strand
CCCCGAGCCCCGTGCGGTACCCGTAGCGGCCGGTGACGATCGCCGCGCGGCTCGACGAGCACAGCGGGGTCGACCAGGCCTCCCGGAACACCACGCCGGACGCCGCGAGGGCGTCGATATTCGGCGTAGGCGGCGTCTCGGGGTCGATCCCGTACACCGCGAGCTTGTCGATTCCGAAGTCGTCGATGAGGAGCACGAGGACATTCGACGCGACGCGGCTCGTCGCGGTCGCCGGCGCGCCGTAGCCGTAGCCGTCGTGCGGCGTGACCTCGCAGGCGACTTCCTGGCTCGGATCGGCCTGCACGGCCCAGGTGGGGCCCTGCGCGACCTCTGCGCCGTCCACGAGCCACCGCACGGTGCTCGCGCCCTCCGGGTCCCCGTCGTCGTCCGCGAAGCTCCAGCTGCACGTGAGCAGATCGCCGGCGACGGGCGCCACGGGCGCGATCGACGGCGCCGCGGTCGGCAACCGGTTCGGGATCTGGATCGAGAGCTCGAGCGGCTCGCTCGTCGCGATGCCGTCCGTGGTCGTGGCGGTCAGACGCCAGGTCTCTTCCGGCAGGGTCACGCCCGCGGGGATGCGGAGGTCGTAGGCGTACACCTCGTCTTCCCGGACCCAGGTGAGCGCCAGCGTGACCGTGTCCCCGTCTGCGTCCACGTCCGCGTACGAGATGACGGGCACGATCTCCTCGCGCGCCAGGATCAGCTCGGGGAGCACCACGACCGGCTTGTCCGGGACCGTGTTCGGCAGGATGCTGATCGGCAGCACGTCAGACTTCCCGTCGACCGCCGAGGAGCTCCCGATCGCCTGCACGAAGCGCGAGCGCCCGGCGTCCCCCACCGGGATGTCTCGCGGGAAGCTCGCGCTGCCGTACGCGTCCGCCGTCACGCGCCCGACCACCGAAATGGGGCCGTTGAGCTCCACACACGACCAGCCCCGGCAGACGCCGCCGGGCCCGTCCTTGGTGCTCGCCAGCAACAGCACGTCCGTCCCGGGATCCGCCCCGCTCACGGTGATGGCGTACGGGTGACCCTCGATCGCCGGACCGGCCTGGATGACCAGCAGCCCCCGGACCAGACGCGCACTCGATCCTTCCCATTAGGGCTCCGCTTCCAGCGGCTCCGCGCACCCGGCGATCAGGAGCGCCGCGGACAGGTATCGGGTGAGCGGCGTTTCCATGTCCCCCCGTGCACTTTCGTGGGTATTCAGTACCACGCCGGGTCGGGCGCTTGCAAGTTCCGTGTCAAGATCAGCGGCAGCTGGGGGCGCCGGCTGCGCCGTCGGACCCCTCCGGGGCTCGCTCTCGCTCGGTCCCTGCGGGACCGGCCTGCGGCCGCCCGCTCCGGGCTCCTCGCCCGGGCCCGCGGCGCGCCTCCTCCTGCGACGGGGCGCGGTCCTCGCGCGGCACCGGTCCTGCCGGCGGGCCGGAATGCCGCACCGGGTGGCGACGCAGGACGCCGCGCGATGTCGATGCTTGAACCGGCCCGAGTTGGATACCGAATGGCAGGACGCAGGAAATGTCATGCAGCGTCATGGACGCCGTGCGGGCGCGAGTTAGGGCCTGAGCATCCGTAAAGCGCGGGAGGGGGGCCTCATGGGTTGTGGAAGTGCCGGCGACCGGCAGGTGGTCACGCGCGGTGTGTGGAGCGACGGGACGACCACCGGTTAGTTCATCAGCTTCCTGCAGCTTCAGGTTAACCGGGCCAGGAAGGCGCGAATTGCGGTCATCCTCGAGGGAAGCAGCGGGAACCTCACGGTGTCTGCGGCGGCCATCTACGGCAACACGGAGGATGGCATCGCCACCACGACCGCCATGACGGACCTGCCGGCCACCCCGACCAGCCGGACCAGCGACGGGGCGTCGTACCCGGCGAGCTACACGGATCTCGACGTCGCTGCACAGATCGTGGAAGTAGGGGTCAAGGTGCGGAACACGAGCGGCGCCAAGCGCGAGATGGGCACGGTGACCCTCATCATCGACTTCGCGGACTGAGGGCGACCATCATGGCACGAACGAGCATCATCGACACTGGGTTCCAGGACATTGTCGCGGCGGACGCCACGGCGGACCTCAATAACCCCATCACCGGCCCGATCCTGGCCTGCACGTTGAAGAACGTGAAGGTCGCGGTGCTTCTCCGTGCGATCGTTGGCCTGAAGGTGCGAATCGGAGTCCAGTTCAGCAACAACCCGATGGAGTTCCTGGACGCGCCGAAGGAGCTGTCTGGTACGTACTGGACCGCGGCGGGGTGGAACCGCTCGAACACAGCGGTGGACATCTTCAGCTTGGCAGGGACGACCCCGCGACTGTGGGTGCGCTTCGTAGCGCTCACGCAGACGGTGTCGGGCACGCTGGCGGGCTCGGCAGAGGCGCGGGTGCGTATCACGCCCGCTCCCGTGCGTGTTCAGCGCGTCGGTGGTCCCTGGCGGAAGGTGAACACCCGGGGCTCGGACTCGACGCCCGCGACGCACCCCGCGACCGGCGGCGTCGAGGTCCTGGGGTTCGCGGAGCAGCGCGTGTTGATCGAGGTGGCGGACCTCACCGGTGCGCTCGGGGTGACCGTCATCGCCCAGGAGAGCAACACGCCGGACGACCCGACGTCCTGGAGCGACGTGGCGGCCATCGGCACCGAGATCACGGCCGCCGGCGTGACGTTTCCGACGACCTTCACGGCGACGGCGTTCACCATGCGGTACGGGCGGTGGGCCGTGCGGGTAAGGAATGGGACTGGCGGTACCGACATCGAGGCCTGCAGGGTCCTCGTGACGGTCGAGATCCGGGAGTAGAGACATGCAGCCAGCTTGGCGCCTGTGGGACGGCACTCGTCCCGTCGGATTCGTGGCGGGCCACGATCTCGACGGAATTGTTCGCTCCATTGGGCCGTTCGCCAGAGACGGGGGGGCGCTACGGGGGACCACCGCGGGATCGCTCCTCACCGCACCTGGGTGGGAGCCTGCTGGCCCCGGGTACTCGAATCCAGGCGTTGTGAGCAAGTTCTCGGGGACGTGTGGTTTTACTGAAGAAGAGTGCGGACCAGCCCCTGATGGGACCGCGGATCTCGAGATACCTCCTCCGTCCGATCTTGGGATCGTTTTCAGCGGCTCTGAATCCGGCGAACATCAGTTTACACCAGACATATGGTTGAGTACTCCATGCTACCAAGAGCTCATCGAAGCTTCATGGGGATTTCTCTCCGCAAACCTGGACACAATATTTTGGGCAATGTGCATTGCGGGTGCTGACGGAGAGACTACGGGCTGTGTTTTGCTGTACCTCGTGGGGGCGCAGGTTCAACCGCTGCATTTCAGGCTGAATTCAGATATCCACGACCCTCCTGCCGCTGCGTCTGGGACCGTCTCCGACAAGGGGATCCCATGGATAACATTCGACATCAGTGCGAAGTTCGGAACATATGCGAATGTTTTCTGCAACGAGCATGCGACAGAAGCAGATAAGTTGTGCGCTGTCATCGCCCTTTCAGCCGTGCTGCTTCACGAGTTGACGCACGTTTGCGGACTTGTACACGCATCTGTTCCCGAGACCGTGGATGAGAACGAGCTTGCGGCCTGGAACTGTTCGGTGCCGTACTTGGCGGGCTCGTATTTTGCTCGAGGGGCTTTTGACAAGTACAGTTCGCTCGTTAGGGGTTCGCGGTGCTGCGCGCCCCTGACCAGCAAGTTCAGTTTACCAGCGGGATTTATAAACCCGAGTTACGATCCCGAATGCGTCGAAGAGCCGGCCGACCTGCCATCCTACAGAGTGTGGAGTCCCCCCGAGATTCGTATTGATCCTGATCCTAGTCCTCCACTGCCTGGCGATGCTGGATTCGTGCCGCTACATGATCTGCTCGGCATTGGGAACGACTACGAGTTCGGTGGGACTGGATTCTTTCTGGATGGAGTCGAAGTCTATGGCTATAGAGATCTGCCCTAGGTCGTGGCTGGCGTTTCTCATCATTAGTACGGCTTTCTTTGTCGGTGGATGCGGCCGGAGTACGCCCTCCAAGGTTGATTCGGGAACCATTGACTACCCCGTGCTTCCGGCCGGGGTGGGCGGGGGGTGTGTCGAGAATGCCGATTGTATGCCGGAGCTGATCTGTTCGACCGCCGAGTTCGCAGATGAGGCGTCCTGTCAGCCCCCGTGCGGTGAATCACCGTATGGAGATTTCCCCACCTGTCCGAACTACGAAGGCGAATGTTACACCTGCGACACGCTCGCGAGTCCCCCCTACTGTGAACCTGCCGGATGCACCTGACGAGCTCCGGAGGTGGTAGCACGGTGAACCATCAGCGATGGCCTGAGGATCCGGCCGGGACGGTCCTCGTGGGGGGATGGGGAGAACCAAGTCTACCTCGATGGAGTCCTTCTCATATGAGGTCGCTCATTCAAGTTGCGCCTCGTGCATGTCCGGGCGGAGGGAGTTGGATTGTTGCCGTAGCGGGGGTAATTCATATCCTGGTCGGATGTCGAGACACCCCTGCGCCGAAAGACACCTCGAACGGTGAACAAACCTCCTCACCGCCCGAGGACACGGACTCATCCAGCGAGACCTACGTCACCGGGGATACGGGCTATTGCTCCCCTGTGTCACCGATCCCGCACCCGTGGAAGTCGACGGATGACCCCTGTGATGCGATTCAGGACCGGGTGTTCGGAGGGCCGTGTACGGCGTTCGGCTTCCTGGGTGGCTGGTACTTCTCCTACTCTGAAAGCTATATGGATGTTGCTTTGGTACAGGACTACTTCACCTGTCAATCGACAGGTTCGGTAGCCCAGATAGATGGATGTATCGGGTCTCGCGCCTGGTCCATGAGCTTCGACCTCGAATCAGGGTTGATGACCGGCTATAACGCGGGCGCGTTGGAGGTCGTGGGAGACGACCTCTCGGGCTCGCTGGAGTATTGGTTTCCCTACGCCTATTACCCCGTCGAAGGGGCCGAGTATCCGTACGATATCACCGAGGGAGGCTACGGCTGCGAGAGCCCGGAGACGGGTGGGTAGATACTGGGCGAGCACCCCCCCTGCTCGCCGGCGTCACCGGTGCACGCCCTGGGCGATCAGCCGTGGATATCCGGCAGGTCGCTGATATCGAGGCGCTTCCCCGGCGGCGCCACGAGCGCGAGGCGCGGCCCGTCGCGCGTGTCGTTCAGTGCGACCTCCCCGATGACGGAGACGCGCTCGCCTTCCCGCAGCGTCCCCTCCCCGAAGCGGTAGCCGAACCCAAACCGCCCACCCGGGTCGAGGCCGTGCCGGGCGATCAGCTCGGCCTCCCGCGGGCGCGCCGGGTCGAAGAAGCCCGTGCGCCCGCGCTCGGCGCGGCGGAGCGCGAGCCGCGCGTCCATCGGCGAGACCTGCACCACCTCGCCCGAGCCGTCGTCCACCACGAACGGCTTGCCACCCTTGTCCTGCGCGACCGTCCTCCAGTGGTTCTTCCCTGCCGGGGCTTCGATGACCAGCTCCCAGCACGCGCACGCCGCACCGCTCACCGGCGCTTCGGATGGCTCGATCGTGCGGACGACCCCAGTGATCTTCACGACCTCGCCCGGCGTGATCGCGCTCGCCCGGACCGCCGACAGCGCTCGGAACCGGCGCTTCGCCACCTGGTCGGGCAGAGCGCGCCAGACCAGCACGGCGCCCGCGACCCCCACGGTCGCGGTGAAGAGCGCCATTCCCCCTGCGAACAGGAGTATGAGCAGCCAGAGGAAGGGCCGGATCGTGTCCGCCGACATCAGCCGTGGACGCCGCGGGCATCGCAGACCACGAGCTCGCCCCCCTGCGGCGCCACGAGCGCCAGTCGTGTGCCCCCGCCCGTATCCGCCAGCGTGACCTCGCCCATCACCGAGACGACCTCGCCCTCGTACAGGATCGCCTCCGTGAACCGGTAGCGGCGGTTGAAGCCCATCAGGGTGTCGGTGAGCTTGTAGCGCCGGAGCACGGCGGCTTCGGAGTCCGTGGGGTTGTCGAGCATGCCGGTCGCGCCCGTGCGGTCCGTGTCCACCACGAGCCGCGCCGCCCCCGGGGCGACCTGCACGACCTCGCCCGAGCCGTCGTCGACGAGGAACGGCCTGGACGCCGAGTCGTCCACCACGGTGCGCCAGCTGTTCTTCCCCTGCGGGACCTCGATCAGGATGCGCCAGTACGCGCACGGGACGCCGGAGAGCGGCGCTTCCATGTGGTCGAGGAGGTGCACCGTCCCGCTGATCTTGACCCGCTGGCCGGGCATGACCCCCATGGCGGGGACGGCGGGCGTCGCGCGGAGCAGGCGCTTCGCCTTCTGTTCAGGGGAGAACCACCACATCAGCCCGAAGACGGGGACGAGGACGCCAACGAGCAGCACGCCGAACTGCGTCCCCGAATCCATCACCACCCCTCCGGCATGCCCGGGCGCTCGGACTGACCGAGCCAGCCGACGAGGGAAGCGTACGCTTCGCGGCAGCCGTCGTCGGACAGCACGAGCTCCTGGTGCCCCAACGCCGGGATCTCGAGGTAGCGCGCGTGGGGGAACGCCGCGGCGAGGGCGCGCCCGTGCGCGGGGGGGATGAAGCTGTCCGCGCCGCCGTGAACCACGAGGACCGGCGCCGTGATCGAAGGTGCGCGCTCGAGGCTCGGAAACGGCGAGCGGAGCAGCGTCCGCACCGGGATCCACGGGTACTGCTCGACCGCGACGTCCGCCATGGACGTGAACGTCGCCTCCGTCACCAGGGCCGCCGGCTGCACCTCCGACGCGAGGCGGATCGCCACGCCGCCGCCCAGGCTGCTCCCGTGCAGCAGGATCCGGTCCGGGGTGAAGCCGAGCTTCGCCGCGTGCTCCCACAGGGCGCGGGCGTCGCGGGCGATGCCCTCCTCGGAGGGTGCGCCGCCGCTGCCCGGGTAGCCGCGGTACGCGATCGCGAGGAAGGTGCAGCCTTTTCGCGCAACGAACCGGCCGAGCGGCGCGCTGTTCCCGATGACGTCGCCGTTGCCGTGGAAGTACAGCACGGCGCAGCGGCGGTCCTTGTCGGGGTTCGGCCGGCGCATCCAGCCGTAGATCTCGACGCCGTCGTCCGTCGTGAGGCGGAACGGGTCGGCCCCGACCTCGGACGCCGACTGGTCCAGCGCGGAGACGTCGATGCCGCCCGGCGCGGGAAAGACCAGGAACTCCTGGTATCGCCACATGATCAGGGTCACGAGCGCCCACACGGCCGCCGCGATGAACACGAGCGTGCCGACGAGGCTCAGGGTGGTCAGCAGGAGGCGCCTCACGGGTGGATCCATACCGCGCCGCGCGTGCCGTCCACCGTGACCTCCTGTCCGTCGCGCAGGCGCCGCATGACGCCCTCCACGTTGACCACGGCGGGCTTGCCGTACTCGCGCGCGACGACCGCGCCGTGGCTCAGGATCCCGCCGAGCTCGAGGATCGCGCCTCCTGCCGTGAGCAGCAGCGGCGTCCAGCCCGGATCCAACCCGCGCGCCACGAGGATCTCGCCCGGCTGCAGCTTGTCGCCGTCCGCGAGGCTGCGCAGGATCCGCACCCGGCCCTGCACGCGGCCGGGGCTGATGCCGAGCCCCGTGAGCCGCCCGCCCACAGGGGGCGTCGAACCCGGCTGATCACCGACCAGGAACACTGGCGGATCCTTCGTGAGATCGATCTCGCGCTGCTCCCGCCGCCGCGCGACCCAGCCGGCCGCCGGCTCCCCGCCGAGGCCGCCCGTCGCGAGGCCCCGCACCTCTTCCCACGTGAGGAAGCGCACGTCCGACGCCTGCTCCAGCGTGCCCGCGGCCACCAGGCGACCGCCGAGCCAGAGCTGGGTCCGCTCCATCGCCGCCATGAGCTTGTCGAACCAAAAGCGCTGGTTCTCCCGCAGCAACAGGTACTCGCGGGTCAGGCGGACGAGCTCGTCCACCGGGCGGCGCTGCACGGCGGGGAGGGCGCCGCGGACCTCTTCCAGGGCACGGGTGTGCGCTGCCGCCATCTCCCGGGCCTTGATCGCCGGGTCCGGCAGGCTCCGCTGCGCGCGCAGGAGCGGGAGGAGGCGGGCCGGGGCGTCCGCCCAGCGCGTCGCGAACATCTCCCAGGACGACTCGCTCCGGTGGCCGTAGGTCTCGAGGAACGCCCGTAACCCGTCGGCGAACGCACCCTTCGGCGCATCCAGCGCAGCGAGGTCGGCGTCCGTCGCGCCCTGCGCGAGCTCCCACAGCGCGCGGTTGGTCTGGAGTGTGAGGTTCCCGTCCGGGCACGTGGCCAGGCGCGCCATCCACGACGGGGCGTCCGCCGGCGCGAGCGTCGCCAGCGCGGAGTCGAGGAGCTGATACCACATGTTCGCGAACAGCAGGGAGCACAGGTGGATCCCCACGTACTCGCGGAGGAGCCGCTCCTGGTCCTCGAACAGGCGCACGGCGTCCGTCGGGCTCACGGGGGTGCGCGCGAGCAGGGGAAGCGCGCCTTCGAGGCGGACCCTGAACTCCTCCCACCGCAGATGGTTGGTCAGCGGGTTCCAGCGGAACCGCTCCCAGCGCCGCTCGCGCCAGGTCGTGCGCAGGATCGACGCGTAGACCGTCAAATCTGGGCGGATCGCGGAGCTGCGGCGCCAGCGATCCTCCTCTTCCGGCGGGAGCAATTCGAGCATGAACGAGGGGGGCGGCGCGCCGGGCAGCTTGAACGCGAGGTGGCGGAACACGCTCGTGTTCAGGTACGGCCGGCCGTCGACGAGGCGCAGGGCCGGCCCGCCGCCCAGGTAGCGCACCTGCGTGTCGGAGTAGGCGATGAACCACTCGAACAGCGGCTGCAGCACCGACCAGGAGAGCGGCGTCGGCGGCTCCGGGAACCGCTCGCCGATGAACCGGCGGGTCCAGAGCACGTCCGTGCGGGCGTGCGGGCTCGCCGAGCGCGTGATCGGCCGCGACTGCACGAGGACGAACCGGCCCTTTGCGAGCGTCCACTCGATGTCCTGCGGCGCCCCGAACGCGCGCTCGACCTTCAGGCCGAGCCGGCACAGCTCGAGGACCGCGGATCGCGACAGCGCGCTCCCTCCGGGCGACGGCCGCGACGCGATCGCCCCGCCGATCACGTGGCGGGCGCGCGAAAGTTCGGGGAGATCCTCTTGCACGACCTCCAACCGGACGCGGGACCAGAGCCGCTGGAGCGGGCTCGGCCGCGGCCGCCGCACGATCCACCCCTGCGGCGCCACGTGGCCCGACACGAGCTCGTCCGCGAGGCCGAACACGGCTTCGACCACCATCTCCCGCCACGAGCCGTTCAGGGGGTTCACCGTGAACAGCACGCCGGCGGCGTCCGGGTCGAGCATGGCCTGGACGACGACCGCGATCCGCGGCGGTCCGCGCGGCCTGAGCGCCCGCGCCGACGGGCTCCACCACGACGCCCACACCCGCGCGACTGCTGCGGCCACATCTGCGGGTGCGACGCCGAGCTCCGAGTGGTACGCGCCGGCGTGCGAGCTCGCCGCCCCGTCCTCTCCCACGGCGCTCGATCGCACCGCGAGCCGCGTCCCGAGGCGCGCCGCCACCGCCGCCCAGCGGTCCGCCCACCCCGCGGGAAGCGGCATCCCGACCACCACATCCCCCAGGGCGTCCCCGGGCTCGTCCGCGCGCAGGCGCTCCCACACCCCGGCCGTGCGCGCGGCGTCGCGCAGTGCGGACACGGGGACCACGGCGGTCGGCGGCACGGGCAGGCCGGCGAGGTGCAGGCGGTGGAGATTCCACGCCTTCCCCCCGGCTTGTTCGGCGTCGAGCACGTCAGGGAGTGGCAGGATCGGGAGCGGCAGGATCGGGTCCACGCGCGGGCCTCCGGACGCCCTCGTATCGCGCCCGGGGAGGCGCAGGTCGTTTCCACGTCGGAACCACATCCTGTCCTTGACATCCGGGATGCAGAGACTAGACTCTGGGCAGGGCTTAGGGTGATCGCGCTTCGGCCGTCCGCCCCCCACGCCACTTCCCATCAGCGGTCCGCCCCCGGACCGTTCAGGTCGGCGGACCCCCGCGCACGTCGGATCCGTCCCGGCCGTTGCACTCTCCTGTTCCGGGCAACGCTTCCCGGCATTCCTCTCTCGCGGGGCATGCCCCGGAGATTCCATGCCAGCAAGGCGATCGCCGACACCCTCCGGAGCGCATCCGGTGGCCGACGCATGAATCCATCGAATCCGCTGATCGTCCAGGGAGATGGCAAGGTCCTATTGGAGACCCGCCACCCCAGGTTCGATCTGGCCCGGGACTTCCTGGCGCGGTTCGCGGAGATCGAGAGCAGCCCCGAGCTGCTCCACACCTACCGCATCACCCCGTTGTCCCTGTGGAACGCAGCCTCCTCTGGCCTGGACGGTGCCGGCATCGTCAAGGGCCTGCAGGAGATGTCGAAGTTCGACGTCCCGGCAGAGGTCCTGCGGACCATCGACGACACGCTCGGGCGCTGGGGCCTGGTCCAGCTCCACAGTCACCCGGAAGATCCTCGCAAGTTCATCCGCGTGCACTTCAAGAGCCAGTTCGTCGAGAAGAAGGTCCGCGAGACCGCGACCGGCAAGGAGCTCATCCAGGCGGACGGCAAGCGCGCGTTCAAGATCGACGTCGGCATGCGCGGCCTGTTCAAGCAGCGGATGATGCTCGAGAAGTGGCCGGTAGAAGACGTCGCGGGCTTCGCCGAGGGCGACCCGGTCCCCATGGCGCTGCGCAGCACCATGCTCGGCTCCGGCGCGCCGTTCGCGATCCGCGCATACCAGGAAGTGGCGGTCGATCGCTGGTTCATGGGCGGGCGGCCCGCGGGCAGCCACGGCGTCGTCGTGCTCCCGTGCGGCGCCGGCAAGACCGTGGTGGCCATGGTCGCCATGGCGACCGTGCAACAGCACACGTTGATCCTGTGCAACAACCAGTCGGCGGTCAACCAGTGGGTCGCCGAGCTGCTCGACAAGACCACGCTCACCCGCGACCAGATCGGCATCTACTCCGGAGAGGAGAAGAATATCCGGCCGGTGACCGTCGCGACCTACCAGGTCCTGACCTGGCGGCGGAGCAAGGACGTCGACTACGAGCATATGCACCTGTTCCGCGATCCGCGCTGGGGCCTCCTGGTCTATGACGAGGTGCACCTGCTCCCCGCGCCGGTGTTCGGCGCGACCGCGGAGCTGCAGGGCTGCCGGCGCCTGGGCCTCACAGCCACGCTCGTGCGCGAAGACGGCCGCGAAGGCGACGTGTTCTCGCTCGTCGGCCCCAAGCGGTACGATCTCCCGTGGCAGATCCTCGAGCGCCAGGGCTTCGTCGCGGAGGCCCGCTGCCACGAAGTGCGGGTGCCCTTCACGAAGAAAGACCGCGCGAAATACGAAGACGCGTCGGAGACCGAGAAGTTCCGCATGGCGTCGGAGAACCCGGTCAAGCTCAACGTCGTCCGGGAGCTGGCGAAGAAGCACATCAAGGACAATGTGCTCGTCATCGGCACCTACCTCGACCAGCTCGTGTCGCTGTCCAGGGACCTGGGCGCGCCGCTCATCACCGGGCAGACGCCCCAGCGCGAGCGGGATCGGCTGTTCGGCTGCTTCAAGCGCGGTGAGATCCGCTGCCTCATCGTCAGCAAGGTGGCGAACTTCGCCATCGATCTGCCGGACGCGAACGTCGCCATCCAGGTCTCGGGCAGCTTCGGCAGCCGGCAGGAAGAAGCCCAGCGCCTGGGCCGGATCCTGCGGCCGAAGAAGGGCTACGCCCTGTTCTACACGGTCGTCACCGGCGACAGCAAAGAGCAGGAGTTCGCCATGAAGCGGCAGCTCTTCCTCACCGAGCAGGGCTACCGCTACCAGATCGACGAGTGGTCCGGGGATCCTCGCCCGTCCGAGCCGGACGCCACCCGCGCCGAGCGCCCCGCGCCCGAGAGCCGCGGTCCTTCCGTTGAAAACACGCCGGTCCGGCGCCGCGTCCGCGCGCCTGCGACCGTCCGCTAGTTACTTGGGCTAGCTCCTCAGGCGCATCGCGCCGTTCATGACAGGACCTCAGATGGCCGACGAGTACGACGCCCCGGGAAACGCCGACAACGGACCGGGGGGCAAGCGGCGCCGCCGGCGACGGCGGCGGCGGGGCGGCCGCGGGGACGACGGCGGCCCGCCCGTTCAAGTTCAGCAGCACCGCGACGGTCCGCAGCAGCACCGGGACGGTCAGCAGCAGCACCATCGCGGGGAGCGCGAGCGCGAGCCCCAGCAGCGTCGCGCGCGCACGCCGGAGTTCGGGGACGATCTGCTGGTCGCGGAGGGCGACGACAACGGGCGCCGCGGCCGGCGTCCCCAGGCGGAGCTCCAGGGTCCGCAGGTGCAGATACCGGCTTCGGGGCGCAATCCGTACCGCAAGCGGTCGACCCGCGCGCGCCGCCAGGCCCCGAGCTCCGCGGCCGCCCGCCGGCGCAAGCTGAGCCGCGGCCAGCTCGACGACATCGGGAGCTGGCTCTCCCGCATGCAGGAGTCGCTCGTCGGCGCGATCTACCGCGGCCTCGGCGGCCACCCCGGCCGGATCGGCGGCGGCGACCGCATGATCCAGCTCACGGTGCGCGCGCTCGCCCAGGGCAACCGCATCGGCGGCGTGGTCAAGCAGCTCCAGGAGCGCGAACGCAAGGCCATGGCCGCGCTGCTCCAGGCGGGCGGCGTTGCCCACGCGGACGATCTCCACCGCGAGCTCTCGCTGTCGTTCGGCGGCCACGAGCGCGAGTGGTCGCGCGCCATGCTCTCGCTCGCCAACCGCGGCCTCGTGTTCGCCAGTCAGGAGCAGGACAATCAGTTCTTCTACCTGGTCCCCGAGCCCCTGATCGACGGCCTGCTGGAAGAGCTCGGCGACGAGCTGACGCTCCCGACCTTCAGCCACCCGGACGTGAAGGTCCTCGAGTCGCGGCCGTTCTGCCCGCCCCTCGAGTTCTCGATCACGACGTTCGCGACGTATATCGACCAGCGCAACCCGCGCCTGACCCAGCGGCACGAAGTCTACCGCGTCGATCAGGAGGTCATGGACGCCTTCTTCGCCCAGATCTGGGAGCCGGACAGCGACCTGTTCGCGTTCCACCTCGACTTCCTGATGATGCACGGCGTGATCGAGCTGCGCGGCGAGTACCTCGCCATGAACCGCGACGTGATGGAGGAGTGGCTCCAGCTCGAAGCCGAGGACCAGCGCGATCTCCTGTTCCGCGCGCTCGAGAAGCGCTTCCAGCACGGCGAGTGGATCCTGTGGGCCGTGCACGCCGCGACGCAGGTCAAGGCGGACGGAAAGGGCGCCCCGGGTGGATCTGGCGGCGCATTGGCGGCGTTCGGCGCCAACACCAACCTGCAGGGCGGCTCCTGGGTGGCCGAGCGGCCGCTCGTGGGCCTGTACCGCCGCTGGCGCCGCGGAGAGGACTGGCGCGAGCGGTTCACCCGCGGGAACTGGGCTCCCACCCGCACTTCCGAGCGCGAGAGCTGGTCGTTCGCGCCGCTGGTGCGCTGCGGCCTCCTCGAGATGGGGCAGTGGGGCCAGGAGAAGTTCTACCGGCTCACGCCGCGCGGCCGGCAGCTCCTGGAGCCGGCGGAGGACGACGGGTTCCGTCAGTTCTACCTCACGCCGAGCTTCGAGATCATGGCGCCGGCGGGCCTCGCGCCCATCCTGCTGTTCCGGATCGGCGAGCTCGCGGACCTCATCGGCTGCGATCGGGCGAACACCTACAAGATCACGGAGTCGAGCATCGAGCGCGCGATCGAGCGCGGCTGGCGCCGGGACGACGTGCTCCAGTTCCTGCGCGACAACAGCCAGATCGGCCTGCCCGACAACGTCGAGTCCACGCTCAAGGGCTGGATCGGCCACCGCGGCGATGTCGAGTTCCACGACTTGATGCTGATGACCGTGCACCGCAGCCAGATCCGCCGGCTCGAGAGCCACAAGCGGATCAAGCCGTACCTGCTGCACCGGTTCGCGCCGGGCATGTACGGCGTGGATCGGCGCCGCAAGGAAGAGCTGGCCGCGATCCTCGGGGACACGGGCTTCGCGCCGAGCAAGGAGGTCCGGAACTACCCCGGCGATCCGACGCAGGCGACCGCCCGCGCGCACCTGCAGAAGCTGGTGGCGGAGGCCCGTGAGCAGGCGATCGACCCGGCCGGAAAGGCCGCGCAGACCATCGCTCCCGAGCTGCTGTGCGCCGTGCCGGGCACCCGGACCGCCGCGAGCGCTCCCGAGCCCGACCTGCCGCCGCTCGTCAACGCGACGGAAGCCCGGCAGGTCCTCGACAAGGCCATGTCGAAGGATCACGACGTCGAGATGGTGTACATCGCGAAGACGGGGGAGCGGCTGGCGCTCACGGTGCAGCCGGAGCGGCTCGCGTTCCGGGACGCCGTGCCGGTGCTGGTGGGCCTCGACCGGGAGAGCGGTGAGAACCGCACGTTCCTGCTGGACAAGATCGAGCGCATCCGCGTCCTGGCGGACACCTGATGCCGGCCGAGACCGAGCTCGGGTTCGAGGGCGCCCTCGACGAGCTGGAGCGGCGCGTTCGCCGGCTGGAAGCTGGCGATGTCCCGCTGGAAGAAGCCCTGCGGCTGTACGAGGAGGGGATGACCCTGGCGCAGCAGTGCCATGCCCAGCTCGAAGCCGCGGAGAGCCGGGTCGCCGCTTTGACCCGGGGGACGCGCGGGATCGAGGACCGGGAGATGCCGGACGTCGAGTAGATCTCGCTCTCGGGGTCCATCTGGGGGGCTCGAGCCCGTGCCGGGCTGCCAGGGCTCCGACCAGGGCCGGGCTCCGAGCCACAAGGAGCGAGCGCCCGAAGGGCGCAGAGCGACGACCGAGCGAGCGACGCTCGCGCGGAGCGCGAAGGCCCGGTGAGGTGAAGCCGTGCGCCCTGGCATCGGGCGCGTGGTGGGTGGGGTGGACAAACTCCGGCAGTTATGACGTCATAACTGGCAGGGATTCGCGAAACGAGAGGTTGCTCCACCCCGGCGGGTGGCCCGCGGCTTCGAGCCGAAGCAGAGCCATCCCGAACCGCACGAAATCCGAGCAGAGCCGAGCTGAACCGCACGATGCGGGCCTCCGCGGGGCGTGTGGACGCCTGCGCTGACGATGAAACACCGGTCTTCGGGGCGCGCCGCGCGGGCTGGGAGCCGATCGCGGCCGATTCGTGCGGTTCGTGAGGGCTCTGCTTCCGTTCCGTGCGGTTCGAGCCGGCTCTGGTCACCGGCCGCGCTGGAGGGCCCGCGCCAGGCGGACCGAGGGGCCCGCGCGGTGAGCGCGGGGTCGCGAAGCGGCCTGCCATGCCGCGGATCGGGATCGAACGTGACTTCCGCGAGCGACGGAGGCGAAGCCGACCCCCGAGAGAGGCCGGCCCCCGCTTGCGGGGGAGGCGCCCAGATCCTACGGATCCAGCGGCCGTGGGCCCCACCACCGCCCGAGGTCGAGCTCCGCGGCTTCGAACGGCTCCGCGCGGACGGTCGCGAGCCCGACGAACGCCTGAATGCGGGCATACGTGCTGCCCTCCAGCCGATAGACCTCCAGGATCTGCGCGTGCGGGTCGACGATCCACAGGTGCGCGACGCCCCTTGAGGCGTACAGATCCGGCTTCCGCACGCGATCCCGGCGGGCGTTCGCCGCTCCCGGCGACAGGATCTCGCACACCCAGTCCCGCACGTCGGTGTGCTCGGGGTCGGGACCGTTCAGCGGCTCCAGGCGCCAGCCTGCGACGTCCGGCACGGCGACGGTCAGCGCGCCTCGAGGGCCTCGATGCGGGTGACGAACTCCGCCCGCAGCGCGTCGTGGCCGTTGAGGTCCCAGTAGTAGTGATCGAGGCGTGCGAGCTCCTCTCTCGCGGCGACGGGGTCCATCGTGCGGAGGCGCGGGAACAGGTCGGAGCGGACCCAGATGCGGAAGCGCGTGAAGCGGATCTCCGGGGCGTCCCGGGCGATCTGCTGCATGAGGGTCTCGTCGTAGCGGCGGAGGAACCAGACGCCGCGGGCGCCACGGAAGCTGCCCGGGAGGTCGAACCGGTGCAGCGCGCGCTGGCCGGGCCCGGGGTCCCCCCGCATGAGGAATACGCGCCGCTGGTCCAGGTACTCCGGTAGGGCGACCCGTTCGTGACCCGGCTTCCCCCGCCTGTAGTACCCGGTGCGCGCGACCGTCCGGTCGGTGAGGCCGAGCGCGTCGATCACCTCGAGCCCCGAGTAGAAGCCGACCATCCCGATGCCGCTCGTGGCGATGACGGGCGTGATCCCGCGCTCCGTCAGCACGTCGCGCAGGGCGTGGCCGACGTTGAAGTGCGCATGGTCGATCTTCAGCGGCGAAAGCGCGGTCACGGGGTACACGGTGCTCTCGTCGGCGAGGTACCACTCCTCTCCGCCGCGCCGGACGAGGGGGCCGCCCCGCGCGGTCGCGCCCATCAGCAGAACGAGCGCGAGCCCGAAACGTCTGTTTCGAGGAGATGAACTCAGCAGCGCTGCGACCCGCGCCGCCGCGAGCAGCGCGAACGGCACGACCGGCAGGAGGAACCGGCCGACCATGAAGTCGCCGCCGATGCGCAGCAGGTACATATGCCACGCCGCGGAGAAAGCCAGCGCGTAAGCGGCGAGCTGCCGCTCGGGCCCCCGCGCGAGGGCGGGCCACGCGACGAGACACGGCGCCAGCACCCACAGGTGGGACCCGAGCCAGCACACCGCCAGGTACACCAGGCCCTGGTCCCCGTACCACCTGCCTGCGGCCTTCACGTATGCCGTGTTCGGGAAGATATCCCCGTAGTACCAGAGCTTCCACGCGTACAATGCGAAGACGGGGACGGCGGGGAGCGCGTACGCCAGGAGCTGCCGGGGGCTCCAACGCTCCCGGGCCACCAGCCACGCGAAGCCGAGGACGTACGCCAGCATATGGTCCACGCGGACCAGCCCGGCCAGCAGCCACGCAGCGCCCGCCACGAGCGTCCAGCGCTCGCCCGGCCGGGTCATGGCCAGCGCGCCCGCGACGAGGAGCGCGGCCGCCAGCTCGCTCTCGAGGCCGGTCGACGCGAACGCCGTCACCGAGTACTGCACCGCCAGCAGGGCCGCGGCGAGCGGGGGCGTGCCGGGCCCGCCGAGCCACCGCTCCGCGCCCGCCACCACGCCGACGAGCGCCAGGTAGGACGCCAGGTTCCACGCGAGCGCCGCGTGCTCGATCGACAGCGCCCCGGTGCCGGAGAGGCCCGCGATCAGGAGCATCCAGCCGAAGTTGGTGATGCCCTCCACCTTTTCGCCGGGGTTCCACACGGGGCCGTGGCCGCGCAGCAGGTTGTCCACGTAGCGGAGCGTGACGAACGCGTCGTCCACGATCGAGAGCTGGGTCCACGCGAGCGCGAGGCCGCCCGGGACCGCCAGGGCGAGCAGAATCCAAGGCCAACGCCGGAAGTGCCACGCCAGCCCCGCGAGCGCCGCCCCGAGCAGCGCGACGGGGAGCTGTCCCGGGAGCACGCTCGCGTACCTGCCGAGGATCTCCGGGAGCACGACGAGCCGGTCCATTCCGCCCACTTCCATCAGGACTTGAGCTTGTACCCCGTCCTGAACACCCACGTCACCGCGCCGAGGCAGATGGCGAGGAACCCGAGGATCACGCCGACGCTGATCCCAACGTTCACGTCCGCCACCCCGTAGAAGCTCCAGCGAAAGCCGCTGATCAGGTAGACGACCGGGTTGAACAGCGCGACCTTCTGCCAGAACGGCGGGAGCATGTCGATCGCGTAGAACGCGCCGCCCAGGAACGTGAGCGGCGTCACGATCATCAGCGGGATGATCTGCAGCTTCTGGAAGTCGTCCGCCCACAACCCGACGCAGAAGCCGAACAGGCTAAACGTGATCGACGTGAGCAGCAGGAAGAACACCATCCACGCCGGGTGCTCGATGTGGTACGGCACGAAGAAGCGCGCGGTGATCAGCATGAGGATGCCGAGCATCACCGACTTGCTAGCTGCGGCGCCGACATATCCGAGCACGGCCTCTACCGGTGAGACCGGCGCGGAGAGCAGCTCGTAGATCGTGCCCGACCACTTGGGCATGTAGATCCCGAACGACGCGTTGCTGATACTCTCGCTTAGAAGCGACAACGTGACGAGGCCGGGGATGATGAAGGCGCCGTAGCTCACGCCCTCGATGTCGCCGACGCGCGAGCCGATCGCGGCCCCGAACACGACGAAGTACAGCGACGTCGAGAGCACCGGCGCGGCGATGCTCTGGGTGATCGTGCGGAAGGTCCGGTTCATCTCGAACCGGTAGATGGCGCGGACGGCATGCCAGTTCACGCGACCCTCCCGGCGTCCTGGTGGACCAGGCTCACGAAGATGTCTTCGAGCGAGCTCTCCTTGCTCTGCAGGTCCACGAAGTCGACGCCGAGGTCGCGTAGCCGGCTCAGGACGTCCGCTATCCCGCTCTCGCCCGACTGCGTGTCGAAGGTGTAGACGAGCGACCGGCCCTGGTCCGTGAGCTGCAGCGGCAGGCCGCCACGGCGTCCGGGATCTGGTCGAGCGGGGCGCGGAGCCGGAGCGTGAGCTGCTTCTTCCCGAGCTTTTGCATGAGCGTGACCTTGTCCTCTACCAGGATGAGCTCGCCGCCGCGGATGACGCCGATGCGGTCCGCCATCTCCTCCGCCTCCTGGATGTAGTGCGTGGTCAGGATGATGGTGGTGCCGGCGTCGCGCAGCCCGCGGACCATCTGCCACATGTCTCGGCGAAGCTCCACATCTACGCCGGCGGTCGGCTCGTCGAGGAACAGGATGGCCGGCTCGTGCGACAGCGCCTTCGCGATGAGCACCCGGCGCTTCATGCCTCCCGAGAGCGTCATGATCCGGTTGTCCTTCTTGTCCCACAGCGAGAGCTGGCGCAGGATCTTCTCGAGGTACGCCGGATCGGGCGGCTTCCCGAACAGGCCGCGGCTGAACGTGACGGTCGCCCACACGCTCTCGAACGCGTCCGTGGAGAGCTCCTGTGGGACGAGGCCGATCTTCCGGCGGGCGGCGCGGTAGTCGCGGACGACGTCGTGACCGTCCGCCAGCACGCGGCCCGTGCTCGGCGTGACGATCCCGCAGATGATGTTGATGAGCGTGGTCTTCCCCGCGCCGTTCGGCCCGAGGAGCGCGAAGATCTCGCCCTTGCGGATCTGCAGGTCGATCGACTTCAAAGCCTGGAAGCCGGACTTGTAGGTCTTGCCGACGGCTTCGACCGACACGATGGGGGTCATGGGTGCTCCGCGCCGTGCTCTAATCACCGTGCGCCTGGCGGCGCCCCTTTTCGACAGAGGACACCCCATGATCCCGAAGAACCCGATCCGCCTGTGGCGGAGGGCGCATATGTACGGCTGGCTCTGGATCCTCGCGGCCGGGTGCAGTGGCGGGAGTATCGCGCTCAAGGATGTGGACGGCACGTCGACGCCGGACATCGACACCGACATCGACACCGACATCGACATCGACACCGACGTCACGACCGACACCGACGCCCCGACCGACACCGATGTCCCGGTCGAGACGGACGAGCCGCCGGCCCAGTCCAGCGATTGCCTGCAGCCCTTCACCGCATGCGGCGGCGATCTCACGGGAGTGTGGGATCTCGCGTCGTATTGCGTCGATGGTATGTCCTCCGCGGGCACGGTGGTGTACCCCGATTACGGCTGCCCGGGGGCTACGCTGACGACCACGGTGCTCCTGACGGGCGGCTTCGACTTCGCGCAGGACGGCACGTACAGCTTGCGCACGGGCAGCGTCGGGTCGTTCGAGTACGACATCCCGGGGGCATGCCTGGGCGGCTATTCCTGTGCTCAGATCGTCGCAGAGGTCGGCGCGGACACCTGCACGCCGGACGGCGCCGGGGGCTGCGGCTGCGTCGGCGACATCCCGGACGCCACCTCGGACGAGAGCCAGACCGGCACCTGGGTGACCGTGGGATCTGCCTTGATCCTCACGGATGATGTGTACGGCGCCGCGGACGACGTGGACTACTGCGTGGACGGCGCCGTGCTGCGCCTGAACGACCCCGCGGAGGGCGTCGACCTCGGGCTCACGCGGTAGGCCCATTCTGGGGGGCTCGACGAGCGACGTCCGAGATGACTCACCGGCGTAGCGGCTGGCAGCGGCTCCGGCTAGGATGTGCCTTCCTCGGAGTGAAATATGCGCCTCGCCGTCCTCGCCCTGCTGACGGCCTGCTCGGCGGGAGCGCCCGAGAAGGCCGGTCCCACCGACGACGCGCCCGACACGGACCTGCCGCCCGACACGGACGCGCCCGGGGACACCGACGAAACGGAAGTGCCGGATGACACCGATGTTCCGGAGGAGCCGACCGACACCGGCACGGCCCTGGTGCCGCTCACGTCCGACCTGTGCCCGGCGCTCCCGGACACCGACGGGGACCGGATCCCGGACGAGGTGGAGATCCGGTTCACCGGGACAGATCCGGCGGTCTGGGACGGCGGCTGCACGAGCTGGCGCCGCACGGACGTCAACGACGCCACCAACTACAGCGGCACCGCGCTCGCGATCGCGGACCTCGACGCGGACGGGGACCTCGACGTGTCGTCGGCCCACGCCTCGTATGCCGTCGCCTGGCAGGCGAACGCCGGCGCGGGCGCGACCTGGGATCCCCAGGTCCGGCTGTGGGAGCTGCGGTTGGACCTCCCCGGCTACAACCAGCCCCTCGACCCCACGTCGATCCTCGCGGGCGATGTGGACGGCGACGGGGACCCGGACCTGGTCGCGGGGTCGATGCAGGATGTGGGCTGGATCGAGAACCTGGGCGGCGGGGTGTTCGGCGCCGGCCAGGTGATCGAGCCGTTCGTCTCCTGGCCGTTCGACCTCGCGGACCTCGACGCAGACGGCGACCTCGACATCGCGGCGTGGCTGACCCAGACCGACGAGCTCGGGTGGCACGAGAACCTCGGCGGGGGCGGCTTCGCGCCGGTGGCCGCGCTCACCGGGCAGGGAGCGTACGGGCCCGGCGACGTCGGCGACGTGGACGGCGACGGTGACCTCGACATGGCTTACGCCGACCAGGACGCCGGGAAGATCGGCTGGTTCGAGAACCCGGGGCTGGGCGCCGGAAAATGGCCGAAGCACGCGCTCCCGCTCGCGCTGCCCCGCGTGATCCGGCTCCACGACGCGGACCAGGACGGTGATCTCGACCTCGTGGCCGTCGACGGGCTGGGGCAGATCCACGTCGCGGAGAACGGGTTCGGCGGCCTCGCGAACCCGGTTTCCAGCGCGGGCCCGCCGGGCGGAGACGGGGCCGGGCTCGGGGCGGGCGACCTCGACGGAGACGGCGACAGCGATTTGCTGCTGACGCGCTGGACGCAGACGCTCGAGTGGATCCCGGCGGGCGGGGGCGCGCTCGTGCGGCCGGTCGTGCTCGACGCGCTCGTGCACACGCCGCGCACCGTCCTCGCGGCCGACATGGACGGGGACGGGGCGCCGGACGCCGTGGCCGACACGTACGACGGGATCGCCTGGTGGCGGAACCCGCTGCGGGACGACACCGACGGCGATGGGATTCCGGACGACCTCGAGCAGTGCGTGCTCGGGAGCGACCGGACTTTGGCTGACAGCGATGGCGGCGGCACCCCGGACGGCGACGAGCTGTGCGCGCTCACGGATCCGGCAGATCCGGCGGACGACTGAGCGGCTGCGCCTGGGGATCCCCGGCGGCCCCGAGCGGGGAGGCGCTCAGCCGAGCAGCTTCCCGAGGTCCTCGACCGACGCTACGGGGAAGTCACACCGCCCCGCCCTGCACACGTACGCGAGGGGCGTGCCGTCCGGGGCAGGCAGATCTGGCGTTTGCTCCAGTGAGAGACTACGCCGCGCGTCAGGAAGTTCACAACCTGTGAGCACTATGTCATCGCGGCTCCGCGGGTCGATGCGATCGCGGTGTACGTTGAGCCCTGTGAGGTGCCGATGCAGGTGGGGGCGGGCTACCCTTCGTACGAGTTCCTGGCGGGAGCGGTCTTCACCTGCGTCTACCCCCAGGTGTTCACCGAGATGGCCGCCCACGGTACCGACCGATGATCCTGCTGCTCGTACTGGCCTGCGGCAACAAGGCCGCGGATCCCCCGGACGACCCTTCCCCCGTGGAAGATTCCGGCGGCTACGTGTACCCCGAGCTGGAGCCCTGCACGAGCAAGCCGTGCGTCACCGAGCTCTCCCCCGCGGTCGCGGTGGGGGGGCCGTTCTCGTACTTCGGCCAGCAGCTCGCGGTCCTCGACGACGGCGGCGAGCCGCTGGTGGGGGTCGGGGCGCCGGCTGGCGCGAGTGATAGCCCCTACTATGTGGCGTCTGCTCATGTTTTTCGTGCCGAGGGTCTGGAGAGGCTGGCTGACTGGCCAAGCGACATCGACTTCGACTTTGCGGGTGCGAGTGTCGCTCTCACACGCGAGTCCGGCACCGACGAGGCGGTCGTCGCCATAGGGGCGCTCGGCGCGGTCGTGGACCTGGTGCCCGAGACTGGAAAGATCTACTTTGTGAATGGTGATGCGGCGACCGGCGCGACGCTGCAGACAGCAGCGCGGGCCTCCATCTCCGGGAGCGGGCTGGGCTTCGACCGACCGCGCCTCGGCGCGCGCCTCGAGTGGGTTGACATGGACGGCTCCGGAGAGCCCGATCTCGTTGCGGCGGCGTGGGGCTACACCTTCGCCGACGACGACACGAGGGTAAATGGGTCCGCGGTGTTGGTCTTCCCTGGCGACCTCGTCGGGGACCACGATGGGAGCAGCGCCACCGGCGCCATCCGCGCCACGACGTTTGGCTTGGGTGGGAGTATGGCCGGTTGGGACGGCAATCTGGACGGGATGGTGGACCTGATCGCTACCGATGTCCTCGTGAACGACGCAGACCTCCTCTTCTTCGTGGGGCCGTGGACGGGTGAGCTGACCAACGCCGACCACGCCTCCAGTTGGGAATCCGGGTACGACATGGTCCAGAAGATGACGTCGCTCGGAGATCTGGACGGTGACGGGGGTGCAGAGCTGGGTGTCGGTGGCGCGGTCTGGACCGCGTCCGCCGAGCGCGGCGGAGCCGTATGGATCCTCGCCGGGGGTGACATCAGCGGCGGAGCGCTCGCGGACGAGCCGTGGCACCTGTACGGCGACGAGCCGGGCGAGGGCTGCGGCTCCGTGGCGAGCGGGGACGTGGACGGCGATGGCCAGGCCGACCTGGTGGTGGGGTGCCAGGGTCTCTCCCCGGGGGTGTTCCCGGGGAAGGTCCTCGTGTTCACGGGCCCACTCGACCGATCGGCGCTGGACGAGGCGGACGCCGCCGTGGTCGTGCACGGCGAGCGCCCGTTCGACTGGTTCGGCATCGACGTGGAGACCGTGGACGCC
>CAMCWU010000021.1 GCA_945882675.1 Klebsiella pneumoniae | reverse complement strand
TCACGGCGGGAGGCCGGATCTGCGCCAGCTTCCCGGTCGCGCCCTCGCGCTCGAACACGGCCTCGAGCTCCGGATCGCGGTCGAACCAGTCCTCGATCCCCCGCTTGCGGCGCGACGTGATCACCACGATCTCGTCGATCCCGGCTCCGACGAGCTCGCTCACCACCAGATCGAGCGCGGGCCGCGTACCGATCGGTAGGAGCTCCTTCGGTACTACACGAGTGAGCGGGAGAAACCGCGTACCGTATCCGGCTGCGACGATGACCGCCTTCACGCTCACGAGGTCCCCCGCCACGCCGTGAGGATCGATCGATACGGCTCCTCCGCCTGTACCGTGCCCGCCCGGACCGCGGCCACCGCCGGCGCGATGTACTCGCGGGCCGCCGCCTTTCCCGCCCACATCCACCCGTAGGCCGGGCCCGAGAAGATCTCGGCGAGCCAGTCTGCGCGGCGCTCGAGAGCCGCGTCGCCACGGAGGTGCGCGAGCATCAGGTCGACCGTGTAGGCGCGAATCTCCCAGTACGCCCGCCGGCTCCGACCGATCGGCAACGGGAGGAGGCCGTAGCTCACGTAGAACCACACCGGCGCCGCCCGCTGGTCGAGCTGGTGCACGAGCTCGTGGGCGAGCGTGGCCGCGAGCTGGTCGCGCGGCACCTGGTCGGCGGGGCGCGGCAGGTACACCGTGGAGCCGATGACCGTCGTGTACTCCGTCGCGAACGCCGGGTTCAGCGGGTACGAGAGCGCCGCGACCGCGCGCATCAGCGGCGAGTCGCGCTTCTCCACGAGCCGGAGATCGGGGATCTCCCTCCGCACCAGCGCCAGCATCCGATCGAGGCGGTCCACGCCGTTCAGCGTAGCCCGGGATAGGCGGTGCAGGGAGGCCCCATGTGGTGGCGGATCGCGGGCGTCGTCGGCGCGCTGGGCGTGGCGCTGGGGGCGTTCGGCGCCCACGGCCTGAAGCAGGTCGTCACGGACCCCCACCTGCTGGAGGTCTGGGACACCGCGGCGCGCTACCACGTGCTCCACGCGCTCGCCCTGCTGGGCGTGGCCGCTCACCCCGGTCGACCCCGGGTACCGGGACCGCTGTTCCTCGCGGGGATCGCCATATTCTCGGGCTCGCTCTACCTGATGGCGCTGACCGGCATCCGCTGGCTCGGCGCCATCACGCCCATCGGCGGGGTATGCCTGATCGGCGGGTGGCTGGCGCTCGGCTTCGCAGCCCGCCCGGAGCCGCGATGATCGGGCTGTACCTCGCGTCCTTCCTGTTCGGGGCGGTCCTCGTCGGCACGGCCCTCCTGGGGTTCGGAGACAAGGACGTCGATCACGGGGGTGGAGGCGGCGGACACGACGGGGCGGACGGCGCGCACCACGGGAAGGACGTGTTCAACGTTTCGCCGTGGCTGCCCTTCTTGTCGTTGCGGTTCTGGAGCTTCGGGAGCGTCACCTTCGGCCTCGCGGGCCTGCTCCTGTCGCTGGTTCCGATCCCGGCGCTCGTCGTGTTCGCGGTGGCCGCCCTGGTCGGTGTCATCGTGGGATCCACCTCCGCGTTGCTCTTTCGGCGGGTCCGCACGGACGAGGTGAGCGGCGCGACCACCTTCGCCCGCTACATCGGCGAGGAGGCGCGCGTCGTCGTCGCGATCCGGGAGGGCGCGAGCGGCCGCATCGCGGTGGAGACACACGGCGGCCGCGTGGAGATCCCGGCGCGGAGCCGGGATCGCGAGCTCGTGCACGGGGAGCGCGTGATCATCGCGGCGGTGGCGCAGGGCGTGGCCGACGTCTCGCCGATCGAGCCGCGGCGGTCGATCCCCGCGGCGGTCTCCGAGTAGCTCAGACGCCTGGGGAGACGCCGGATACCGGGAGCGCCACGAGGTGCCGGCGCTTGGACTCGATCGCCGCGATCAGATCGTCGTACGACGCCACGAACTTGCGCACGCCGTCCGCTTCGAGCTCGAGGGCGACCCGGTCCAGATCGATCCCGAGCGACAGGAGCTGGCTCACGACGCGCAGGGCGCCCTCCGGATCCTCGTCGATGCGGACCGCCGGCTTCCCGTGGTCGCGGTACGCGTCGAGCGTGGCCGGCGGCATGGTGTCCACCGACTCGGGCCCGACGAGGGCCTCCACGTAGTAGAGGTCGGACAACGCCGGGTTCTTCGTTGACGTGCTCGCCCAGAGCGGCCGCTGCTTCGCGCCGCTCTGCTGTGCGATCCGCTCGAAGATCGGACCAGCAAACCCCTCTTTGTACGCGCCCCAGGCGACGCGCGCGTTCGCGATCGCCGTGCGGTGCACGAGGCTGCGGGCGAGCTCCCGCTGGGCCGGCGTGAACCGGCTGTCCTTCTGGACGGCGTCGAGCCGGGCGTCCACCGCAGTATCCACCCGGCTGACGAAGAAGCTGGCGACCGACCGGATCTGCCGCGACGCGTACTTGGCGCCGAGCCGGTTGTCGAGGGCATCGAGGTACCAGGAGATGACCTCCTTGTACCGGGAGACGCCGAACAACAGCGTCACGTTGACGTGGATGCCGTGGAACAGCGACTCGCGGATCGCGTCCAGGCCCTGCTCGGTGGCCGGGATCTTGATCATCACGTTCGGGCGCGCGATCAGGTTGAACAGCCGCTTCGCCTCCGCCGCGGTCCCCTTGGTGTCGTACGCGAGGTGCGGACTGACCTCCAGGCTCACGAAGCCGTCGTTCCCCCCGGTCTTCTCCCACACGCCGAGCAGCGCGTCCGCCGCCATCCCGACGTCCCGCAGGACCAGGCGGTCGTAGATCTCCACGGCCCCCAGGCCACGCCGGCCGTACAGGGAGATGTCGGCGTCGTACAGTTGGGACTCGGCGATCGCCTTGTGGAAGATCGTCGGGTTCGTGGTCATGCCGGCCAGCGAGTCCTGCCGGATCAACCGGCCGAGCTCGGGCCCGGCGACGAGGTCGCGGCGGATGTAGTCGAGCCACACGCTGTGGCCGAGGGCGTTGAGGCGGCGGAGCGGGTTCTGCTGCACGGGCACTCCTGGTGCGCCGATTAACGCGAAACCGGGGCCACGGCAGGAGGAGAGCGATCGACCCGCATGCCGCCCGGACCCGAAGTCAGGAGGAATGGAGAGAGTGGCGCACCGGGCCGATCGCTTTCACCCCACTCAGCGTGGGCGGGGGCGCGGTCGACCCGAAAGTTTGTGGCTCCGCCAGGCGGCCTGATGGGCCGCGGCAGGGTCACCCAGATGCCATGCACCCGCCCTCGAGCTCCTCATGCTGTCTCCAACTTCACGCTTGCGCGGGGAGGAGGTGACTGCACTCGGGGGCGGGTGTGGAGACGAAGTCTTCCAAGGCATGGGGCCGCGTGAGCGGCTCGACGTCCTGACTATAACGAACCCGCGCGGAGATGTAAAGCGCGCCGTGCACGAGAGGCGAACGGTCGCGCCCCGCGGTACCTGGGCCCGTGGCCATCCCAGTCGGGCAGTACGACGTCGCACCCACCGCGCAGGCGCCGCTGCAGATCGCCGGCCGCTGGCTGGACGTGCTGCAGGACGGCTGGCTGGCCGTTGCGCTCGGCGGCGCGCTCCTCGCGATCGGGATCTGGTTCGCCCACCGGGAGCTCGCCCGGCGCGGCCGGGACGTGTGGCTCGTGCGCGGCCTGCTCGCGCTCGCGATCGCGGGCGGCCTCGGGTTGGCGTGGACCCAGGTGTCGCTCCTCGACGACTCGTTCATCTCTTTTCGCTACGCCGACAACTGGGCGCACGGCTACGGGCCCGTGTTCAACCACGGCGAGCGGGTCCAGGGTTACACCAACTTCCTGTGGATGGCGCTCCTCACGCTGGGAACCGCCATCACGGGCGTCGCGCCGCCGCTCGTGGCGCTGGTGCTCGGGCCCGTCGCGTTCGTGGCGAACGTGCTGGTGATCGCGGCGCTGGGCCGGCGGCTCGGGGGCGACGTCGGAGCGGTCCCGTGGGCCGCCGTCCTGTTCGCCGTGGACCGGGTCGCCACGGCGTACGCGACCACGGGCCTCGAGACCCTCCCGGCGTCCCTCCTCGTGAACCTGGGCCTGCTCGCGCTGCTCTCGCGGACGGACGCCGCAGGCGCGGCGCTCGGGGGGCTCGCGTTCACGGCGGCGAGCCTGTGCCGGCTCGACCACGGGCTGTTCCAGGCGGTGGGCCTGGCGATCGTGGCGTGGCGCGCTCGCTCCCCGCGGACCGTGGCGGCGTTCCTGACCCCCGCGCTGCTGCTCCCCGGCTATCTCGCGTGGGCCAACTGGTACTACGGTGAAGCGCTGCCAAACACGTTCTACGCCAAGACTGGTGGCGGATGGTACGTCGAGCAGGCGCTGCTGTACCTCGAGCTGTGGGCGCTCGGGAGCTGGGCGTTCGTCCCGCTCGCGCTCGGAGGAGTCTGGGCGATCCTCCGCCTGCGGGCACCGGATCCGGAGCGTATCCAGGCGCCTTTCGCGCTCGGGCTCCTCGTCGTCACGGGGGTCTGGCAGGTGTACCTGCTGCGGATCGGCGGCGACTTCATGTACGGGCGGTTCTACCTGACGCTCGTGCCGTGGATCCTCCTCGCGGCGGAGCAGGCGGTCCGCGCCGCGCCGGCCCGCGGCTGGATCCTGGCTGCGGCGCTCGGCCTGTCGGTGCGCGGCATGCCGATCCTCACGCCCGGCGCGACCGAGTGGTTCGTGGCGGACGAGCCCACCTTCTACCGGGTACGCTCGCTCTCTCCGCTCACGATCCATCACCACTCCTGGCGCATCGGCACCGTCCTGCGGGACGCCCTGGCGGAGCGCCGCATCCGCCCCGTCGTCGCGACGAGCGGGCCCGGGATGGTGGCCTACCTCTCGGGGCTGGTGACGATCGACACGCTCGGCCTCACCGATCGCGCGATCGCGCGCGGGCCGCTCCTGCACCGCGGGCGTCCCGGGCACGAGCGCGTCGCGTCGCACGACTACCTGCGCAAGCGAGGCGCGCGCTTCGGGAACCGCTACCCGCCGAAGCAGTGGGAGGACGTCGCGTGGCTCGATCTCGGCAGCGGGGGTGGGCAGCACGACTGGTACATCATCGGGTACGAGGTCGCGCTCATGCACCGGATCCGGGCGGAGGCCCCCGAGATCGGCTTCGTCGACTTCGAGGAGTGGCTCGATCGGTACGTCGAGCGCCGCATGCTGCGGAAGACGCCGGACGAAGTCTGGGAGGAGCTCCACTGGCTCGATCCGTACTTCTTCAAGATCAACGGCCCCATGCGGTGGCGCGCGGCGATCGAGGAGTACGCCGGACCGCGCTGAGGCCGGCTATACTGGAGGCGCGGAGGGAAGATGGTCCGGATCCTGGTGGTGGTCGGCCTCGCGTGGGCGGGGCCCGCGGCGGCGTTCGACATCGAGACGACGAGCGAGGTCTGGACGAAGACCATCGCAGGTCCGGCGGGGCAGGACGGCATGGACGCCGCGACCGGGCTCGGGGTGGACGGGGACGGCAACGTCACCGCTGGCGGCACGCTGGACGGCGCGGCCGGGCACGGCACGGACGGCTACATCGTCTCGTGGGACCCGGACGGCACCGAGCGCTGGGAGCTCACCGTCGACTCGGGTGTCGTGGGCGCCACGGATAGCAACGACCGGATCGAGGACCTCGCCGTCGACACGACCGACCAGGTCACGGCGGTCGGCCGCCTCGCGTCCTCCGGCGTCGCCGATGGGGCGTTCTGGGCGGCGGCATACGAGCCAGTCGCGGGCGCGGAGCTCTGGGAGCGCACGATCCTCCAGCAGTTCTCGCCGGACCAGCAGGCGTTCGGCCTGGGCCTCTCGCCGTCCAACAACGACCCGTTCGTGGTCGGCTGGTCGCGCGGAGATCTCCCCGGGCTGACGGGGCAGTGGGAGTACACCCGCCTCGCGAAGGCCGACGGCTTGGACGTCGTGCCGCTCTCGACGTTCGACGCTTCGTCCGCGGCGTACAACCCGGATCAGGCTTTCGACGGCGCGATGGACCTGGGCGGTACCTTCACCGTCGTCGGGCGCGCCGGCACGGACGGCGGCTCCGCGGTCTCGATCACGAACGACACGCAGTTCATGACCCGGCGGTACGACGCTCTCGGCGCCCTCGTGTGGTCCGGCGTCCTCGGCGGATCGTTGGAGGACGAAGCCCTGGCCGTCGTCATCGACGCCTTCAGTGAGCCGCACGTCGCCGGGTACGAGAACGTCGGCACGGACAACGCGGAAGGCCGGGACGAGGATTGGCTCGTCGTGAAGTACAGCTCCGCGGCCAATGCCGACGGGACGGGGGCCGTGGAGTGGACCTACACCTGGGGGACGACCGGGGCGAACGAGCGGGCGACCGCCATCGCCGTGGACGAGGACGGCGGGTTCATCGTCGCCGGCACCGCGGTGGACTCCGCCACGGGCAACACGGTCTGGCGCGTGGTCCAGCTGTCGGAGGTCGACGGCAGCCAGCGCTCGGAGCGCCTGTGGCCGGTGACCGCGGGCGACAGCGTGCCGTACGCGGTCGCGCAGGTGTCGGGCGTGGCGGTCGTGGCCGGCATGCAGGGCAACGCGGACGGTGACTTCCACGTGAGCTACCTCGCGTCCGACCTCGATCTCGACGGGACCATCGACTCCGAGGACGATTGCCCCACGAACGGCTCCAAGACCGAGCCCGGCGTCTGCGGCTGCAACCTGACGGATCTCGACGGTGACGGCGACGGCGTGGAGGACTGCAACGACATCTGCGACGGCGACGGCGACAAGACCGAGCCCGGCATCTGCGGCTGCGGATTCCCCGACTCCGACGACGACGGGGACGGCGTCCCGGGCTGCGACGACGCGTGCTCCACCACGCCGGCCGGCGTGGTCGTGGACGCCGGGGGCTGCGGGCCGGACGAGCGCGGGGAGGTCGACACCGACACCGGGGAAGTCGCGCCGCCCACGCCCGACGAGAAGGGCTGCAACACGTCAGGGGCGCCCGCGGGCCTGCTGGGCGTGGCGTTCGCGGCGCTCGCTGCGACCCGGCGCCGCCGGAGCTAGAGCGCCCGGCGGCGGGCCGCGATCAGCGCCGCCGCCAGGCCGGCTCCACATAGCGCCACGAACCAGTCCCCGAGCTTCGCGTAGAGCGTCGGGGTCTTCGCCATGCGCAGCGTCACGATCCGCGCGACGTCCTCGAAGGCCGCGGTCTCCGAGTGGATCACACCGTGCGGCTCGACCGCCATGCTCACGCCGGTGTACGCCGAGCGGTACAGCGGAATCCCGAGCTCCTCCGCCCGCTCCGCGGCGAGCATTGCGTGCTGGTGGGGTGCCGCGGTGTCCAGGAACCAGGCGTCGTTGGTGATGTTCACGATGAGGTCGGGATCCGGGTAGCGCCGGCATACGCGGCCGAGGATCGCCTCGTAGCAGATCGGCACGGCCAGCTTCACCGTCCCCGTGTTGAACACGGTGGGGACGGTGCCGGCCTCGAAGTCGCCAATGCCGGGGATCATGTCCGCCAGCCACGGCATGTAGTCGCCGAGTGGGAGGTACTCGCCGAACGGCAGCGGCACCATCTTGTCGTACCGCCCCGCGACCTTCCCGTCGGCGTCCACGAAGTACGCGGTGTTGAAGTTCTTTGTCCGTGACTTGCCATCCGGGCCGACCTCGCGCTCCCGGGCGCCGGCCCCGATGATCATGGCGAAGCCGCCCTGCCGCGCCAGATCGCCGATGATCTTGCCGGCTTTGCTGTTCGCCACGTTCAGATCGTACGGGCAGGCGCCCTCCGGCCAGATCACGAGATCGACCGATCCGGGCGGAATCCGGCGCGTCATGTCCATCCATTCCGCGAACGCCTCTTCGCGGGTGGCTACCTGCATGCGCCACTCCATCCCGTGCGACGACTGGAGCTGGGCGATCCGGAGCGTCGGTGACGTGGCGAGCCGGGCCTCCACGGATTCGTACCGCCAGAGACCGGCAAGCCACACGACGACGACGGTGACGACGGCCGCGATCGGCCAGGCAGGCGCCATCGGCCGATTCTCGCGCCGCCGGTAGATGGCCTCGCCGAACGCGTCGTTGAAGAAGTACATCAGGAAGGTGGGGCCCCAGATCCCGGTCACGGCGACGACCTGCCAGAGCGCGTGGGTCCGGTACATGGTCACGCCGTGCTGGTAGGGAAACAGCAGGAGGAAGCTCGACAGCCAGTCCACGAGGATCACGAGCGCGCCATGCGCCAGGATCCAGCCGCTCCCGAGCCGCGTCCGCAGCGGGTGTACGGACGCCCACACCACCGCCGCCGGAAAGCCGAATGCCACACTGAACGCCAGCAACGCCACGATCCCGAGGAGCGTCGGCATGGGCGTGCCCGCGAAGATCGTGATCGTGCCCACGAGCCAGCGGAAGATCAGCGCCATCTCGAACGCGCCGTACAACCAGCCGTACCAGAAGTTCGCGCGCGGCGTCTCCGCCCGGAGCACCCACAGCATCGGCAGGTACACGACGAAGTGGAACCACCACCACTCGACGGGCGTGGAGATGAGGCTCAGCGCCGCCGCCGACGCCAGCGTCACGACGACGCGGACCGCGCGGTCCTGCTTCTCGGTCACGGAGATCCTCCTACTTCCAGGCGCGTTTCCGCCAGGCGCCGAGCGCCCCCTGGAAGTTCTTCATCATGGTGAGGGTGGCGGCCTGGGTCTCGGAGGCGAACGAGCGATCCGTTGGCTCCTCCGTCGCGCGCAGGGCGAGGAGCGCCTGCTGCAGCGCGACCGTGGGCGCACGGCACAGCTGGTTGGCCAGGGCATGCGCCATCTCCAGCGCGGAGCCCGCGGGGGCGACGAGCGTAGCGAGGCCCCAGGAGAGCGCTTCGTCCGCCGACAGGTGCCGCTCGAGAAGCACCATCTCGGTCGCGCGCGCCCGACCCACCGCGCGCGCCAGGCGGGTGATCCCCCCGGCGAACGGCACGAGCCCGATGCCCGTCCCGTCCAGGCACAGGTCCGCGCCCTCCGCGACCACGCGGAAGTCCGCGGCGAGAGCGAGCTCCATGCCCGCGCCGTGGCAGCGCCCCTCGATCGCGGCGATGACGGGGCACGGGAGCCGGGCGATCCCGTCGAGCGCGTTGCGCAGCTTCCCCACCCGCTCCTGCAGGCCGTACTTGTCGCCCTTCACGACGTGGGCTTCGAGCACCCCCATCAGCGGGTTCTCCGGCGCGAGGTCGAGCCCGATGCAGAAGTCGGGCCCCGCCGCGTGGACGATCACGGCGCGGGGAGGCCGGTCGGCGAGATCGAGGACCGCGATGCGCAGAGCGACCAGCAGGCGCTCGTCCAGCGCGTTCGACCGGTCGGTCCGAGCGAGCGTGAGCACGGCGACGTCGCCCTCCCGCGTGACCTGCGCCCCGTCCACCATCCCGGCCCCCCGAAAAGAAGAAGGCGCCGGACCGCATGCGATCCGACGCCCGTCACCCTACCCGATCAGACGGCTAGTCGTCGTCGCCGTCGTCCTTGTCGGCCTTGCTCGCGATCATCGCTTCGGTCGTGAGCAGGAGGCCCGCGACGGATGCGGCGTTCGCCATGGCGGTCAGCGTGACCTTCGTGGGGTCGATGATGCCCATCTCGAACATATCGCCGTACTTGTCGTCCTGCGCGTTCCAGCCGTTGCCGCCCTGGCTCTCGCGGACCTTGTGGACGACGATCGACGGGTCGGTGCCGGCGTTCAGCGCGATGATCCGAAGCGGGGCCTCGCACGCCTCACGGATGATGTCGACGCCGAAGTGCTGGTCGCCCTTGAGCTCCAGGCCGTCCAGCGCCTTCTGGGCGCGGATGAGCGCGACGCCGCCGCCGGCGACGATGCCCATCTCGGCGGCTGCGCGGGTCGCGTTGAGAGCGTCCTCCACGCGGGCCTTCTTCTCCTTCATCTCGACTTCCGTGGCCGCGCCGACGCGGATGACGGCGACGCCGCCGACGAGCTTCGCGAGGCGCTCCTGGAGCTTCTCACGGTCGTAGTCGCTGGTCGTCTCCTCGATCTGTCCGCGGATCTGCTTGACGCGCGCCATGAGCTCGCCCTTGGAGCCCGCGCCGCCGATGATCGTCGTGTTGTCCTTGCCGACGGTCACGCGCTCGGCCGAGCCGAGGTCCTCGAGCGAGATGCCCTCGAGCTTGATGCCGAGGTCCTCCATGACCGGCTTCGCGCCCGTGAGGGTTGCGATGTCGCCGAGCATGGCCTTGCGGCGGTCGCCGAAGCCCGGGGCCTTCACGGCCACGGCCACCATGGTCTTGCGGATCGTGTTGACCACGAGCGTCGCGAGCGCGTCGCCCTCGACGTCCTCCGCGATGACGAGCAGCGGGCGCTGCTTCTCCGCGGCCTTCTCGAGGAGCGGGAGGAACTCCTTCATCGACGAGATCTTCTTCTCGTGCACGAGGATGTAGGGGTTCTCGAGGACGGCCTCCATCCGGTCCTGGTCCGTGACCATGTACGGCGAGAGGTAGCCGCGATCGAACTGCATGCCCTCGACGATGTCGGACTCGGTCTTGAGGGACTTGCCCTCCTCCACCGTGATGACGCCTTCCTTGCCGACCTTGGCCATGCACTCGGCGATGATGGCGCCGATCTCGGTGTCGCCGTTCGCGGAGATGGTGGCGACCTGCGCGATCTCGGTCTGGCCCTCGCACGGGCGGGAGTGGGCCTTGATCTCGGCGGACAGGGCGGCGACCGCCTTGTCGATGCCGGCCTTGAGCTCCATGGGGTCCGCGCCGGCCGCGACGAGCTTGGAGCCCGCCGTGAAGATCGCCTGCGCGAGCACGGTCGCGGTCGTGGTACCGTCACCGGCGACGTCCGACGTCCTGGAGGCGACCTCCTTGACCATCTGGGCGCCCATGTTCTGGAACTTGTTCTTGAGCTCGATCTCCTTCGCGACCGTCACGCCGTCCTTGGTGACGACGGGGGAGCCGAAGCTCTTCTGGAGCACCACGTTGCGACCCTTGGGGCCGAGCGTGACGCGGACGGTGTTCGCCAGGATGTTGACGCCGGTGAGCACGTCGTTACGACCCGCCTCGCGGAACTGGATGTCCTTCGCGGCCATGTAGATATCTCCGGATATTTGAGGGGAAGGGGAGGGAGCGGCTCAGCCTTCGAGCACGGCCAGGATGTCGGACTCGCGCAGGATGATGTGCTCGACTCCCTCGATCTTGATCTCGTCCCCGGCGTACTTGCCGAAGAGGATCTTGTCGCCCTGCTTCACGGTGAGCGGCAGGACCTTGTTGTCGTCCGTGAGCCGGCCGGTGCCGACGGCGATCACCTCGGCCTGCTGCGGCTTGTCCTTGGCGGTCTCCGGGATGAACAGACCACCCGTGGTCTTGGTCTCACTGGCGACCCGCTTCACGAGGACGCGATCGTAGAGCGGACGGAACGAAGCCATGGAGTGCCTCCGAATTCTGACAGAAGGGTGAGCTGGCGCCGGTCGTTCGCGGGGGGGTCCCCTGGAACGTGGAAGATGACGCCATTTTCCCGAAGTGGCACGTGTGGCGCCTTCCGGGGCGCGGCTCAGGTAAACACCCATCCGACGGCAGGCAAGGGGCGATCGCTCCTGTCGCGCCTCCGCGGGATCCACCGGTCGATCGGGCCTTGCCGCAGGACCCTCCCGTCCCTACCGTCTCTCCGTGGGCGGACGCTCCCCGACTTCGCTTGACGGCGGATGTCGGGTGCCTAGGTTCCGCCGCGTTCGGTTCAGCCCCCCGCTCGAAGCTCGACAGGGGGGGCGCATCCATCCTCCCGCGCAGTAGCGGGGAATCCAAGTTCAGGGGGTCTCATGGGCAAGATCATCGGTATCGACCTCGGAACCACGAACTCCGTCGTCGCCATCATGGAGGGCGGCTCTCCGACCGTCATCGTCAACGAAGAGGGCGCGCGGACTACGCCGTCCGTCGTCGCGTTCGGCAAGGACGGGGAGCGCATGGTGGGCGCCGTGGCCCGCAACCAGGCGATCACGAACGCCGAGCACACCGTCTACTCGGCCAAGCGCCTCATCGGCCGTCGCTTCGACGAAGCGTCGAAGGAGCTCTCCCGGCTCCCCTACAAGGTCGTCAAGGGCAGCACGGGCGACAGCCGGATCCGCATCGGTGACAAGGACCACTCGCCGCAGGAAATCTCGGCGATGATCCTCATGAAGCTCAAGGGCGCCGCAGAAGCGTACCTGGGCGAATCGGTCACGGAAGCCGTCATCACGGTCCCCGCGTACTTCAACGACAGCCAGCGCCAGGCGACCAAGGACGCCGGCCGGATCGCCGGCCTCGACGTCAAGCGCATCATCAACGAGCCCACGGCGGCGGCGCTCGCGTACGGCCTGGACAAGAAGAAGGAAGAGATCATCGCGGTCTACGACTTCGGTGGTGGTACCTTCGACATCTCGATCCTGGAAGTCGGTGACGACGTGATCGAGGTCAAGGCGACCAACGGCGACACGCGGCTCGGCGGCGACGACATCGACGACCTGCTCGTCGACTGGATGGCGGCCGAGTTCAAGAAGGACACGGGCATCGACGTCAAGGGCCAGACGATCGTGCTGCAGCGCCTGAAGGACGCGGCCGAGAAGGCCAAGATCCAGCTATCGAGCGCGCAGAGCGCGGAGATCAACCTGCCGTTCCTCACGGCGGACGCGTCGGGCCCGAAGCACCTCCAGCGCAACCTGACCCGCTCCGAGTTCGAGCGGATGATCACGCCGTTGGTCGAGCGCAGCCTCGAGCCGTGCCGGCAGGCGATCAAGGACGCGGGCGTCAGCAAGGAGCAGATCAACGAAGTCCTGCTCGTCGGCGGCACGACCCGCATCCCGCTCGTCCAGAAGCGCGTGAAGGAGCTCTTCGGCAAGGAGCCCAACCGCTCGGTGAACCCGGACGAAGTCGTCGCGATCGGCGCCGCGGTGCAGGCCGGCGTCCTCTCGGGGGACGTCACGAGCATGCTCCTCCTCGACGTCACCCCGCTCTCGCTCGGCATCGAGACCCTCGGCGGCGTCATGACCGTGCTCATCCCCCGGAACACGACGATCCCGCACAGCAAGAAGGAGGTCTTCTCGACCGCCGCGGACAACCAGACCGCGGTGGACGTGTACGTCTTCCAGGGGGAGCGTCCCATGGCGCGGGACAACCGGATGATCGGGAACTTCCGCCTCGACGGCCTCCCGTCCGCCCCGCGCGGTATCCCGCAGGTCGAAGTCACGTTCGACATCGACGCGAACGGCATCCTCGCCGTCCAGGCCAAGGACAAGGCGACGAGCCGCGAGCAGAAGATCACCATCACCGCCGGCTCCGGGCTCTCCGAGCAGGACATCGCGCGCGCCGTCGACGAGGCGAAGCTGCACGAGTCCGAGGACAAGCGGAAGAAGGAGATCATCGAGGGTCGCAACAACCTCGACAACCTGATCTACAACGTCGAGAAGACGCTCACCGAGCACGGCGACAAGCTGCCGGTGGGCGAGCGCGACCGGGTGCAGGCCGAGCTGACCGCCGCCAAGGACGCGAAGGACAAGGACGACGCGGACCTCATCAAGTCGGCGTTCGACAAGCTCACTGCGGCGAGCCACAAGTTGGCCGAGGTCATGTACCAGGGCCAGGGTGGCGGCGACGCCGGCTCCCCGCCCCCGACCGGCGGCGCGGCCGACGGCGGCAAGAAGGATGGCGACGTCATCGACGCCGAGTACGAGGACGCCTAAGAGCGGTCGGCGCACCTCGCGCCCGAGGGGACATCGAACGTGGCTCGCGACTACTACGAGGTGCTCGGTGTCCCGCGGGACGCCGACGCCCAGACCATCAAGAAGGCCTACAAGGCCGCCGCGAAGAAGTATCACCCGGACGTGAACCAGGGTGATCCGACTGCCGAGCCCAAGTTCAAGGAGGCGTCGGAGGCGTACGACGTCCTCTCGACGGAGGAGAAGCGTCGGGTCTACGACCAGTACGGCCACGAAGGCCTGAAAGGGCGCGGGTTCGACCCGAACTTCACCGACCTCGGCGACATCCTGTCGGCGTTCGGGGACATGTTCGGCGGCGGGTTCTCCGACTTCTTCGGGGGCGGCGCGGCAGGCGGGCGTGGCGGGGCGCGCGGCGCGCGGCGCGGCTCGGACCTCGCGTTCCCCATGCGGCTCGAGTTCATGGAGGGCGCGCTCGGCGTCACGAAGACGATCGAGGTCCCGCATCACGTGCACTGCACGGCCTGCAAGGGCCGCGGCCTGCTCGCCAAGGCGAAGCCGAAGAAGTGCGAGACCTGCGGCGGCGCGGGCCAGGTGATCCAGGCGCAGGGCTTCTTGCGGATCCGCACGGTGTGCCCCGGCTGCCGCGGCGCGGGCCAGGTGGTCGATCCCAAGGATCAATGCAAGGAGTGCCACGGCACCGGCAAGACCCGGGAGGTCAGCGAGCTCCAGGTGAAGATCCCGGCGGGCGCGTACCCGGGCCTGCAGATCCGCCTGACCGGCAAGGGGGAGGCCGGCGATCCCGGCGCGCCCCCTGGCGACCTGTACATCACGCTCGACGTCGCGCAGAACGATGTGTTCAAGCGCGACGGTGCGGACGTGTACGTGACGGTGCCCGTGCCGTACCCGATCATGTGCCTCGGCGGCGAGATCACGGTCCCGACCGTGCACGGCGTCGAGAAGTACACGGTAGAGGGCGGGACCGAGAACGGCCACGTCGCCATCCTGCCGGGCCGTGGCGTCGACCAGCTCCGCGCGCGGGGCACCCGCGGCGACCAGCACGTGCGGCTCATGGTGGACGTCCCGAAGAAGCAGACGGAAGAGGAGATCGTCCTGCTGCGCCAGCTCGCCGCGCTCCGCGAGCTGCAGACGGGCGAGGCCGACAAGGGGTTCTGGAAGGGTCTCCTCGACAAATTGACCAGCTAGAGGGCCTGTATGCGCAGCGTAGAAGAGATCGAGGCCGGGGTCGCGGACTCCGCCCGTAAGTTCGAGGCTGCCCGCGTCGAGATGGGGCGCGTGCTCGTGGGCCAGCGCTACATGGTCGACCGCCTGCTCATCGGGCTGCTGGCGGACGGCCACGTCCTGGTAGAGGGCGTGCCGGGCCTCGCCAAGACCACGGCGGTCAAGGCGCTCGCTTCCGCGTTGGAGCTCAAGTTCTCGCGGATCCAGTTCACGCCGGATCTGTTGCCGGCGGACCTCGTCGGGACGCAGATCTACCAGCCGCGGACCGGCGAGTTCACGACCCGCCAGGGCCCGGTCTTCGCGAACCTCGTGCTCGCGGACGAGATCAACCGCGCGCCGCCGAAGGTGCAGTCCGCGCTGCTGGAAGCCATGCAGGAGCGCCAGGTCACCCTCGGAGACCAGACGTTTACCCTGCCGAAGCCGTTCCTCGTCCTCGCGACACCGAACCCGATCGAGCAGGAGGGCACCTATCCGCTGCCGGAAGCGCAGGTCGACCGGTGCATGCTCAAGCTCAGCGTGACCTACCCCACGCGGGAAGAGGAGCTGGAGGTCCTGAACCGCAGCTCGCAGCCCACGCCGATCCTCACCGGCCAGTGCACGGCGGACGACCTGCTCGTCGCGCAGGCCCTGGTCCGCGAGATCCGGATCTCGGATGTGCTGCAGCGGTACATCGTGGACATCGTGCGGGCCACGCGCGAGCCCGGATCGGTGGATCCGAAGCTCTCCCGTGCGATCCAGTTCGGTGCGTCGCCCCGCGCGTCGATCTCGCTCGCGGCCGCGGCCCGCGCCCACGCCTACCTGGACGGCCGCGGCTACGCGCTCCCGGAAGACGTGAAGGCCATCGCGCCCGACGTCCTTCGCCATCGCCTGCTCCCCACTTACGAGGCGGAGGCCGACGGGATCACGGCCGAGCAGATCATCAAGCGCCTGCTCGACCAGGTCGCGATCGATCAACCGAACGCCGGTCAGCCGAAGCGCTGATGCTCGGCTGGCTTCGCAAGCGCATCGCGGGCGCGGCGACCGTGGACGTCGCGGAGCCGGAAGGCTTGACCGCCGACGAGCTGCGCGAGATCCGCCGCCTGCACATCGTGCTCGGGCGGAAGGTCGACAGCCTGTTCGCCGGCGAGTGGCGATCCGCCGTGCGCGGTCAGGGCATGGAGTTCGAGGAAGTCCGCGCCTATTCGCCGGGTGACGACGTCCGGCGAATCGACTGGAATGTGACCGCCCGGTCGGGCGAGCCGTTCGTGAAGGTGTACAAGGAGGAGCGGCAGGCGACCGTGCTCCTGCTGGTGGATGTGTCGGCGTCCACGCGGACCGGCACTGGAGGCCGCGACGGGCGGACGGACCGCCGGCTCCAGGCAGCGCGCGTGGCGGGTGGCGTCGCGTTCGCGAGCATTCGGAACCAGGACCGGATCGGGCTGGTCACGTTCACGGATCGCGTCGAGAGCTACCTTTCACCGCGTCGTTCGCGCGGACACGCCTGGGCCGTGATCCAGAAGGTCTACGCACATGACCACAAAGGTCATGGGACCGACCTTGCGGCCGCGATCCACTTCGTCCAGAGCGTGCAGCGCCGGCGCGCGGTCGTCGTGCTGATCAGCGACTTCCTGGACGATGGGCCGTGGATGGACGCGCTCGGTGCGCTGTGCGGGCGCCACAAGGTCCACGCCGTCCTGCTGCACGACGCGCTGGACCGCGGGGTTCCGGGCGTTGGCCTCCTCGATCTCGTCGATCCGGAGACGGGCGAGCACCGCGTGGTGGACGGCGACCGCTGGGCCGCGCGGCAGGCCGTGGACGACCGGCTCCTCGCGCTGCGGCGCAAGGGCGCGCGCGCCATGGCGCTCTCGACGGACGACGACGCGTTCACCGTGCTGCACCGCCACTTCCAGGCGGAGGGCGGCCGCCGATGACGCCGATCCTCGCGTGGCTGCTCGCGTGCGGGGCCCCGACACCGCCGCCCGCGGAGGACGCGCCGGTGGTCGCGCGGGCGTGGCTGGAGGGCACTGCGAACGCCGGCTCCGGCACGCTCGTGGTGCAGACGCGGTACGATCCGGCCGGGGACGTCACGCTGCCCCAGCCGCCGGCGGAGCCCACCTCCGCCATGGAGTTCGCGCCGAAGGGCGAGCCCGAGCGCGAGCGCATCGGCGACGACGAGGTCGTGACCCAGCGCTGGACCTGGACCGCGCCGAAGGGCAGCTACGAGATCCCGGCGTTTCCCGTGCACTGGCAGGCAGGGGACGCGGAGGCCGACGCCGCGACCTCCCCGCTGTTCGTGGACGTGCAGACCGAACCCCTCGGGCGGGAGGGCGACCTCGCCGACATCGAGGAGCCGGCGGCGGTCCGGGTGATCCCGTGGCGTGCGCTCGCGATCGGCGGGGGCGTCACGGCGCTGCTCCTGGGCGGCGTGATCGTGGCGTTCCGCAGCGGGCGATCGCGCGGTCCCACGTATGTCCCGCCCGAGCCACCGGATGTCGTCGCGATCCGCCAGTGGGAAGCCGTGCGCGCCGACCCGACGCTGGACGACCACGCGAAGGCCGTGCAAATCTCCCGGATCTTCCGGGTGTACGTGGAGGCCGTGCTCGGGTTCCCGGCGACCGCGTGGACCACCAGCGAGATCCTCGCGCGGCTCGTGGAGATGCCGCACCTGACGGAGGGCAACGCGCCCCGCGCGAAGCGCCTGCTCCGCGCCACCGATCGCGTTAAGTTTGCGGGAGAAGCAGCGAAGTCCGACCTGTTCGACGAGCTCGACAGCGATTTGCGCGCGTTCGTGGGCACCACCCGCCCGCACCAGTGGAGGCCGGAGTGATCACCTCTGGCTTCGCGACGCCGCTCGCGCTGCTCCTGCTGCTCCCGGTGGCGCTGCTGCCGCTCCAGGCACGGATCACGGGGCGGAACCAGCTCCGCGCGCCGCGCCTCGGCGACATCGTGGCGGGCCGGTCGATCCGCTCGTTGCTGGCGTGGATCCCGCTGGCCCTGCGGATGGCGGGCCTCGCCCTGCTGGTCGTCGCGCTCGCGCGGCCGCAGCGGAGCCGGACCGACGTCGTCGTGGAGTCGGAGGGCCTCGACATCATCCTGGCGCTCGACATCTCGTGCTCGATGCAGGAGGACGACATGGGCGGCGTGGACCGCCTGACGGCTGCCAAGGCCGTGAGCAAGGCGTTCATCGACCGGCGTCCGAACGACCGGATCGGTGTGGTCGCCTTCGGCGCGGAGGCCTTCACGCAGTGCCCGCTGACGCTCGACCACGACACGCTCGACACGCTCATCGACGCCATGTTCATTGGCGGCGCGGGCCAGGGGACGGCCGTGGGCACGGCGATAGCGGTATCGGCGAAGCGCCTGAAGGATCTGGAAGCGCCTTCGAAGATCGTGGTGCTGGTCACCGACGGACAGAGCAACGCCGGGCGGATCACGCCGATCGAAGCCGCGCGGGCCGCCGCCGCGCTCGGGATCCGGATCTACACCATCGGGATCGGCGCAGATAGCGGCCGGAGCATCCTCCGGCGGGACAACGGCCCGGACGAGGAGGGCCTCACGGCCATCGCGGAGGAGACCGGCGGTCGGTTCTTTCGCGCGACCGACCCCGAGAAGCTGATGGACGTGTACGACGACATCGACGAGCTCGAGCCGTCCCCGGCAGAGGTCCGGCAGCTCGTCGACCACGAGGAGCTGTTCCGGATCCCGCTCGTTCCAGGCTTGTTCCTGCTGGTCCTCGACCTGCTGCTCGCCGCCACCTGGCTCAGGAGGGGCCCGTGAACTGGGCGCAGCCCTGGTGGCTCCTCGCCGCGCCGCTGCTGCTCGCGCTGGGCGCCGTGCTGGTGCTCGCGTCCCGCCGGCATCATGCGGCGTTGGAACGCGTGTTCCGCGGGGCCATGCTCGATCGGGTCCTCCCGCCCGCCGTCCGGCGTCGCCGGATCACGCGGGACATCGCGACGCTGCTCGGGCTCGGGGCGTGCATGATCGCGCTCGCGGAGCCGCGCTTCGACAAGCAGCTCCAGACGATCCAGGCGCGCGGCACCGATCTCGTGATCGCCATCGATCTCTCGCGGTCCATGGACGCGGCGGACGTCGACCCGTCGCGGCTCGAGCGCGCGCGGCGCGAGATCGGCGATCTGCTGGCCCAGCTCGAAGGAGATCGCGTGGGGCTCGTCGTGTTCGCGGGCGGCGCGGTCGCGCGGCTCCCCCTGACCGTCGACTACCGGGCGCTCCAGACCGTCCTCGGCGAGCTGCGCACGGACGACTTCCAGGCGCAGGGGAGCGATCTCGGCGGCGCCATCCGCAAGAGCGTCGAGCTGCTGAGCGGCGACGAAAGCAAGGCGGGGAAGGCGATCATCGTCTTCTCGGACGGGGAGGTGTTCGACCCCGCGGACGTCGGCGTTGCGGCAGGCGCGGCGGCGGACGCCCACATCCCGGTCTACACGGTCGGCGTCGGGTCGGCGCCGGCGACCATCCCGCTCGCCGAGCGCGGCGGCACCTTCGAGTTCCGGGGAGAGGTCGTCACGACCACACCGGACCCCGCGACCCTGCAGGAGCTTGCGCGCGCGACGGGCGGTGCGTATGTTCAGTCTGTGGCCTCGGCGGACGACATGACCGGTCTCGTCTCGGAGCTGCGGCGCTCCCTGGCCTCAGTCTTGCGCGAGCAGCAGCAGCGGGAGACCTGGCGCAGCGGGTTCCAGATCCCGCTCGGGATCGCGGCGGCGCTCCTCCTCCTCGCGGGCTGGATCGGAGACGGACGCCGGGTGATGGCGATCCTCCTCGGCTTCCTCGTGCTGGCGCCCCGACCGTCGCAAGCGGCGGACCTGGCGGAGGCGGATCAGGCCTACCGCGCCGGTGACTACACCACGGCCGTGCGCGAGCTGGAGGAGCTCTCCCTCGAGCAGCCGGACGATCCCCGGGTCCTCGAGCGCCTGGGCGCGGCGCGGTACCGCTCCGGCGACTTCGAGGGCGCTGCGCGCGCGTACGAGCGGGCCGGCCACCTGAAGGGCGGCGGAGATCCGCAGGATCTCTACAACGATGGGAACGCCAGGTACAAGGCCGGCCGCCTGGAAGAGGCCCTGTCGCTCTACGATCGCGTCCTCGCGGCGGATGCCGATCACCCGGGCGCCACGGCCAACAAGGCGCTCCTCGAGAAGGAGCTGGCCGCCCGCCGCGCCGCGAAGCCGCCGCCGCCGCCGCAGGGAGGGCAGGGCGAGAAGGAGCAGGCGAAGCCGGGAGAGGGCCCGCCGGAGCCGCAGCAGGGCGAAGAGCAGCCGGGCCAGGAGGGGGAAGGCGAGCAGGACCCCACCGCCCCGCCCCAGCCGGGCAACGGCAAGCCCGAGCCCGGAGATCCGTCGGAAGAGCCCAGCGACGCCGCCGGCGGCGATGATCCGCCGGACCCGAACGCCGAGGGCACGCCCACGGGCGAGGGCCCGGATTCGGCACCGAGCGGCGAGCCCGGCACCATCAGCGCCGCTCAGGCGGACCGCCTGATCGAGAGCGTGGAGGAGGGCTCGCCCGGCTACTCGTACACCGGCCCACCCGGCGGAAAGCCCTGGTGACATCTCGGTTCGTGCGCGCGTTGGTGGCGCTGGCGGTGCTCCTCGGGGCGGCGCCCGCGCACGCAGTGGAGGTGTACCTTGCCCTCGACACCCAGCGGATCGAGGCCGGGCAGTCCGTGGGCTTGCGGCTCATGATCCAGGGTGCCCAGTCGAATCGCGTCCCGCCCATCGACGCACCGGACGGCGTGACCGTCCAGTTCCGCGGCAGCAGCTACGACCACCGGCGCGCCAGCAACGGCAGCATCACCCGCGCCCAGCTCTTCCAGTACGTGGTGGCGGCGCCTCGAGAGGGGACGTTCACCCTGGGTCCCGTGTCGCTGACGGTCGGGAAGGACGCGGTCGTGTCGAACCAGGTGACCCTCACGGTCGCGCCGCGCTCGCCGGACGCCGCGGGCCGGCCGCGCGCGGTCGAAGCTACCGCGTTCATCGAGCCGACGGAGGCGTGGGAGGGCCAGGTCGTCCTGTACCGGTACCGCGTGCGCTCTCCGCTCGAGATCCTCCAGGTCCGCCTCCAGGGCCTGCCGGTGTTCGACGGCCTCCGCCTGCTCACGTACGCGGACGGCACCGCGCGGTCGTACACGGTGCAGGATCCTGCCGGGACGATCTGGGTGGACGAAGGCACGATCCCGCTCGTAGCGGTCGCCACCGGGCGCCGGAAGCAGCCGGGCACGGTGGCACAGGTGATCCTCCCGTCGAGCGCGCGCGGCATGGGCTTCGGGATCCGGCAGGACCGGATGGAGGCCGTGGCGCTCCCGGACGTCGAGCTCGTCATCAACGCGCTCCCGCCGCCGCCTCCGGGGTTCTCGGGGCTCGTCGGCGACTTCGAGCTCCGGTCGAAGATCGAAGCGGACGGCGCCAAGGTCGGCGCGTCGATCCCATGGGAGATCCGGCTGGTCGGCGACGGGGACGTCGCGGGGTTCACGCTCCCGCGGCCGCCGGACACCGGCGTGGTGCGGTTCTACGACGTCGACAAGGAGCACCGCGGGTCGGTCGTCGACAGCCGGTGGATCGCAGAGGCCACCTTCGACCGGTCGATCGTGCCGACGCGGGCCGGGCGCGTCGAGCTCCCGCCGCTCGACCTCGTGGTGTTCTCGCCGTCGCGCGGGGACTATGTGCACCTCACCGCCCCGGTCACGCCGTTCGACGTGGCGCTGGGAGAGGGCGGGGGAGGCGGGATCCAGTCGTATGCCGGCGAGGATCCGGGGGAGATCCCGGTCGCGCAGGGCCCCACCGTGCGCGAGCCGATGACGTGGGGCCGCGACACCGCCCCCGCGCTCGGCGCGCTCATCCCGCTCGGGACGGCCGCCGGGGCGGCTCCGGGCTTCGGCGTGGGCGCGCTCGTGCTCGCGGAGCGGCTCGCCGCGGCGGCACGCAGGCGCCGGGACGCCCGCCGCCGGGAGCCCACCGCCCGCGACGTCCTCGCGAAGCTCCCCGGCGATCCAACGGAGCGGCTCGGAGCGCTGGACGGGGCGCTGCGCCTCGCGCTGGCGGCGCGGGCGGGCGTGCCCCTCGCGGCGCTCGATCGCGACGCGGCCATGGCCGCCCTCCCCGACGATGTTCGGGGCCCCGTAGCGGACGCCACCCGCCTCGTGGACCGGGCCCGCTTCGCGGACGGGGCCGAGGACCCGACGGACGCCGTGCGCGCAGCCGTCGACCTGCTCGGACGCGCCGCATGAGGATCCTGCTCCTCCTAGTGCTCTCGGGCTGCGGTGGCGCGGTCGGCCGCGGATCGGCCGCCATCGCCACGGGGGATCTCCCTGTCGCCACGCAGATCCTGGAGGACGCCGCGGCCGGCGGCCAGGCGTCGGGCGCCGTGTGGTTCGACCTCGGGACCGCCTGGTATCTGCGCGGCGATCTGCCCCGGGCCGTCGCGTGCTGGCGCCACGCCGCGCGGCTGCGCCCGCGGGACGCCGACGTCCAGCACGACCTCGCGCTCGCCCGCTCCCAGCTCCCCGGCACGCCCCCGCCTTCGCTCGGGCCCGTGTGGGCGCGCCTCGCGACGCCCGGCGAGCTCGGGATCGTCGGGGCGCTCGTGGCGGCGGCAGGATCGGCCCTCGCGCTGCGCTGGCGCCGGTCCCGCGGGTCGGACGGCACGCTCGCCGCCACCCTCGTCGCCGTCGGCGTGTTCCTGGGGATCCTCGGGACGATCTCGGATGTCCACGGCCGCGCGCACCCCACGGCCGTCGTCCTCGACGCCGAGATCCGCGCCCGCTCCATGCCCCAGGCGGACGCCCCCGAGCGCTTCCGCCTGCCCGCTGGCAGCGAGGTCCGGGTCGAGCGCGACTCCGACGACTGGATCCTCGTGTCGGACGGTCGCGCCCGCCGGGGCTGGGTCAGCGCGAGCGCCCTCGCGATCGTCGCTGCAGGAGAGCGTGCGCCCACGGTGGAGCCCGCGGCGCGGTAGGGATAGGCGGTCTCGCGGGTTGTGGTGTCGATTCACGGAGGGTGCGATGAAGCGGTGGCTCGGGATCCTGGTGGCGGCGATGACGCTCGCGCCCGCGACCGGCATGGCGGCGAGCCTGAAGAAGCTGACGGTGGAGGAGCTGGACGCCTATCACGCGCTCGCCCCCTTCATGTCGGAAGACCAGGAGAAGGCGTACCTCAAGCAGAAGACGGCGGAAGCGCGCGTCGAGTACCTCAAGGCGGAGGAGCTCGTCGGCGGCAACGACCGCGCGGCGAACTTCTACGACCTCTGGTACCGCTTCGATGACGAGACCCGCGCGTCCATCACGTCGGGCGACGTCCAGAACGGCTGGACCCAGGACATGATGTTCATGGCGTGGGGCGAGCCGTACAACCGGAACCGCCTCACGGGCCGCAACGCGACCCGGTCGGAGGTCTTCCAGTACCGGTTCGAAGTCGCGGAGGACGGCAGCGTCCTCGTGTGGGTCCCGAAGTCGAAGGAGAGCTACAAGGCCGTCTCCTCGTTCCAGCTCGACGTCTACGTGGACGACGGCCGGATCGTCGACATCGTCAAGAAGGACAACTGGGACTAGCGTGAAGTGGGTGACGGGCGACCTGCGCGTCGAGCCCGCGCGCCCCCGGGACGCCCTGCCGATCCTCGGCGTCCATCG
>CAMCWU010000020.1 GCA_945882675.1 Klebsiella pneumoniae | reverse complement strand
CCACGGCGATGGCGTATGCGCGGATGGCTACGGGGCTGCCGTGGAGCTTCTCGGCGATCGGGCCGAAGCGGTCACGCGGGAACTCCGGGGCCTTGTACGCCGCGAAGATCTCGTTGTAGAACCGGCCCTTGATGCCCTGCACGGCGTGGCGGCGCAGGCTGGTGGCCCGACCTTCGCGGTGGAAGTGCGGCTGGCGCGTGGACACGAACACGAGGCGCAGCGGGAAGGTCGCGCACAGGATCCGCTCGAGGAGGAGCTCGAGGCGGCTCCGGCGGAAGAAGTCCGGCTCGCGGCCCAGACCGAACTCGAGGTGACGGATCACCATGACCTGGCCTTCGGCGCCGGAAGCGGCTTCGAGGGCGTGGATCGCGGCGTCGATCAACTTCATCGGCGTGCGGTCTTCGGCCGCCAGCGCCACGGAGAGGAGATCGCTCCCGCCGGCCTTGCACACTTCCGCCAGCCGCGCGATCAGGGCGTCGAAGCCCGATCCGAAGCCGAGGACGAAGTCCGGGAGGCGGGTCAGGCTGCTCGCGACGATCGCGTGCTCGACGAGCCAGCTCCGGCCGACGCCCGCGGGGCCGCTGACCACGATGGGCCCGCCGCTCTCGAGCATGGGCCGCAAAGCCTCCATATCCTCTTCACGGCCGACGAAGTGGAAGCGCGGGGCCGCCGGCTCGCCGGGGACCACCTTCTGGGCGCGAGGGGCCTTGGGCGCGGCGTCGTCCGCGGGCGCCTGGGCCCCGGGGTCGGCCGCCGGCGGCTTCGCCATGGCCTGGAGGAAGGACTTGGTCCGCCCCTTCTCGTGCTCGACCTTCGCGCGGCCGAGCTGCGGGAACTGGAACGGGTTCCACTGCCGCGACACCGCGATGATCGTGGGCTTCGCGTGCAGCTTCTCGAGGATCCGCATGGTGGCTTCGACGCCGGGGGCGTCCGCCAGCTCGGGCTCGCACAGGATCAGCACGCTGCCCGGCTGCGCGAGGCGCGCCAGAGCGGCCTCCCCCACCGGCACCACCGGCGACTGGGCCGGCCCGGAGAGCGCCATGGGCACGAGGGCGGCCCGCTCGCGCAGGGCGAGCATGACCTCCGGGTCCCGAAGCTGCGCTGCACCCACCGCTACCGCGCAACGACCGGCTTCGATCGCCTTCTCAACGACGCTCATAGACTCTCCGACTTCCCGAACCATCAGGGCGACGGGTTAACCGGCGCGTCCCCCCGGATCAAGGTGGCGGAGAGATCGGCGCCACTTCGCCCCGGGCGTCGTATACTGAGGTCGTGCCGACCCGCCTCATCACCCTCGAGCCGATCGGGGCCGACCTCGTGCCTCGGGACGTGGACGACCGCCTTGCGGGCGGGTGGTTCCCGTTCGGCCAGCGGTGGATGACTTGCCGCGCGTGGCCCTCCCGGGAAGGCGTGCCGTGGGACACGGTGTGGATCCGGGTGGCCCTGGAGGTCCGGCCGCCGTCCGATCGTCACCGCCGGATGCTGCGGGCCGGCTACACGACGACCTGGCATTCGCAGCCGGTCTTCGATGACGAGCACCAGGACCTGTACACCCGCTTCCGCGACGCCCTGCACCCCGACTGGGAGACGACGGAGGCGCCGGGCCTGCTCCGCGCGGACGATGCGACGCGGCTTCTCGACCACACGCGCGAGATCGCGATCCGCGACGCCGCGGGCCGGCTCGTGGCGTATCGGTGGTTCGTCCAGGGTGAGAAGGCGATCGCGGGCGTGTCGGCGGTCTACGAACCGACGATTCAGGGGCTCGGCACGGTCGTGCGGGCGTCGGCGGATCAGTGGGCGGCGCGCGCGGGGCTCCGTTGGACCTACCCGGGCTATGTGCTCCCGGGATCGCCGGATCCCTGGTACTACAAGCTGAAAGCGGGCCGGACCTCGTGGCTGGATCCAGCCCGGGACGGGTATCGCTGGCGGGACTGGGACGCCGATCCCCCCCGCCAGGAGCGGCTCACGCTCGCGCGGATGCGGGGGCACCTCGAGATCCTGGGAGAGGTCGAGACCTACCCGTACTGGGCGAACCCGTGCTTCGACGGCTCGCGCGGCCTCGACACGCCGTACTACGTCGTCGGGTCTGCGGACGACGATCGCCGCCAGCTCTACACCTGGGACGTCGCGATGGAGCGGTACGAGACGCTTCACGTGATCGTCCAGCGCCGCGAGCCGACCGACGGAGACGACCCGTCCGACCTGCCGAAGGGGCCGTGACAAAGCCGAGCGCGACCTTCGCGGATCGGTGCGCCGCGGCGATCGGGGCGTCGCTGGACGATCCCCGGGTGGCCACGCTCGCGGACCGCGTGCTCGCGACGGGCCCGGACGTCCTCGGTGTGAAGCGCTGGGATCTCCCGCCGGAGACGCCGGAGGCCGCGTGGCTGCCGGTGCTCGCGGCGGCGTTCGCGGGCGCGGACCTCACGACCGCGATCCAGGCCGCTGGCGGCGACTTCGCGGCGGTCGAGCGGGGCTGGGCGCTGCGGGCGTCCCTCGAGAAGGGCGGGCCTGCCGCGCAGAGCGCGGATCCGCGCATCACCCGCCTGGCGGCCCGCGGGGAGCCGATCCTCGCGGTTGCGGATCTCCACGGGCACGTCGGGCACCTCGACGCCCTGCTGAAGTGGTCGGAGGACCTTGGAGATCTCCGCACGGTCCTGGTCGGCGACTACTGCGACAACGGTCCGGACCAGCTCGCCCTGATCGACCGGCTGATCGGGCGCCCGGACATCGTCGCGATCGCCGGGAACCACGACATCATGCCGATGCTGGCGGCGGGCTGGCCCGGAGACACGCCGGACGAGGAGCTGTTCCGGATCTGGCAGGGCTGGGGGGACACGCTGGCGAATGCGGTAGGTGCGCGGGACGCCGCGTCCTTCGTCCGGAAGCTCCCGCCGCGCGTCAAGTCGTGGCTCGGCGAGCGCCCGTGGGTCCACGAGACCGACCGGTACTGCTTCGTGCACGCGGGCATGCAGAAGGGGCCGCTCCGGCCGCAGATCGAGAGCTTGAAGGCCAAGGAGCGCCCTACAGACGGCTATGTGCTACCGCCCCAGGTCGCGATGAAGCAGCTCGCGGCCGTTGGCGATCCGACGTGGGATCGCGTGGTCGTCAGCGGCCACACGAACCACCGCGGACCGCCGGCCGTGGTCGCCGCGAACCGGATCTGCCTCTCGGGAGAGGTCGATCGGAGCGGCACGCTCTACGCCGTCGTGCTGCCTGCCCGCCGGTTCGTGTCGGTCGGGCGGGATCGGGTGGTGCGGGAGATCGCCTAGTCCTTCAGCCCGGATCCGAGCAGCACCGGAAGCCCGTGGAGTAGTCGTGGTAGCCCGCCGAGTGCGCAGTCGTCGCGTACGTGCACCCCGGCCCGTTCAGCGCCGCGTCCATGTAGAAGCCGCCGCGGAAGGTGCCTTCCGGGTCGTCCACCCACTCGTGGAGGTTCCCGTGCAGGTCGTACACGCCGTCCGCCGAGACGCAGCGGGAGTTCTCGCCGCCCGGATCCACGGTGTCGTCCTGCTGGTTGACGCGCGGATCGTTCATCTGCGTCGAGCTCCAGTCCAGGTCGTCCCCAAACAAGGTGACGAGCGGGTGCTCCGGCCGGGACGTGTTGCACGCGCCGGGGTCCTCCGCGTTCCCATATGGGAACACGAAGTCGTCGGGGCCCCGACAGGCGCGCAGCCATTCGTCGGATGTGCACAGCCGCTTCCCGGCCTCCGAGCATGCAGATGCCGCCACGTCCATCGAGATGTAGCCCTGTGGCTGCACGCCCGGGACGCTGGCGGCGACGCCGTCGGTCGGGACCTCGAACGGCGAGCCATCGACCAGCGACGCCTCCCACCGATCCACGCAGAACGCGCTTGCGACGTACGCCATCCCATCGGGACAGGGGCCGCCGGTGTCCACGGTGTCCACGGTGTCCACGATCTCCACGGTGTCCACCGTGGTGGTGTGGACGGATGGCGGCGGCCGGCGGATGGCGGACGGGTCGGGCGCACATGCCGGGAGGAGCGCGCAGATCGCGAGGGTTCGGTGCATCATGCCTCCTGGTAACCGGTAACGTGTGACGGGTCCGTCAGTTTCTCGTCACGGCCCTGACCGCGTTACCTGCGCGCATGCCGACCGACAACCGCGCAGACCCTGTCCTCGTCCCGCGCCGCGGGGCGCTGCTGCTCCTGCTCCCCATGCTCGCGATCCCCGTCGTCTTCGTAGGATGGGCGATATTCCTGTGGCGTGGCACGACCGTGCAGGTCGCGGACGGCGCCCGCGTGGCGATCACGCTCGACGGGTGCACGGACGCCCGCGCGATGCTGGAGGCGCGTGCCCAGGAGATGGGCCTGGCGTTCGAGCTCACGGATCGCCCGGGCGGGTTCACGCTGGTCACCACGCTCCCCGCCGATCCGGACGCCGCCCGTCAGGTCCCCGTCGGCCTGACGATGCCGGGCGCGCTCGAAGTCCGCACGCCAGAAGGCTCGGCCCTCCTCGGGAACGACGGGATCACGGACGCGACCATGCGCCTCGACCTGCTGCTGCAGGCGGCCACGCTCCTGCGTCTGACGCCCGCGGCCAACGACGCGGTCAGCGCCTACGCCCGCAGCGCGCCGGACGGCGAGGTCGAGTTCTGGATCGACGGCGCCCGCGCCGGCCGGGGAAAGACCCGCGAGATGTCCTCGGGGGAGCTCGAGCTCTGGCCGGACGAGGGGACCGAGCTCGAGAAGCTGCACCTCGCGGCCGCGCGCGGCGTCGCGCTGGACCACCTGCTGCCGTGCCCGGTGCGCGTCGGCTCGACGGAGCCGGCGCCCTGAGGGTGTTTCAACGTTGAAACACCACCCCGTGGATCAGGGCTGCTGGCCGTCTGCGGCCTCCTTCAGCTCGGCACCCAGGTCGTCCACCAGCCCGTCGATCCGGTATTCGGTGCGCGTGCCGACGTCCGGCGCGTCGTCACCGGAGTGGGCGCCGAAGATAACGTAGCTCGCCGATTTATCCCCGTTCCGGAACCGCGACGTGTTCGTGCTGATCGACATCCCGTCGGGGCCGTACACGCCTTCGAGCCAGCCGTGGACGCTGTCGCCGATGGGCTTCTGCCAGCTGTCGTCCGAGCTCGCGCCCGTGTAGCGGATCGCCGCGATGCAGGGGTACTCTTCGCAGTCGACGTGGGAGATCTCGACGTCCGGCACATCCGCCAGCTGCGCCTCGAGCTCCGCTTTGAACCGCTCCGGGGACACCGCCGGCAGCACGTCCTTCGGCCACTCGGACGGCACCCCCTGGACCGCCTGGAGCTGCCCGCGTGTGAGCGCGCCCTCGAACTTCGCCTCTGCGAGCGCCTTCTCGGCCGCCTCCAGCTCCGCTTCGAGCCGCGCGACGTCGAGCCGGCGCTCCTCCGGCGTCCGCGGGGTCGCGGCGATCGGCGCATCCCCGGGGATCCGGTGCGTCTCCCCTGCGTTCACGGTCATCGGCTCCGCGCCCGGGCTCGCCCGCACGACCGCCGAGCCCTCGTACACCACCACCGTCACCGCTGCGCCCGCCAGACCGGCCAGCCACGTCTTCCGCTGCATGAGATCTCCCTGCGGCTCCTCCACACGCAGAGCCCCCTCCCGGGGTTCCACCCCGATCCACACTTTCCCGTCGACGTCCACGATCGCGTCCCCGGCGAGCAGCGAGAGCTCCCCGTCCACGAGCTGCCCGCCCACAGCCAGGACCAGCTCGGGCGCCGACGGCCGGAGCGCGAGAGCGAGCAGCGCCGCGGCCGCCAGCGCCCACCGGACCGCCGTCGTCCAGGATCTCCGAATCTTTCGGAGCGGGGGAGCCGGAAGCGTGTCCGGCAGCGCGTCGAGCGCCTCCATCGTCGCGAGGAACCGCCGCCATCCCGCCGCGACGTCCGGCTCGGTCGCGATGCGGTGCTCGAGCGCGCGTGCCTCCGCTTCTGGCAGATCGCGCGAATACAACCTGGAGAAGTCCTCGTTCATCGATCCTCTCCGAGCAGGTCCGCCAGCCGCGCGCGGCCCCGGTGCAACCTGGACTTGATGGTTCCGAGCGGCACGCCCTCGTCCGCCGCGAGCTGCTCGAGCGGAACGCCGTGGATGTGGTGGAGCACCACCACGCGCCGGTGCGCGTCCGGGAGCGCCTGCAGCGCGGTTTCGACGCGGATCTCCCGCTGCCGCCGCGACAGCGCCTCCTCCGGCGCGGGCTCCGCCGACGCGAGCCCCGTGAGCGGCACGACCACCCCGCGCACCTGCCGCCGCCGATGCCGGTCGATCAGGTGCCTCCGCGCGATCGTCGCGATCCACGTCGCGATCGACGCGGTCCCTGCCGGATCGAAGCGGTCGAGCGCCCCGAGCACCTTCTCCCAGATCTCCTGGTAGCAATCCTCCGGATCTGCCGCGAGCCGGGCGCACATCGCGTAGACACGCGGCCCGTGGGCGGCGACGACGTCGGGCGGCTGCGGCGGGGAGGCGGCGGGCATGGCACGACACTACACGCGCTGCGCGGCGGGAGGTTCCATCGTTTCACGATCTACCGCAGGTATCGTGCTCCATGGCGCACGATCGCCCGGTACCCGGTCGGGAACCAGCGCTGCAACCGGTCGAGCAGGCCGGCGTCCCTCCCGACGAGAATCCGCTCCCGCCCGGCCTCCATCTGCGCCACGATGTACTCGCCGGCGAGATCCGGCGACAGACCCCGCGCGATGAGCTTCCGCGCCCGCGATGGGCTGATCGGCCCGACGTCCACGGTGTACCTGGCGTCTTCCGCGATGCGTGTCGCGACCGCGCCCGGGTGCACGCAGTGAGCCGTGACGCCGGTGCCGTGGAGCTCGGACTGGAGCGTCTCCGTGAAGCCGCGAACCGCCGCCTTCGAGGCGCAGTATGCAGTCTGGCTCGGCATCCCGACGATGCCGAAGATGCTGGAGACATTCACGAGGTGCGCGGGCCGGCCCGCTGCCGCCGACGCGCGGAGCTGCGGGAGAAACGCGCGCGCCCCGTACACCACGCCCCACCAGTTGACGGCGAACAACCATTCGAAATCGTCTTGCGAAGTGCTATCGAACAGGCCGGTGACGCTCACGCCCGCGTTGTTCACGATGACCGAGACGTCCCCGTGCTCCGCGCGGATCTGGCGCGCCCATTCGGCCACCTCGTCCGCCTTCGTGACGTCTACGCGGCGCGTCGTGCAGGTCCCACCTGCCTTCTGCACCAGCTCGGCCGTCGCCAGCACCCCGGTCTCCGAGATGTCCGCCGCCGCCACGACGTACCCGCGCCGCGCCAGCGCGAGGCAGATCCCGCGTCCGATACCCGATCCCGCGCCTGTTACCGCCGCAATTCTCATATGAACACTCCGCTGCGGACTGCCGCGCCGAGGGCAGCCAGGTCCGGGTGCATCACGCGGTCGTCCACCCACCGCGGGACATGCCGGCGTACCTCGTCGAACGTGGCGCGGTTGCCGGCGCCGGGGCGGAGGGGCGCGGTGGCCTCGACCCGCCCGGCGGCGTCGCTCTTCTCGCCGTCGAGCCGGAACTCGAGGCCCTGCGCCGCGCAGAGCAGCTCGATCGCGAGGACGTCCGCCAGCAAGTCCGCGACGTGCAGCGCGGTGCGCGCGGCGACCGAGCCCATGGACACATGGTCCTCGTGGTGCTGGACGGTCGGGATCGAGTCGACAGACGCCGGGTGAGCCAGGCCCTTGCACTCGGAGACCAGGGATGCCGCGGTATATTGCGCGAGCATCAGGCCGTTGTTGATGCCGTCGCCGGGCAGCAGGAAGGACGGGAGGCCCGAGAGCTCCCCGTAGGTGAGGCGGAAGATCCTGCGCTCCGAGATGCTCGCCACCTGCGTGAGCGCGACCTTGAGGTGGTCCATCACGAGCGCGACGGGCGCGCCGTGGAAGTTCCCGGCTTCCACCTGCTCTCCGTCGAAGTGCAGCGGGTTGTCGCCGGCGCCGTTCAGCTCCTGCTCGACCACGCCGCGGACGTACGCGACGGCGTCGCGGGCCGCCCCGAGGACCGCAGGCGCGCAGCGGATGCTGAAGCTGTCGGCTTCTCCCCTCGGCTGCACCAGCTCGGATCCGTCGCAGCGGGCGCGCAGGCGCGCCGCGACCCGGATGGCGCCGGGGTGGCGGCGGGCCTCGAGGGCGCGGGCCGAGAGGCAGCTCGGATCCGCCTTCATCACCTCGAACGACAGGCCACAGGCGGCCTCCGCGGTGTCCAGCAGCCTGTCGGCGCGGTACAGCGCCAGGGCGGCGAGGGCCGTGTCGTATGTCGCGCCGTTCACCAGCGCCAACGCCTCTTTCTCCGTCGGCACGAACTCCGAGGGAGGCGCGTTGACCATGTCGGAGCCGGACCATACGCGGCCGCCCCACCCGGACACGACCCGCGCGATCTCGGCCAGCACCGCCGATCCCGCCGCGCCGACGGGACCCTGTGACCGCACGACGGGCACCCGGTCGTCGTTGAGCAGCGCGAGCAGCCGGTCGGCGAGCTCCGCCCGTACGCCCGACCGCCCGCTGGCGAACACGTTCACGCGCGCCGCGACGATCGCGCGCACGTGGGCCGCCGGCAGCACGTCGCCCACGCCCGCGCAATGCCCGAGCACGAACCCGCGCACCAGGTCCGTGTAGCCCTCCTCCGGCGCATCACCGGCGATCCACGCCCACTTCGCGCGGACCACCGGCGCGGTCGATCCCACCATCCGCGACCGTGCGGATGGCGCGAGCTCCACCCGGGCGCCGCCCGAGATGGCGACGAGATCCTCGATCGTGAGGTGCTCTCCATCCAGCGTCACCGGGGTGGTGGCGGGCGTGATCCACTCAGACATGGGCGCCCTCCAGGGCGGCGACGGCTTCCAGCACGCGACCCTCGGCGATGCCGGCCGCGATCGCCTCGATGGCCTCTCCCGGCGTGCCGTGCGCCAGGGACTCCACCACGTCGAGCGCGGCGGCCGTGGCCGGCGACGGACGGCCCGTCCCGCGGTCGACCCGGAACCGAAGGCCCCGGGCCGCGGCGTACAACTCGATCGCGACGATCCGCCGGGTGTTCTCGAGGACCTCTGCCGTGCGCCGGGCGGCGGTCGTGGACATCGCCACGTGATCCTCCTGGTCCTCGCACGTGGGGATGCTGTCGGCGCTGGCCGGCCACGCCATCTGCCGGCTTTCGGCGACCAATGCCGCGGCCGTGACCTGCGACATCATCAGCCCGAGATCCGGGTTGCGCCGGTCCGTCAGGCCGGGTGGCAGGTCGCCCGAGAGATATCCAGTCGTGAGGCGGTAGATCCGCCGCTCCGCAATGCTCCCGAGCTCGCACAGCGCGAGCCGGAGGTGGTCCGCGGCGAAGCCGACGGGCTCGCCGTGGAACAAGCCGGCGGAGAACGCCTTGTTCTCGCTCTCGTCGTCCACCAGGATCACGGGGTTGTCCGTCACCGCGTTGATCTCGACCTGGACCTGGGCCGTGCAGTAGCGCAACGCGTCGCGGACCGCGCCGAGGACCGACGGCGAGCATCGGAGCGAGTACGCGTCCTGGACCTTGCCCGGCAGCGAGTCCACCAACGTGGAGCCGGCTAGTAACCTGCGCAAGTTCGCGGCGGTCTCGATGGCACCGGGGAACGGGCGCAGCTCGTGGACGGCCGGGTGGAGCGCACGGGTGACGCCGCGGAGCGCCTCCCACGACATCGCCGCCGCGATCTCGGCGTTTCGGACGAGGGCCGCGGTGTCGTGGACCGCGAGCGCCGTGATGGCCGCCGTGAGCTGGGCCCCGTTCGTCATCGCGAGGCCCTCTTTCGGGCCCGGGGTCAGGCGTTCGATGCCCGCTTTCGCCATGGCGGCCGCCCCGGTGTGCCGCGCCCCGCCGAACCACGCGTGCCCCGACTCGTGGTCCGGTCCGTGAAACACCACGAGCCCGAGGTGCGAGAGCGGCGCGAGATCGCCCGACGAACCGCACGATCCGCGGGACGGGACCTCCGGCGTGACGTTGCGGTTCAACATCTCCAGCAGGGTCGTCACGAGCGCGGGCTGGCAGCCGGAAGCGCCCTTCGAGAGAGCGTTCGCGCGGAGCAGGATCATCGCGCGCACGGCGTCCGCGGGCAGGCACGGGCCGACGCCGGCCGCGTGCGAGCGCACCAGGTTCATCGAGAGTTTGCTGATCTGGTCCGGCGGGATCCGCATGCGCGCCAGCGAACCGTACCCGGTGTTCACGCCATAGACGGGGAGGGAAGTACCGTTGGCGTCGACCAGCCGGCCCTCCGCCGCGGAAGCGACCCACGCGAAGCTCGCGCGCATCCGCGCCAGCGCCCCCGGATCGAGGACCACCGGCGCGCCCTCCCGCGCGACCGCCGCCACCCGCGCGGGCGTGAGGCTCGCGCCGTCGATGAGCACCTGCGCCAAGGGACCTCCGGTGGGGGGCGGGCCCCCTATCGCGGAGGGGCTACCTCAGCCGCCCACTCAGCTGCTTGAACAGCGGCGTCCCCGCCGTATCCGCCAGCTCGAACAGGGCCGCCTCCGCCGTCACCACGCGCGCCCCGTCCCCCCGGATCCGCTCGACTCCCAGGTCATGATCGAGCTTCCTCCTCGATAAACACGCGTCCGCGACGAGCCACACGTCGTACCCGGCCGCCACCAGGTCCCGGCAGGTCAGCGCGACGCAGATGTGCGTCTCCATCCCCACGACCAGCATGCTCCGCCGCCCCAACGCGGCGATCCGCCCACGAAATCCGGATGTGTTCCACGCCGAGAACGTGAGCTTCTCGATGGGTTCGGTGACCGGCAGCGCGGCGAGCGTCCGCCCCAGGCCCCGCGGGTACTGCTCCGTCGCGACCACCGGCATCCCGAGCTCGCCCGCCATCCACAAGAGGTGCCCGGCGCGCGCCAGGGCGTCGTCCCTCGTCAGCTCCGGCATCGCGGGAAAGAGCCGCTCCTGCCAGTCGATCACGAGGAGCGCGGTGGAGTCGGGCGACAGGCGGGACGGGGCCATCGGGACCTCTTACGTGCTGGGAGAGGAATATCATGATCTGGCTCGTGGGAACGGCGCTCGGTGGCGATCTCGGTCCTGCTCCGCCCCCGAACGACACGGTGAACGACCTCGGCGTCCGCTACGGCTACTCCGAGAGCAAGGCCTGGGAGGACGCCAGCAACGCCATGCTCTTCACCGTTCCGGCCGTCGGGTTCGTGCCCACGAGCGGGGACCTCTCGGTGTGGCCCGAGGGCATGGCGGCGTCGGGGAGCGCGTTCCTGGTGTCCGGCTTCCTCGCATACGTGGGGAAGAAGGCGAGCTCACGGCCGCGACCCTACTGGGAGGCGGGCCAGTGCCCCACGGAGTCCGCGGACGGCTGGGAGTGCGATCTGTACGGCACGGTCCGCACCATCCCGGAGCACGAGGTTCGCGCGTCCTTTCCGTCTGGTCACACCGCCCTCGTGACCGCCAGCACCGCTGCCTGGGTCACCCGCGCCTGGCTCGACGACAGCGCCGATCGGAACGTGAAGATCGGCGGCACGATCGCGGGCGCCGTGCTCTCGGTGGGGACCGGCGTGGCGCGGGTCGGCGCGGGTCGGCACCATGTCTCCGACGTCGCGACGGGGTTCCTCATCGGAGGGCTCGTGGGCGTGACCGCACCCCTCGTCGTCGACCAGATCAGCCAGCCCGGACAGCGGTGACGAGCGCGTCGATCGATTTCTTCGCGTCCCCGAAGAGCATCCGCGTGTTCTCGAGGTAGAACAACGGGTTCTCGACGCCCGCATAGCCCGCCGCCATGCCGCGCTTGCTGACGACGACGATCCGGCTCTTCCACACTTCCAGCACCGGCATGCCGAAGATCGGGCTGCCCGGGTCGTCCAGCGCGCCCGGGTTCACGATGTCGTTCGCGCCGATGACCAGGACCACGTCGACGTTCGGCAGGTCCGAGTTGATGTGCTCCATCTCGACGACGATGTCGTAGCGCACGCCGGCCTCCGCCAGGAGCACGTTCATATGGCCCGGGAGTCGGCCTGCGACCGGGTGGATCGCGAACCGCACCTTGGTCCCGCGCTCGAGCAGCGCTCGCGTGAGATCGTGGACCGCGCCCTGCGCGCGCGCGACCGCCATGCCGTAGCCGGGCACGATGACGACCTGCTTCGCGTGCAGCAGCGCGTCCGCGACGTCGGGGACCTTCATCTCCCGGACCTCGCCCGCGACCGCGTTGCTCGCGACCGCGCCGGACTCCGTGCCGAAGCCGCCGAAGACGACGTTGAGGATCGACCGGTTCATGGCCCGGCACATGATGATCGACAGGATCGTGCCCGACGCGCCGACCAGCGCGCCCGTGACGATGAGCAGATCATTCCCGAGGACGAAACCCGCTGCCGCCGCCGCCCAGCCCGAGTAGGAGTTGAGCAGGCTGACGACGACGGGCATGTCCGCGCCGCCGATCGCCATGACGAGGTGCACGCCGAGCAGGCTCGCGATGCCGGTGATCCCCAGGAGATACGGCAGGCCCGCCGCCCCTTCCGCGAGCGCGAACGGCACGCCGAGCGCCAGCATTCCGGCCACCAGCGCAGCGTTCAGCAGGTGCCGCGCCGGCAGGAGCAGGGGTTTGCCCGACATGGTCCCGCGGAGCTTGCCCCATGCCACGATCGACCCGGTGAACGTCACCGCCCCGACCGCCACGCCGAGCCCGATCTCGATCAGGTGCACGACCAGTGCGGCCCCGCTCTCGATCACGTGCGGCGGCGAGAGGTACCCGGAGATCCCCACGAACACCGCGGCCAGGCCGACGAAGCTGTGCAGGATCGCGACGAGCTCCGGCATGCCCGTCATCTCGACGCGCCGCGCCATCACGGCGCCGATCCCGCCGCCGACGAGCACGCACCCGAGGATCACCCCGATGCCGGATGGCGACACGCCGAACCGGTTGATCCACACGACCGCCGTGGTGACGACCGCGAGCACCATTCCGATGATGCCGGACCAGTTCCCCGCGCGCGCCGTCTGCTGCTGCGAGAGTCCGCCCAGGCTGCGGATGAAGAGCACCCCCGCGAGGAGGTACGCCATGGTCTCCGTGCCGTTCACTGGTGCGCTCCGGGAGACGATTGCGGGCCGCCGCGGGCGAACATGGCGAGCATCCGGTGGGTGACCAGGAAGCCACCCGCGACGTTGATGGCCGCGAAGCCGACGGCCAACGCGCCCAGGACCGTGGCCGCGGTGCTACCCCCGACCTGGAGCATGCCGCCGATGATGATGATGCCGGAGATGGCGTTCGTGACCGACATCAGCGGCGTGTGCAGCGACGGTGACACCGACCAGATGACCTGCCAGCCGATGAAGCACGCGAGGATGAACACCGTGAAGTGCTGCAGGAACTCCTGGGGTGCAAAGCGGCCGATTACGAAGAGCAAGCCCACCAGCACGATGCCGGCGACCGTGGCGCCGAGCGGCCGGCCCTGCGGCTGGGTCGGCGCGATGATCTTCGGCTTCGCATCTGCCTTGGGTGCGAGCACGGGCTTTGGAGGAGAGGGCTCGACACGCGCCGGAGGAGGGAGGATCTCACCGGCATGCACCAGGAGCGCCGGCCGGACCACGTCGCTCTCCAGGTCGACGCGGAAGGCGTCCGCCCGCCCGAGCTCGCCCATGAAATTCACGAGGTTCATGGCGAACAGTCGGCTCGCCGTGGGCGCCATCCGGCTCGTGAGATCCGTGTACCCGAGGATCGTCACGCCGTTCACGACGTTCGCCTGCCCGGGGACCGTCAGCGCGCAGTTCCCGCCTTGCTCCGCCGCGAGATCGACGATGACCGACCCGGGCGCGAAGCTCGACACGACGTCCTCCGGCAGGAGGATCGGGGCCTTCGCGCCGGGGACCAGCGCAGTCGTGAGGCAGATCCGGCACTCACGGGCCTGCGCGCGGAACAGCGCCATCTCCGCCGCGATGAACTCGGGCGACATGAGCTTCGCGTAGCCGCCACCGCCCTCGCCGGACTCCTCGATCTGGACCTCGAGGAAGGTCGCGCCAAGGCTCTCGACCTGCTCGCGTGCCGCGGCCCGCGTGTCGAACGCCCGCACCTCCGCGCCGAGCGCCCGCGCCGCCGCGATCGCCGCGAGGCCCGCCACACCCGCGCCGATGATCAGCACCTTCACGGGCGGGGACGAGCCCGCCGCGGTCACCTGCGCCCCCATGAACCCGGAGTACGCCGCCGCGGCCTCGAGGACCGCGCGATACCCGGCCAGGTTCGCCATGGACGACAGCACGTCCATCTTCTGCGCGCGCGTGATCCGGGGGATGCGCTCGAGCGCCACCACGCTCACGCCCCGCACCGAGAGCGCAGGGAGGAGCGAGGGATCCCGCTCCGGCTGGACTAGCGACACGAGCAGCGTCCCCGACCGCAGCAGCTCCACCTCCGCCGGCGCTGGCGGCCGGACCTTGAGCACGATCGCGGCGTCCCACGGGTCCCCGAGGGTCGCCCCGGCGGCCACGTACGCGTCGTCCGGGAAGCCCGCAGGGACCCCCGCGCCCGGCTGGATCACGAGCTCGTACCCGAGATCACGCAGCTTCGCCACGGACTCCGGCGTGGCCGCCACGCGGCGCTCGAGCGGCAGCGACTCCGAAGGGACCCCGATCCGAATCACCCACCTCCCCGTGCGGCCGCACCCTACCACAACGACCGGCCCGGGTCAGGGGCGGATGAGCCGTGACACCGGTTTGTCCTCTACCGGCACGCGGTACTCGTCGGGGGTCTCGAAGCCGTTCTCGCCGAGGACGGCGCGCAGGTGCACCTCCAGCCGCGGGCCGAGGACGATCCCCATCAGCGCCTCACGCCGGCCGGCGTCCGTGCGGATCCAGGCCTCTGCGACCCACAGCGCGTGCGTCGCGTTGTGCGTGCGGAGCAGACCGGGGAGCGTGTCTTTCACGGACCCCTGGAGCGCCAGCACGCCGACCACGTTGCGGTCCACGTTCGTGAACTGGTTGCCTTTGGGGCCGAAGATCGTGACGGTCGGCTCGTACTCGCGCCGCACGCCGTCCGAGCCCGTGTGGGCGGCCACGCGGCGGGCGAGCTCGAACAGCTCCCGCGCCTTGTCCATTACGCGATCGTTGGTCCAGGCGTCCATCGGCTCCTCGGCCCGCGATCATGCCCTTCGCGAGCCCGGCGGGCAAGCCCCGCGTGCGACGGGATATCGTGGGGCGAGAGGAGGCCGACCATTTTCGCGGACTTCACGCCGGGGCCGGCGCTGGCGGGCGGGGTGCTCATCGGGATCAGCGCGTCGCTCATGCTGCTCGGGAGCGGGCGGGTCGCGGGGATCTGCGGGATCTTCGCGGGGATGCTCACGGCCCGGTCGGGAGACGTGGGTTGGCGGGCGGCGTTCGTGCTCGGGCTCGCCGTCACGGGCGCGGTGCTCGCGGCTCTGTATCCGGCGTCCTTCGCGTACGCCTTGCCGCGCTCGAGTATGAGTCTGGTGGTTGCGGGACTGCTGGTCGGTTATGGGACACGCCTCGGGAGCGGGTGCACGTCGGGGCACGGGGTGTGCGGGCTCTCCCGGCAATCGCCGCGGTCGCTCGCCGCGACCCTCACGTTCATGGGCATGGGCATGGTGGTCGCCGCGCTGGTCACGCAAGTGGCGGGAGGCCGGCTGTGACCCGCTGGCTCGTGCCGCTCGTGTCGGGCATCCTGTTCGCGTGCGGCCTGGCGCTCGCCGGGATGACGCGCCCGGCCAAGGTCTTTGCGTTCCTCGACCTCACGGGGGCTTGGGACCCGAGCCTCGCGTTCGTGATGATCGGGGCCATCGGCGTCCATACGGTAGCGTATGTCGCAATGCGGCGCATGGACCGACCCTGGACCGGCGAGACCTTCCAGGTCCCGACGCGGCGCGACGTGGACGTGCGGCTGCTCGGCGGCGCGGCATTGTTCGGCATCGGCTGGGGGATCTCCGGGTTCTGCCCCGGACCCGCGCTGGCGGCGCTCGGGTCGGGTTCGTGGCAGGTGCTCGTGTTCTTCGCGGCGATGCTGGGGGGGATGATCGCTTACGACGTGATCGGGAAGCCGCGTTCCGGCTGAGGGGAGCGTGGCCGACGGGCGCGCCGGCCGATCAGGTGACCGCCTGCGCGGCGGTCGATCCACGTCGGCCGTCGGTCTCCCTCGGGGTCCCTACGGTCGCCCCGGGCAGGTGCGACCCGACGCCGGCTTCCCATGCTTCGCCCGTGGCCGCCGCGCTGCGGCGCCCCTCGGTCCACCTCGCGCGGGATCAGCGCGGGAGCGGCCTCCCGACCGGGTGCTTCGAATCTCCGAGCTGTCGGAGCTGCGCCGAGACCACCCACACGCCGTCCGGGATGCCGGTGGTGTTCGTCCGCAAGCTCACGCGGAGTCGCTCCCCGTCGCCACGCACGTACACGGCGATCGTGTCCCCTTCGGGCGCCATCGGCTCGTACTGGGCGGGGCCCCAGCCGGCAGCGGCCAGCCAGGCGTGCGCGGGCTCGAGCACGGCCCCGGTGTCCCCCGCCGGCAGCACCCAGGTCGCCGCCACGAGCTTCGCGCTGGACTCGGCGTCTGCGAGCCGCCCGCCCGGCACCGGGAACCCGGCGAGCTCGGCCGGGAGCGTCGGTCCCGGCGCCAGGGTGGCGGTGATGCGCGTGCCGTCACCCTCCGGCACCCCCGAAAGCGTCACGCGCTCGTGCGCGCAAGCAGCCTCCAGGTCGAACTGCGCGGGCCGCGAGACCCGGCGGCGGAGCACGCACTTCCGCGCGAGAAGCCGCGCCTCGCACGCGCTCGCGGCCTTGCGCGGCCCCTCCGGCACCATCCACGCTGCGCTCCCGTCCGCGGGTCCGCCGAGATCCGCGAGCGTCACATGAGGCTCCACGGGAGCCGGCGGCGGAGGCGGAGGTTCCGGAACAGGCGGCTCGCTCCAGCACGCCACGGTGAAGACCGTCGCCATCCACCACACGGCGGCGCGCGGACGCGATACGTGTCGCCCGGGGGAAAGGACGATGGCGGCCACCGGTCTGCTCGCGCTGCTGGACGACATCACGGCCATCATGGACGATGTGGCTGCGCTCACCAAGGTGGCCGCGAAGAACACGGCCGGGATCGCCGGAGATGACCTTGCGGTCAACGCCCACGGGCTCGTCGGCCTGGAGCCTTCGCGCGAGCTCCCGATCGTCGGGCGGGTGGCCCTCGGGTCCGTGATGAACAAGGTGGTGCTGGTCCCGCTGGCGCTCGCGCTGCCCGCGGCGGTCGTCACACCGCTGCTCATGTTCGGCGGGGCCTTCCTCTGCTACGAGGGGATCCACAAGGTGCTGCACCGCCCTTCGGAGCAGGACCACGACAAGCTGGTGGACGCCCTGCGGGCTGGCCCGGAGGACCTGGTCGCCTTCGAGAAGGTGAAGGTCCGGCAGGCGATCATGACGGACATCATCCTGTCCGCGGAGATCGTGGCGGTGGCGCTCGGCGCCGTGCGGGACGAGCCCATGGCGACCCGCGCGCTCGTGCTCTCCGTCGTCGCGCTCGGGATGACCGTCGCGATCTACGGGCTCGTCGCGCTCATCGTGAAGCTCGACGACATCGGGTTGTGGCTGCAGAAGACAGGGAAGGAAGGGAGCTTTCGCTTCGCGGCGGGCCGCTTCATCGTCGACTACACGCCGGTCCTCATGCGGTTGATCTCGGTCGGCGGGACGATCGCCATGTTCCTCGTCGGCGGTGGAATCCTCCTGCACGGCTTCCACGACGTGGAGGTGTGGTTGCACCACGCCATCGAGTCCCTGACCCACAACGGGACGCTGGTGTGGATCCTGGATCTGGTGGCCACGCTCGGAGTGGGATTGGTGGCGGGGGCGCTGGCGGCTGTCGTAATCGATGGCGCAAAGTGGCTGTGGAAGAAGGCGCGGGGGCAGGAGACGAGCGCCGCGCACTGAGTCTCAATACTCGGGCAGCGTCCGCCCGTGCGCGCACGCCGCCACGCTGTCGTAGAGGTCGGTCAGGTACGAAATGATCGTCTCCTCGTCCCGCAGCGTCGCGTCGAGGTGCTCGATGAGCTCGATCCGCGTCACGTCGTCCCCCTCCGCGGTCAGGACCGCCGAGCCCTGCAGCAGGCTGATGACGTTGGCTCCCTCCGTCTTCTGCCAGACGGCGATGACGTCGGTAGGCGAGTCTTCCGAGCCGCCCTGGCGCTCGTGGAGCCAGAGGAGATCGTAGTCGATCGTGATGATGTCGTGCACCGTGTTGTGGATGACGACGGCGTGGTCGAAGCCTGGCTCGGCCGACGGCTCGCTCGTCCATTCGTCGACTTCACGGCGGTCCACGACGGTGTCGACGTCCTGCAGGCAGCCCCAGACGGTCGGGAGCGCGACGTGGACATTCGCCTTCGCATGCGCCCAGTACAGCCCGTCCTCGCGCTCGCCGCTCGCGAACAGGATGCCCTCCGGCGCGAGATCGTCACCATCGACGGGGATCTCGGGGGCCAGGTTCACGTCTTCGAGGGGGGCGAGCTGGCCGGCGATCGGGGTCTCGACGGTCTCGGGCGCGCTGCACGCGATGAGGAGGAGGATCACGGGCGGTCTCTCGGGACGGGAGGAGGGACGCCGACCTGGCCGCGCCACCTGAGCCAGTGGTCCGCGAGGACGAGGGCGACCATGGCCTCGACCATGACGACGGCGCGGGGCAGCACGCAGGGGTCGTGCCTTCCGCGGGCGCGCAGGGTCGCGGGGCGGCCCGCGGTGTCGACGGTCTCCTGGGGGTGGAACACGGTGGCGACGGGCTTGAAGGCTACCGCGATCTCGACGGGCATGCCGTTGCTGATGCCGCCCTGGATCCCGCCCGAGCGGTTGGCGCTGGTGCCGATGCCGCGCGAAATATCCGGTACGAACGGGTCGTTGTGCCGCGTACCCACCGAGGTGGCGCCCGCGAAGCCCGAGCCCGACTCGAAGCCCTTCGCGGCGGGCAGCGAGAGCATCGCGCGCGCGAGCTCTGCTTCGAGCTTGCCGAACACTGGCTCCCCGAGTCCCGCGGGCACCCCCCGGGCGACGCACCGGATCACGCCGCCCACGGTGTCGCCGTCCTTCCGGGCGGCCTCGATCCGGGCCTCGAACGCTGCCGACGCGACGGGATCCGGGCACCTGACGATGGAGCCCTCCACGCCGTCCAGGGTTACCGTGGCGGGATCGACGGTTGCAGGCGGGAGATCGCCAACCCGGTCCACCCACGCGACCACCTCCACGGGGCCGAGCGACTCGAGGACCTGGCGCGCCACGGCGCCGCCGATGACGCGGCCCACGGTCTCGCGCGCGGACGCGCGGCCGCCGCCGTCCACCGACCGGATCCCGTACTTCGCGTCGTACGTGAAGTCGGCGTGCGACGGGCGGTACAGGCTGCGGAGCTCGTCGTAGTGGCTGCCCTTCGCGTCCTGGCTCCGCACGATGGCCGCGAGCGGCGTGCCGGTCGTGACGCCGCCTTCGAGGCCGCTCAGCCACTCGGGCTCGTCGCCTTCCCGGCGCTGGCTCGTCAGGCGCGACTGGCCCGGCCGCCGGCGGTCGAGCTCGGCCTGGATCCGGGCGAGATCGAGGCGGATCCCCGGCGGCACGCCGTCGAGCACCGCGCCGAGCGCCGGGCCGTGGCTCTCTCCGAACGTGGTGAGCCGCAGGATGTGCCCGAACGTGTTCAACGGCGCCGGCGCCCCAGGATCAACAGCGCCGCGAACGCGAGGATCGCGGACGGAGATCCCGTGGTGGCACAGCCGCAGCCACCCTTGGCCGGCAACGCGGCGATCAGCGTCCAGACCACGATACCTCCGGCCGCTGATGGTACCCCAGTTCCGGGCAAGGCGCAGGACGCATCGCTGCGATACGTCGGGCGGGTGAAGGACGCCCTCGTCGTCAGCCTGCTGAGCCTCACCCCGCGCAATCACGGCGCACGGGGTATGGGCTGGTTCGCGCGCTCACCGCTCTCGCGGTGGATGACCGGGTTGTTCGTGCGGATGTACGGTGTGAATCTCGCGGAGGCCGAAGGCACGCTGGCGGACTACCCCACGCTCGAAGCGCTGTTCACGCGGGGCCTGAAGCCCGGGGCACGCCCCATCGACCCGGGTGCCGACGCGCTGGTGAGCCCGGTAGACGGGCGGTGCGCGTTCGTCGGGCCCATGGTGGACGGCAGGATCCAGGTCGCGCCTGGGAAGTTTCTGGACGTCGGGCGGCTGGTCGGGCGCGCGTGCGAGCCGTCGGACGTCGCCGTCCTGTACCTCTCGCCGAAGGACTACCACCGGATCCACTGCCCGAGAGAGGGTGTCGTACGCCGCTGGTCCTATATACCCGGCACGCTGTGGCCCGTGTTCCCCGCAGCCGTCCGGCGCGTGGACGACCTGTTCGCGAAGAACGAGCGCGCGGTCGTCTGCCTGGAGACGTCGGAGGGGCCGGTCGACGTGGTGCTCGTGGGCGCGTTCGGGGTCGGCCGGATCACGCTCGAGGTGTGCGATCTCGTCACGAACACAGGAGGGCAGGCCCGCTCTGGCGACATCGACGCCGCCCTCGGGCGGGGGGACCAGCTCGGCGTGTTCCACCTCGGCTCCACGGTGATCCTGGTGGCCCCGGCGGGCCGGTGGCGCTGGTCGGTGGCGGTGGGCGACGTCGTGCGGCTCGGCAGAACGATCGCCACGGTCGCCCGCTAGTGCTCGAGCCCGGCCAGGTCATCGACCGCTACCAGGTCGAGTCGCTGATCGGAGAAGGCGGCATGGCGGCCGTGTTCCGGGTGACCCACACGGTCCTCGGGACTTCGCACGCGCTCAAGCTCCTGGCGATCACGCACCCGAGCGTCACGGAGCGCCTGGTGCACGAGGGGCGCGTCCAGGGCCAGCTCGGCCACCCGAACGTCGTCAACGTGACGGATGTGGTAATGTGGCAGGGACAACCCTGCCTCGTGATGGAGTTCGTCGACGGCGTGGACCTCGAGGGCTGGCTCACGGACGGGACCGTCCACGAGCGCGACGAGGCCGAGGCCGTGTTCCGGGGCATCTGCTCGGGCGTCGCCGCGGCCCACGCGCGCGGGCTGGTGCACCGGGATCTCAAGCCGGCGAACGTGCTCATGGCGCGGGACGAGCGCGGCTGGGTCCCGAAGGTCGCGGACTTCGGCCTCGCGAAGGTGGTGGAGTCGAGCGGCACCGGCAAGACGCGCGCCGGCATGGCGATGGGCACGCCCGCCTACATGGCGCCCGAGCAGATCCGGGACGCCGCGACGGTGGACGCGCGGGCCGATATCTTCAGCCTCGGATGCATCCTCTACGCGCTCGTGTGCGGTGAGGCCGCGTTCCAGGGCCGCGACGTCGTGAGCATCTGGAACCGGGTGTGCGCGGGCGAGTACGCGCCGCCCCGGACGATCCGCGGCGATCTCCCAGAGCGGTTCGTCCGCGCGATCGACGGCGCGCTCCAGGTGGACGCCGACCGCCGGTTCGGGTCCGTGGCCGAGCTGGTCGCGGCGCTCGACGGGGCGCGCGCGCCGACGCCCCCTGCGCCACCGGCTCGGAAAGGTCTGAAAACGCCGGGGATGCTCGAGTGGGCGCTCGCTGCGGCGCTCGTGGTGGGCGTTGCGGGCACGCTCGGGGTGGCAGGCGTCGGGCTCGCGACCGTGGCATACATGGGATCGGGCGAAGACGAAGTGGAGACGCCGGTCGAAGGCGATGTCGCGCAGCCGGCCGAGGGCGCCGGCGACGAGCCGGAGGAGGCCCCGAACATCCCCGCGCGGGACCTGCCGGTGTGCTCGCCCGCCGGAGAGCCCGGCACCAAGGTCGGTTACGTGCGGACGGGCGGCACGCGCCTCGGCGAGCGGCAGGTGAAGCGCGGGCAGACCTGGACCGCCCCAGCGGAGATGGAGGTGCGGGCGGATCTCGGCGCCGACGACGTGGTGTGCCGCCTGTTGAAGGGCACCGAGGTGGAGGTGATCCAGAGCCCGACCCGGATCGCGCGATCGGGCGTGTGGGTCACGCTCGAAGCGGGCAGCTTCCGGCTCCCGGAACCCTAGCTCGGAGGCGGAGCACGGCGCGGTGCCTCCGTGACGGCGCCCTCGACCGCCCGGGCGGCGTTGACGTGGGAAGGCGCGCGGTGGTAGCGTTCTCGTCGCGCCGAGGTTCGGGCGCGGACGGAGTCAGGATGTCGACCGCGGACAGCGAGCAGCTCCAAGCTTTGAAGGCCCAGTTCGACGCGATCCTGGAGGGGCGGATCGGGGAGCTCCTGGGCCAGGTCCGGGCGATCCAGGAGCTGACCCGGCGTATCACGGCGACAGAAGCTGAGATCCGTCAGAATGCAGCCCTCGCGACCCCGATGGAAGAGGAGCTCGGCTCGCTGACGCAGGAGAACCAGGGTCTCCAGTCCCGCGTCACCCAGCTCCGCGACCACGTCGCGAAGATGCGCGCGATGAAGAAGGAGCTCATGTCCAACCTGACGACGCTCAAGAACGAGCTCGAGTAGAGGATGGACGTGCCCGAGTCCAACGGTTCGACCCCCCAGGACGCGCTGCTGCGCGAGTGGGCCGCGGACCTCGCGGCCACGGAGAGCTGGCTGCGCACGCTCGCGGCGGGTACGCTGTCCTATGCGGCGTGCATGCGCACCGAGCGCAGGGCCAACGCCCTCTCCGCGGAGATTCTGGAGCGTCTCGGCCAGGGCCTGCCGCTCGATCGAGCGGCGCCTCCGGCCGCCTCCTGGCGGTACACCCACGCGGCCCCCGAGCCGACGGACGAGCTGCTGCACGCCGTCCGCGCCGGTGACCGGCCCACCCCCGACGACAGCGGGGACGAAGCCATCACCGCCATCTCGGATCCGGACGACGAGCCGGTCGAGCCCTTGTCCGACCACGTGCCCGCGGCGCCCCCGGCGGCCGCGACCGCCTCCTGGATCTCGTACGACGAGCCCGAGGAGCAGCCGGCCTACATCGAGTACGACGACGACGGCAAGACCGACGAGGTCGGTTGGGCCGATCCCGCGTCCGAACCACAGCCGCCGGTCGTGCCGGCTGAAGCCGCGCAGCCCGCTTCGCACCAGCCTATGTCGCACGGTGGGGCCGCCCAGGCCGCCGCCGCGACCCCGAGCGAGTGGGACTCCCTCGTGTCGTTCGAGGACGAGGAGGAGCCGACCAACCCTGGCGTCGTACGGCCGTACGAGCAGGCCATGTCGCTGCGCGACCTCGCTCCCACCATCGTCATCGAGGACGAGGAGCAGAAGGTCGAAGTCGAGATCGAGGACGAGCCGTCTCCGGACGATCAGCCGTCCTACCTCACCTTCGACGCCGTCCCGGCAGACGACGACGAGACCACGGGCGTGTTCGACGGGCGCCGGCCCATCGGCGCGCCACCCACTCTCGGCAGGCCGGACTTCACGGACACGGACGCCCTCGTCACGCTCGACGAGCCCCTCTCGCTGCAGAGCGACCTCGACGGCGTCGAGGAAGAGACGCCCGTCCCGCAGCCGTCGATCGGCGGGGACTCGTCCACGGCGCCCGTCGTGCGCAGGCCGCCGGCGCGCACCGCTGCTTTCGTCGGGCGCGGCATCACCTCGGGCGACGCCTTCGACCTGGTGGCAGAGCACGAGCTGGAGGACGGCGAGCAGGGAGCCCCGGGCGCGGCACCCGAGTCCACCAAGCGTGACCTGGACGACGCACCGACCATGCCCGGCTCGGACGATCCGGACGCGGTCGACTTCGGGGACGACATCATCGTCACGGACGATGAGCCGCCCGAGCCGGTCGCGCCCCGCGCTGAACCGCCGCGGCCGATGGCTGCTGTGGTCGCGGGTCCTCCCCAGGCTCTCGCCCGGGGGGCCGCGGCAGTCCCGGTGACGCCGCTCGGCGCGCGCGTGACTGCCGGCCTGTACGGCGGCGCGGCCGTCCCGACCATCCGCGACACGAGCGATCCCCGCCCGAAGGCAGCCGCGATCCAGCTCAACGCGCAGCAGGGCACCTCCCGCGTCCTCGGCCTCGAAGA
>CAMCWU010000019.1 GCA_945882675.1 Klebsiella pneumoniae | reverse complement strand
GTTCCCGTTCCCGTTCCCGAGCCCGAGGTTCAACCTGCGCTTGCCCCCCCACCCCGACCCGCCCCCGCGGCGGGGGGAGGGGGAAAGGGCGGTTCCCGAGCCCGTTCCCGCCCCGAACCCCCTCCGCGAGCGCACGGACCGGAGCCCTGCCAGTCCACGGCCCTGCAGATCCCCAGCTCCTAAGCCGCGAGCCGCCGATGCTCGAGCGTCAACACCGCCGTCCGCAGCCCGACCGCGATGACGCCCCCGAAGAACACCAGGCTCCGCGTGTCGAGCACTCCCCGGGCGAGGTTCGAGAAGTGGTACTCGAACGCGAACAACTGCACGAGCGGCACCCAGTCCGCGGGCACGAGCGGCAGCGCCTGCCCGACGAGCCACGGCCCGACGCTCAGCGCGAGCGCGAGCAGGAACGCGATGACCTGGTTGTCCGTGGCCGCGCTGGTCGCCACGCCGACCGCGGCCAGCGCCGATCCGAGCAGGAGCAACCCCACGTATCCGCCGATGACGGGCCCGGGATCGAGGGGTCCGAGCATGGCCAGCGCGATCGGGTACCCGAGCGTGAGCCCGAGCGCGACCGCGATCATCACGACCGCCGCGAGCCACTTCCCGACGACGATCTCGGCCGGGCGGAGCGGCAATGTCGAGAGGAGGTGGAGCGTGCCGGAGCGGCGCTCCTCTGCCAGCAGCCGCATGGTGATGGCCGGCACGAAGAACAGGAACGACGTGGAGATCCAGAAGAACGGCCGGCGCATGCTGGCGACGCGGCCGGCGAGCACGTCGTCGAACCACAGCCCGAAGACGGCGAGCACGGCGACGAACGCCGTGAGCGCCACGTATGCGAGCGGGTGCGCGAAGAAGCCCAGGAGCTCCCGGCGCAAGATGACGAGCGTGCGGCCCAGGATCAGCTCGAGCGGAGGCGAACGCCCGTGGCGACGATCTCGGCGTGAACGGTCTTGCCCTCCTCCGGGACGGGGCCGCCGTTGGACTCCGACTTGTAGTGCTCGACAGTGGCGGGGTCGACCGGCTTCTCGACGAGCGTGCCCTCGATGTCCGCGAGCTGGCCCGTAACGTCCTTCGGGACGCCGAAGCTGTGCTCCTTCATGGTCACGCGCATCTGGTTGCCCTTGTCGTCCGCGAGGACCAGCCAGCAGCCGGCCTTCTGGCAGACCGAGCTCACCTTGCCCTCCACGCGGACGGTCGTGTTCGCGTACTTCTTCGGGTCGGCGAGGACGTCGGCGGCGGGCACGGCGCTCGTGAGCGTCTGGGCGGCGCCGTAGCTCGTCCAGCCGTCGGCGGAGGGGGCGGCGGCGGCCGCGGGAGCTTCGTGGTGCTCCGCCACCTTCTCGGCGCCTCCTTCGTGTGCGGTCGGCCCGCTGGCCACGACGGGGGGAGCGACGGGTTCGGTGGCGCAGGCGAAGAGCAGGGCGGCGACGAGCATGGGGTAGCCTCGGTTGGTGGCTCCCTCTAACGCGTCCTACATCAGGTGCCTGGGATCCACATCCCACGAGATCCGCACCCCCTTCCGCCCGGCGCCCTCGAGCCGAGGCCGGATCGCCTGCAGGAACGCCCGGAACGCCCCGACGTTCGCCCCCCGCAGCACGAGCTGGAACCGCCACCTCCCCACGAGCCGGGGCAAGGCTGCCGGCGCCGGCCCGAGCAGGTCCACCCCGGGAAAATGCCGCGCGACGTCCCGCAATGCCCGCGCGAGCTCCCCCGCGGCCTTCACGGCGTCGGGCCGATCGACCGCTTCCAGCCGGACCAGGCACAGCCGCGTATGCGGCGGATAACGCAGCTGGTACCGGATCCGGCTCTCGGCCTCGAGGAAGAACGCCACGTCGTCGAGGTGCTGCAGCGCGTAGTGCTCGGGTTTCCAGGTCTGCACGAACACGCGTCCCGCGACGTCCCCGCGGCCGGCCCGCCCCGCGAGCTGCACGATCAGCGCGAAGGTTCGCTCGGCGGCGCGGAAGTCGGGCATCCGGATGCCCTTGTCGGCGCTGACGACCACGGCGGTCTGCACCCCCGGGAAGTCGTGCCCCTTCGCCACGATCTGCGTGCCGACCATCAGCTTCGTCTTGCCGGCGCGGAACTCGTCGAGGAGGTGGTGGTGCGCGCCCCGCGCCGCGGTCGTGTCCGCGTCCATCCGCGCTTGGGGGACGTCGGGGAAGAGCGCTCGGAGCTCCTCTTCGATGCGCTCGGTGCCCTTGCCGGCCTCCTCCATCTCGGCGGCGCCGCAGATCGGGCACTTCTCGGAGTAGGCGACGGTGTACCCGCAATAGTGGCAGACGACGCGCCACGCCGCGCGGTGCAGCGTCATCGCGAGGCCGCACGACGGGCACTCGTAGCCCGCGCCGCACGCGCCGCACTCCACCATCGTGGCATATCCACGCCGGTTGTAGAGTACGATGGCCTGGCCGCCGCGGTCGAAGGTCTCGCGGAGGGCGTCGACGACCAGCGGGGCGAGCAGGGGCTTCGGCGCGCCTTTCGGCAGGCCGAGCTTGCTCATGTCCACGACCTCGACGATGGGGACGGGTCGCGGGGTCGCGCGGAAGGGCAGGGAGAGGAGCCGGTACCGGTCGGACTTCGCGTTGGTCCAGCTCTCGAGGCTCGGGGTCGCGCTGGCGAGGACGACGGCGGCGTTCCGCATCTTCCCGAGGACGACCGCCAGATCCCGCGCGTTGTACGAGACGCCCTCGTCCTGCTTGTACGAGTCGTCGTGCTCCTCGTCCACGACGATGAGGCCGAGATCTCGGAACGGCGCGAACAACGCCGAGCGCGCGCCGACGGCGATGGAAGCTTCGCCCGCGCGGATCCGGCGCCACTGGGCGAGCCGCTCCGAGCCCGTGAGGCCCGAGTGCAGCACGGCCACGGCGTCCCCGAAGCGCGCGCGGAACCGGCCGACGAGCTGGGGTGTGAGCCCGATCTCGGGCACGAGGACCACCACCTGGCGGTCCCGCGCGATGGTCGCCTGCGCGGCGCCGAGGAACACCTCCGTCTTGCCGGAGCCGGTGACGCCGTGGAGCAGGAACGTGCCGGTGACCTCCGGATCCGTGAGCGCGTCGAGGGCCGTCTGCTGCCAAGCATTCAGCTCGGGTGGAACGGTCACACCAAGTGGGGGGGCCTGGTCGAGGGCGTCCCGCGCCTCTCGCGTGCCGTACCCGATGACGCCGAGGGCCTCCAGGCGCTCCAGCGCGCTCCGGACGGCGTCCCCGTGCCGCGCGACGAGGTCGGGCAGGTCCGCGGGCGACGACGCCAGCTCGGCCACCACGGCGCGCATCCGCGACGCGTTCCGAGGGACCTTCACGAGCGCGTCCTCCGGCGTTACGGCCAGCGCGACGGTCCGCACCGCGCCCTTGGTCTCCGAAACCTCCCGATCGGCGATGCGGACCAGCTTCCGGCGGGTCGCAGCGTCCAACGCGCGCTCCACGGCGGGGCCGTCGGCCTCCATCCGCAGGCGGCGCACCAGGCCCTTCCGCGTGAGCCCGGGCCGCGCGATGATCTCGCGCAACACGAGGTCGATCGCGGCTTCGGCGTCCTCCTTGCTCGCGATCAGCGCCGGTGACGTGGCCCGGCCGGCGAGGTGCGCCGCGCCCTCCTCCGTCGGCTCGTGGACGCGCACGATCTTCGCCCGGATCTCCGACGGGAGCGCCGTCGCGATCACCGGCCCGAGCTGCGCGAGGTAGTAGTCGGCGATCCAGCGGAAGAACTCGAGCTGCTTGCCGTCGAAGGCCGGCACCGGGTCGATGACCCGCGAGATCGGCTTGATCTTCGCGGGGTCGAACCCCGGCTCTGCCAGGAGGCCGACGACGTACCCGGTCTCCCCGACCGCGCCGAGCGGCACGAGCACCACCTGGCCGATCGCGATCTCCAGCGTGGCCGGGATGGCGTAGGTCAGCTCGCCCCCGACCGGCCTGGAGAGAGCGACGGAGGCGTACAATCAGCTCTCGAAGTTCGTGAACCGCGTGACCGTTCCGCGCTCCTTCTGCTCGACCTCTGTCTTGCAGTCGATGCAGTGCGTGGCCATGGGGCGCGCCATGAGCCGCTTCTCGGCGATCTCCTCCCCGCAGGAGCTGCAGAAGCCGTAGTCGCCGTTCTCGATCCGCTGGAGCGCGAGCCGGATCTCGCGAACGAGCGCCTGATCGTGCTCGTGCATGCGGAGGGTGAACTCGCGCGACGACTCCTCCGACGCGATATCGACGGCGTCCGAGAGGGACTCCCGCTCTTCCACGAGGCCGCCGATCTGCGCTCCAGCGTCCTTCAGCAGCTGGGCGAGCCGCTCCGTGAGCAGGTTGCGGAACATGGCGAGGGTGGATTCGTCCATCGAGAACTCCACGGCCGGAGGTTGCACACCCCGCGGCCGGTCCGGTATCAGAGAGCCGCGGAAGGTACTCTGGCCCGCCCTCCCTCGCAAACCCGGAAGACGCGTGATCCCCTCCCTCCCCCTCCTCCTCGCGCTCTCCGACGCCGCGTCCGCCGCGGAGGTCGATGGGGCCAACGTGCTCGCGATGGGCGGGACCGCCAACGCGGCTGCCGACGACAACGCCGCTGTCACCTCGAACCCCGGGGTGATGGGGCTGACGCCGCGCTATGACTTCGCGGGCATGTTCCGCTTCGGGCCGAACGGCGACACCGAGTGGGGCGCGAGCGTGATGGACGCGCGGACCACGCCGTCCGTGGCGTTCGGCCTCGCATACATCGGCGGGCTCACCAGCCCTGCGCTCGAGACCGCGGAGCTTCCCGGCTACAAGCTCGAAGACGAGGAGCTCTCGCTCGCCCGGCGCGATCACCAGCTCACGGCCGCGATCGGGGTGCCGCTGCTCGATCGCAAGCTGTCCGTCGGGGTCTCGGGCGATCTGCTGCTCTACAACCGGGACATCGGCGGGGCGGGCACGTCGGGGAACCTGAACGCGGGCATCGGGGTGCGGCCGGTGGATCTCCTGGTGGTCGCGATCGCGGCACGCAACCTGGTCCCGCACGAGGGTCCGGCCGACGACCCGCTGGTGCTCGGCGGCGGGGTCCGGCTCGTGGACGAGAAGTACGGGATCCTGGCGGCGGATCTGGACTGGCGGGCGTACGACCTGCTGGACGCCGGCGCCCTCGGGTGGGCCGCGGGCGCGCAGGGTAACCTCGGAAAGGCGAGGGCGCGCCTGGGGTTTCAGGTCGTGCCGGGCAGCGGCGAGCAGCGCTTCACCTGGGGCGTCGGCTTCGCGAGCGACGGCGCGGCGCTCGAGTACGCCATGCTCGCGCCCGTGGGCGGCGGCGTGGAGGGCGCGGGCATCACCCACGCGGCGTCCCTGCGGTTCGCGGCTCCGGACACAGACAAGGGGCCGGAGGACTTCTAGGGCTTCGCCGGGCTCCCGGTCTCGGCGGAGGGCACGCCGTCGGCGCCCACCGGCCGCTCGTCGGACTCGAGCCGGAGCACCCGGAGCGCCTCCATCCCCGCGCACATGACGCTGCCGCTCGGGCCGCGCAGCTCGGGGCGCGCGCACAGGCCGGTGTCGTCCACCACGCGCCAGCCGAGGAGCCGCAGATCCCGCGTCGAGATCGCGGACGCCGCGCTCTCCTGCACGGCGCCCCACCGACCGCGGCCGAACGCCGGCTGCGGGGGCGCGACGGACGGGCGGTCGTCGAGCACGCCGGGCAGATCCACGATGACGCGCGCCGTGGGCGTGGCCTCCCGAATCCGCCCGAGCATGGCCTTGAGCGCCGGGATCCCGATGCGGGTCGCCGCGCCCTCGAGCACCACGAGGGGGAAGGTGCCGGGCTCCGACTCGACGGCCCAGTCGAGCGCTTCCAGGCGGTGCTGGCGGATCCGCGTCCACTGGCGCGCAAAGGTGCTCTCGGCGAGGAGCTCCGACTTGAGCGCGAGGACGTCGGCGTCGTCGACCTCCCGGTGGCTGCGGATCACGTCGCCCACGAGCGCGAGCAGGCGGTACCAGCGCGCGTCGAAGCCCGAGGCGAAGCCCCAGTATGCGATGCCGGAGCCGTCCGCGCGGGCGCGGGCGACCTCCTCCTCGATCATCCGGTCGACGACCGAGGTCCGGGCCCGGATCATCGTCAGGACGCTCGGGATCGCCGTCGGCGGCAGGAGCGTGGGCTGGCGGCGGAGGAGCCACGCGGCCACGGGGTCGCGGGGGCGGCGGACGCGCTGGCCGTCGACCGCGCCGAGCGCGTAGAGGGTCCATCTGGCAGCGATCGGGATCTGCGCTACGTTCACGATGGGGTCCCCCACGCCGTGACGTTACGCCGGGGCGGTCCTCGTGGGGAAGTGGAGGATCGGCACTCGTGGCCGACCCGGGCGTGCCTCCTCGCACCTCGCGTGGATCCGGTACTGCACGGATCGCGATCGCGGGCGGCGCGGCGGCGCGGCGGCTTGACGGCGGGCCCGGTCCGTGGCCGAATGGGGGTGGAGCTCGCATGCCGTCGCACCTCGCCACCCTGAAGATCGCCGCTCTCCCGCTCACGATGGTGGCGCTGCTCGCCACGGGATGTACGGCGATCAAGGCGTCGTATCACGTGTCCGCGGCCGATCAGGCGGTGGCGGAGGCGCGCAAGTACGGGGCGGCCGACTCCGCCGTGTACGAGTACACCATGTCGGTGCGCTACCTGGAGGAGTCCAAGGAGAAGCTCGGCTTCTCGCACTACCGCGCCAGCGAGCAGCTCGCGCGGAAGTCGGCCGAGTGGGCGGACAAGGCCGTGATCTCGGTGCAGGAGCACAAGCGCGTGGACGGCGGCACGGGGATCGAAGACCGCGCGGACGCGCCGCCACCGCCACCGCCACCGCCTCCGGCTCCGGGGCCGCCCCCCGTTCCGGGCCAGCCGTCGAGCGTGGTGTTCCCGGAGCCGACGGTGGAGGTCGACCAGTTCGGCATCCCGATCGTGACGCCCGATACGCCGCCCACTCCCTGGGACACCCCCGCGCCGGCGCCCGCGCCTGTCCCCGAGCCCGCCCCGGTCGACCCGTTCGCCGAGCCCGTCGAGGGTGAGCCGTGAATCGTTCGTTTCTCCTCCTCCTCCTGGTCGGCTGCACGCTGCCGCAGGAGATCCAGGTCACCCTCGCGGAGACCGAGAAGACCATCCTCGCCGCCAACGTGGTCCACGCGTCGCTCTGCGCGCCGGAGGAGCTCGCGAACGCGGAGGCGTCCGTCGACTTCACCAAGCGGGAGCTCGCGACCGGGGACATCCGCAGGGCCGGCGAGGACGTGACGTTCGCGGCCGCCATGGCCATCGCCGCCCTCGAGAAGGCGACCCCGTGCGGCGGGCCCGACCGCGACGCCGACAAGATCTCGGACATCGTGGACACCTGCCCCGACCAGCCGGAAGACTACGACGGCGACCGCGACGAAGACGGCTGCCGCGACACCGACCCCTTCGGGGACGAGGATCACGACGGCATCAAGAACTCGGACGACGCCTGCGTGGACGACCCGGAGGACTTCGACGGCGACAACGACGCCGACGGCTGCCCCGAGATCTCGGGCGACGCCGACGGAGACGGCCGGGTGGACGCCGCGGACAAGTGCCCGAACGACCCGGAGGACATGGACTCCTTCCTGGACCTCGACGGCTGCCCGGACCCCGACAACGACGCCGACGGAGTCCTGGACTTCCGCGATATGTGCGCGTTCGTCGAGGAAGATCTGGACGCCTGGTTCGACGAGGACGGCTGCCCGGACTCCGACAACGACCTCGACGGCATGCCGGACCTCACGGACCAGTGCCCCAACCAGCCCGGCGACCGCATGCGCAACGGATGTCCCGCCGCGGACGCCGACGGTGACGGGGTCGCGGACGACGTCGACAAGTGCCCGACCGAGAAGGAGACCGTCAACCAGTACCTCGACGAGGATGGCTGCCCGGACGTCCCGCAGGACCTCATCCGCGTCACGCGCACGCAGGTCGAGATCAAGGAGACGATCGAGTTCCAGACGGGCAGCGCGACGCTGCTGGGGACCTCGAGCAAGGTCCTCGATCAGATCGTGAAGGTGCTGCAGGACGCGCCGGACATGCGGCTGCGGATCGAGGGCCACACCGACAACGAGGGCGGCGACGACGCCAACCTCGAGCTGTCGCGCCAGCGTGCGCTGGCGGTGCAGAAGTACCTCGTCGGGAAGGGGATCACGCCGGGCAGGCTCGAGGCGATCGGCTACGGCGAGACGAAGCCGATCGACACGAACCGGATCCCGCAGGGCCGGCAGCGGAACCGGCGCGTCGAGTTCCACATCGTGGAGCCCGGCAAGTAACGTGGCGGACAAGCTGGACAAGTGGCCCGACAACGTGCCGGGCCGGTTCTATGTGGACCGCAACTGCATCCTGTGCTCGGTGTGCTCGGATGCCGCGCCGCGGAACTTCCGACGTTCGGACGACGAGGATCACGACATCTGCTACGAGCAGCCCCGGGACGACGCGGAGCTGAAGGCGTGCAGGGAGGCGCTGGCTTGTTGCCCGGTGGAGGCGATCGGAGAGGACGGGTAGGCCTACTCGCCGGCCTTGCGCTCCTTCCGCTCCTCCCGCCGCTCCTGCCTGTCCGCCTTCCGCTCTGCCTTGTCCGGATCGACCTCGACGAGCGGCTCATCCTCCTCCTCGAACCACCCCTTCGCGCCGAGCAGCTTGAGCTCCTTCTCGGCGCCCCGCACCTCCACGCCGAGCGAGAGCGGGCCGTAGCGGAGGTAGAGGTCCCCGGTGTTGACCGTTCCGTCGCGGAGCATCCGCATGTCGATCTTCCACGCGCCGCCCGTCACCTGGAATGGATCGAGCTGGATCCGGCTCTCTCCGAGCCGTACGCGGAGGGCGCCGCGGACGCCCTCGACCTCGACGAGGCGCCGCGCCCACTCGGGGATCGTGCCGGGATCGACGAAGATCGCGACGAACGGGTTGCTGTCGTCCGCGCGGACGCCCAGCGTGGTGTCGAGGAAGGTGGCTGCGCCGACGTGGGCCACGCCGCGCTGCACGTCGACCCCGGCGCCCCAGGTGCGCGCCCGGTCCTCGCCGCTCCCCGTGGCGTCCACCATGCCGACATTCGTGAGCTCGAACGTCGATCCCGACAGGTCGTAGCGGCCGGCGGCCAGGTCCGCGTGGCGCAGGTTCGCGTGGAGCGCGAAGTCCCCCGTCAGCTCGAAGCCATCGTACCGCGCGACGATGTCGTCGCCCGCGAGGTGCAGGTCGCCGCTCGCGTTCGCGTCCACGCTCGACGCCCGGAACCGGCCGTGCGCGCGCCCGCCCCCACCCACGAGCTCGAGGCCGACGCCCACCGGCATGAAGGCCTCATACGCCCGGATGTCGGGGATCCGGGAGTCCGGGAGGACCAGCTCCACGTCCACGGTCGAGAACGGGGTCGTGAGCGCGGTGTCGGGGCTGACGGCCGTGATGCGGAAGCCGTCTCCGTCCACGAGCGGCGTGTGGAAGCCCACGGGCGTGACCGCGAAGTCCGCGAAGGTCACGGTGACGTGGCTCTCGGGGACCGCGAAGCCGGGGCCCACGTCGGTGACGAGGGCGGTGAGCCGCCCCTCACCGACGATGTCCTCCTCGAGGAACCGCACGCGGAGCTCCGGGAACGCGAGGGACATCTCGCTGCCGGGGGCGAAGCCGCCGTCCCGCAGCGCCACGTCCGTCCGGAGGGTGCCGGTGCCGTCGAGCCACAGGAACGGAACGGCGGACAGGTAGAAGTCGAGGAATCGCAGATCCTGGACGGTACCGACGACCTGGGCCTCCGCGCTGATGGCGGAGATCCGCTCGTCGCCGTCGAGCTCCCGATCGAGCGCGTCCACCAGCACCTTCGCGTTGCCGCGCATGCCGGTCGCGACGACCGATCGGCCCACACCACCCGATACGTCCCACAGCGCGGCTTCGGCGTCGACGTCGACGACCCCGTCGACGGAGCGGACGGCGGCTCTCCCCGTGAGATCCCCTTCGAACCTTAAGTCTCCGAGCCATGCCTCGCGCAGGCCGGAGACGCGGATGTCGTCGATGGCGACGAGCCAGCGCGGCTTCGGGTCCGGGTACAGGATCTCGGGCGTCGGGACCGGAGGATTGGCGAGGCCGCGGATGGTGGGCTGGTTGGAGACGTCGGGCAGGGTGCCGTCGGCGCCGATGGCGTCGATCCTGTGCCTGTAACGCAGGCTCACGCCCGTAGCGTCTGCCGTGACGACGTGGAACACCCGCTGGCGCAGCGCGAGGAGGTCGAGCGTCCCGGAGGCGCGCTCGGCGCGCATCTCCCACTGGTCGTTGCGGCCCTGACCGCGCAGGCGCAGGCCGCGGACCTCGATCTGGCCGGGGACGACCATCCAGGCCGCGGTGAACCCGAGCTGGAACCGCTCCGGACGCTGGTTCACGGCCAGTGGCACCGCGAAGTTCAGCACCGCGTGGAGCAGCACCCATAGGGCGGCCAGGCCCACCAGGGTCGCCCCGGCCGCGATCACCACCAGGCGGGCGAGCTGCCGCCTACGGCTCCGACGCGCGATGCGACCTCCCGTGCCGAGGTGGATCCCTATCCCGTGGGGGGCCCGCGTGCCCGGGCGGCCGCGGCGGGCTACTCGCTGGCGATGTCCCGGCCGCCCGCCCCCGACCTCCGGAGCTCCCTGCTGCGCCACGCCTGGCTGCGGACGGGGCTGTGGCTGGCCCTCGCGGCGGTGGCGAACCACCTGGCCGGGGCGGCGTGGGCGCGCGTCGACCTCACGCGGGACCAGCGGTACACGCTGTCGGATGTCGCCGTGCGGGCGGTGCGCGGGCTCGAGCGGCCCCTGGTGGCCCGGGTGTTCTTCACGGGGGGGCTCGACGCGCCGTATCACGAGCACGAAGGCGCGCTCCTCGACCTGCTGGACGAGCTCCGCGCGCAGAGCGGCGGGCGCCTGGAGGTTCAGGTCACCGACCCGACGGGCGACAAGGCCGCGGTCGAGGAGGCGCGGCAGTACGGGATCGAACCCGTCACGCTCACCGTGCGCCAGTGGGACCGGCAGGAGGCGCGGCAGGTGTTCATGGGCGTCGCCCTGCTGTACGGCGACCGGACGGAGACCGTGGCGGCGTTCACGGCCGTCGAGCGGATGGAGTACGACATCACGCGGGCGATCCGGCGCGTCACGACCCCGCCGGACGACCGACCGCAGGTGGCGTACCTGCTCGGCCACGGCGAGCCGGACCTGGCCTCCTTCCCCGCGGATCACCCGCTGGGGCGGCTCCGGGCGGCGCTGTCGGCGGCGTACGACCTCCGGCCGCTACCGCTGGGGGACGAGCCCGTCCCCGCGGACATCGACGCCATGCTCGTGGTCGCGCCGCAGCAGGCCGTCCCGCCGATGGCCCAGCTCCATCTCGACCAGCTCCTGATGGCGGGGAAGCCGGTCGCGTGGTTCCTTTCGGGGGTCCAGCCGGACTTTCCGCGGATGCGGACGCGAGAGGTACGCCACGATCTCCACGGCCTGCTGGCGGCGTACGGGCTGACGGTGGGCCGCGATCTGGTGCTGGACCGCCAGAGCAACGAGCCGATGGTCGTGCCGGTCGGTCCTGGATCCCAGGTCGCGAAGGTGAGCTATCCGCTGGCGGTGGCGACGACGGACATCGACCGGTCGGCGCGGCCGGTGCGCGCCCTGCGGCGGGCGGTGTTGCCGTTCGCGACGACGCTCGCGGTGAGCCCGGACCTGCCGGACGATCTCACGGCCGAGGTGTGGATCCGCTCCATGCCCACGTCCGTGGCGAGCCGGGGCGGGCGGCCGCTGGCGGTGGACCGCGTGGGTGCCGTGGCGTCGGACGAGGTCCGCGGGCCATTCCCCATGGCCGTGGCGCTCACGGGGACCTTCCCGAGCGCGTGGGCCGACAGGCCGCTCCCGACGCCGGAAGATCCCGCTGCGGCCGCGCCGGACCCGGCGGAGCTGCTCACCACGAGCCGCCCGGCCCGCATGGTCGTGGTGTCGTCCGGCGACTTCGTGGCGAACAACATCGGCTTCGTGGTGGACGTGGTGGACTGGCTGCTGGACGACCCGTCGCTCATCGGCATCCGGGCGATCCAGGCGGGCGAGGACCCGTTGGAAGCGCCGCCGGCCGCGTCCGCGTGGCGTTGGAAGCTCGCGATCGCTGCGGGCCCGTGGACCGTCCTCGCGCTGGTGGGCGCGTGGATGTGGCGGAGGTCCCGTTGAACCCCTGGCGCAGCACAGGTGCCCTCCTGGCGGCGCTGGGCGTCCTCGTGGCGGCGGACGTGTGGGTGCACCGGCCCGCGCCCGAGCCGGAGCTCGCGGAGATCCACGCGTTCTCCGCGGAGCAGGCGACGGGCATCGCGCTGCGCCATGGCGACGCGGAGGTCTTGCTCGCTCGCGAGGAGGGCGCCTGGCGGGTGGTCGCCCCCTACGACGGCGTGGCGGATCCGGATCGCGTGGCGGCATTGCTCGCCGGCCTCGGGAGCGGCGTCCCGCTGGACGTGCGGGTGGACGGCGCCCGCGGTGAGGGCTACGGCCTCACGGGCGGCGACGGCGTGAGGGTGGATGTGACGGGGCTCACGGGCGTCCTCGCGTCGGTGGTCGTCGGGGGGAACGCGGAGGGCGGGAGCACCTTCCTGAGCGTCGCCGGGCTGGACGACGTGTACCGCGCGCGGATCGGGGGCCGGAGCCGGTACGCGGTCCCGGCGGCGGGCTGGCGGGACCATCGGATGCTCACGTTCTCGCCCGACGCGCTGGCGGCGATCCGGGTGGAGCGGCCGGAGGGCGCGTACGCTCTGGTGCGGTCGGTGGAGGAGGGCCGGGTCGGGCCGTGGACGCTGGAGGGCGATCCCGCGTTCGGGGTGGATCCGCTGCTCGCAGCGGCGGTGGGTCGGGGCCTCGCGTCCCTGCGGGCGATGGACGTGGTGAGCGCGGATGTCCCGAGCGGACTGGACGCACCGATAGTGACCGTGAGTGTAGGACTCACGGGCGGCGAGCGCCATGTGTTGCGGCTCGCGCGGTCGGGGGACGGGGCGTTCGCCTCGGTGGACGACCGGCCGGAGGTCTACCGCGTCGCGCCACAGCTCCTCGACCGATTGGCGGTGCCGCCAGAGGCGTGGCGCGACCACACGCTCCTCGCCGTGGATCCCGCGTCGATCACGGAGATGGTGCTCGAGGAGCCGGGGACGGCGCGCGTGGTGCTGGCGCGGACGGACGGGCCGTGGCGGATCACGGAGCCGCCGAACCTCGACGCGGATCCCCAGCGCGCCGTGCAGGTCGCGACGTTCCTCGCCCAGCTCCGGGTGGACGCGTGGCTCCCGGTGACGCCGGCGGAGGCCGGGCTCGTGGACGCGACCCGGATCGTGGTCGCGAGCGCCGCGGGCCGCACGACGATCGAGATCGGCCGCTCCGTACCCGGGCAACCCGCCGGCCAGGAGGCGTACTACGTGCGCAACCCGCGCCAGCCGGACCGGATCGGTGCGTTGCCGGTGCGGACCGTCGGCGCGCTGAAGTCGGCCTGGGGTCGCTAGGTCCCGAGGACGGTGACGGCTACGACGAGCGCCGGCTCTCCTTCGTAGGTGTCGAGAGCGTCCTCCTCACCGATGTAATCCCACGCGAGCGCATCCACCCGGAGCACGAGCGTGTAGGCGCCTGGAGCCAGCGGCGCGTCCGGGGCGAGTGTGAAGGTGTTCCCGTTCAGGCACGAGTGGCCGCCCCAGTCGCCGAAGACCGCGGACGGTACGACGGCACCCGTGTCGTCCAGGAGGAACCAGGTCTCGGCGTCGATCCCCGCGTCGGCGAGGAGCTCGTCGGACGTCATCGACCCCGGCCCGTCCGCCAGGATCGAGAAGGTCGCGTCGGGCGCCACCTCTCCGCCGTCCATCCCGCGGATCCCGCCGTCACAGTGCCCGCACCCCGCCCAGCCCGCCGCCCCGATCACCAGCCACCCGATCTGTCGCATCGTCGCCTCGCTCCCGTGCCGTACCATGGACCCGCGACCGCCCGGGAGCAGAAACGGATACTGGAACGATCCGCCAGGAGCTCCCTCCGTGTACGCCATGCCCTCCGAGGAGATCGACGAGCGTGTGGCCACCAGCCCGGACTTCCGCCGCGAGCTCTCGGTCGTCCTCCAGTCCGCTCCGTTCGCGGCCTTCCGCTGGGAGACACCTGGTGTCTCGGCGGGCACGGCGCACCGGGACTTCGAGTTCGTCCTCGTCGACGATCCCACGTTGGCGCGTGATCCGGATCCGGAGCCATTCTCCTCGCATTTCCGGGCCGACGCGCCCGTCGTCGCGTTCGACAACCAGGGTGGAGATGCACACCTGATCGTGCCGTGCCCGCGCGGCGAGCCGAGCCACTACGTGCACCTGGCTGCGTTCCTCCGCGGCGCTCCACGGGAGCAGGTGGACGCGCTGCTGGGGCGGATCGGGACCATCTCCCTCGACCGCTTCCGGGTCGACCCGAGCGCCGTGTGGCTGTCGACTGCCGTCAGCGCCCGAGGCCGTCCAAGAACCCGACCATCCGGACCGCCACGTCGTCGTACAGCTCGTGGTCGGCGGCCATGATCTCGATCTCGGCGACCACGGCCTCCCGCAGCTCCGCGTCCACGTCGATCTCCGCTCCCACCGCCACGATCCCCGCGGCGTCCACGGCCCCGGACGCCCGGAGCGCGTCCGCCAGCTCCCGCGAGAGATCAGCGTCGATCTCCGTGATCCGCTCGAACCGCGCGTCGTACAGCGGGGTGGGCGGGTGCACGTAGACCTCGCTCGCGATCCCCCGCGCCCCGAGCTGGCTCGCGAACCCCGTGGCGTCGGCGACCGCGGTCGGGAACGTGCGGTCCATCGACGCGAGGTACCAGGCGGTCGGAGCCGATGTCTCCGCGATCGCGTCGGCCGTCCCGGGCGCGCAGAACGACACCACGCCATCGGTCGGGAGCGCCGCGCCCACCACGCTCGCGAACTGGGCCCCGCTCGACATCCCCCACGCGAAGACCGGGCTCCCGGAGCGGATCGTGCCGTCGGAGCGCATGGCGTCCACGAGCGCCCGCGTGGTCACGAGGTCCGAGTTGTCGTCCGCGAGATCCGCGCTCCAGCCGCCGGTCCCCGCCGCGACCTCCGCTGTGGACGGCAGCGCCACCACGGTGTAGCCCGCGCGCACCAACGCCATCGTCAGCGTCCGACCTGCATTGCTGCGGAGCTGATCCACGGAGTACGCGGCGCCGTGGAAGAACAGCACGACGCCCACCGGCTCCGCTACCACGCTCGCGAGCACGGTCCGGTCGCCGGCTTCCGTCGGATACGTCCGCTCCACCAGCGGCGCGTCGACCGCCACCGACTGGGCGACCGCCAATGCGTCGTGGTCGGGCATGGTGATCGTGCCGTTCCATTCGGGTGGATCAGGGAGCATGTCTCCCGACCAGGACGCCAGCGCGACCTGCGGGTCCACGCCGGCCCACACCTGGATCCGGTCCCCAGCGGCGTATTCTCCGCTACCGGAGCCGCCTTCTACCACGAGCGCGTGGGTCCCCCCCGGGGCCGTGGTGTCCGGGCCGCAGGCGAGCACGAGCGCGAGCCACATGGGCATCTCCCCGACACACGGATAACCCGGTGGACGCGGGCCGATCCGCGGTGAGGTCGCCCGTGACGCTGCTGCTGCTCCTCGCCTGCGCCCGCCACCCCGCGCCAGTGGAGACGCCGGTGACCACGCCAGAGACCACGGACGCCGCCGCGGGGATCTCCGATCCCGCTCTCCGGACGCTGCTGACCGAGCACTGGAACGACACCATGCGCCGCTGGCCCACCTGGGCCACGGCCGTGGGCGATCACCGGTTCGACGACCGCCTGCCCGCCACCGGGCCCGCCGCCACCGCGGACGCCATCGCAGCGCGGGACGGCTTCCTGGCTCGCGCCCTGGCGATCGCCCCGGCGACGCTCCCCGCGAGCGACCGGCTCACGCTCGCCCTGTTCGTCGAGAAGCTCGAAACCGACGCCGCGACGGACATCTGCCGCACGGAGCAATGGGGCCTCTCGGCCCGGACCAGCCCGGTCGTGGACCTGAACAACCTGGCGGACGCCGCCGCGATCGAGACCCCCGCGCACGCCCGGGCCTACGTCGCGCGCCTCCGGGGGGCCGGCCCGTACGTGGACGGCGTGATGGCGAACCTGCGCGCGGGCATCGCGTCCGGGCGGACGCCGGCGATCGGGTCGGCCCGCCTGGTCCTCGAGCAGGTCCGCACCCAGCTCGCGCTGCCGGACGCCGACTGGCAGCTCGCCACGCCCGCGAAGGTGCCGCATCCGGACTGGTCTCCCGCGGACCAGGCGGTCCTCGGCGCCGAGCTCACGGCCGCGATCGGGGACGTCCGCCGCGCGTACGAGGGCTTCGCGACCTTCCTCGACGCCGAGCTCCTCCCCGCCGCCCGCCCCGAGGAGAAGGCAGGCACCCTGTACCTGCCGGACGGCGCCGCCTGCTACACCGCGCTGATCCGCTCCGAGACGTCGCTCTCGCGCACCCCGGACGATGTGCACCAGACCGGCCTCGATGCCCTGCGGGACATCCACGCCGAAATGGTTGACTTAGGCAACAAATCCCTCGGGACCCAGGATCTCCCGACCCTCCTGGCCCGCCTGCGCGCCGACCGGACCCTGTACTTCGAGGCCGCGCCCGATATCCAGGCGCGCGCGGAGGACGCTCTGGCGCGGGCGACCGCCGCCATCCCCCGGTTCTTCGGCCGCCTCCCGCAGGCCCCGTGCACCGTCGTCCCGATCCCGGACTACGAGGCGCCGTACACCTATATTGCGTACTACAACCCGGCGGTTCCCGGCGGTCGGGGAGGCGAGTACCGCATCAACCTCTCCCGGCCGGAGACGCGCGCCCGGTTCGAGATGGAGGCGCTCACCTGGCACGAGTCGATCCCCGGCCACCACCTCCAGATCGCGATCGCCCAGGAGCTCCCGGAGATGCCGGCGTTCCGCAAGCACCTCGGCACCACCGCGTACGTGGAGGGCTGGGCGCTGTACACCGAGCGCCTCGCCGACGAGATGGGCTTGTACACGGATGATGTCGATCGCCTCGGGATGCTCTCTTTCGACGCGTGGCGGGCGTCGCGGCTGGTCGTGGACACCGGCATCCACGGCAAGGGCTGGACCCGCGAGCAGGCCGTCCAGTTCATGCTCGCGAACACCGCTCTCGCCGAGAACAACATCCGGAACGAGGTCGACCGGTACGTCACCTGGCCCGGCCAGGCGACCGCCTACAAGATCGGCCAGCTCGAGATGTGGGCGCTCCGCCGCGACGCGGAAGCCCGCCTCGGCCCTCGGTTCGACCTCAAGGCGTTCCACGACGTGGTGCTCGGGCAGGGCGCGGTCACGCTCCCGGTGCTGCGCGCCCAGGTCGACGCATGGATCCAGTCCGTACCCTGATTCTGGGGGGTTGGCGGGGGTCGGACCGTCCTGGGGCTCCGGTCCGTGCGCTCGGGAGACGCACGCCACGATCCTCGGCGACGCTACTGGCTTTTCCCCCTCCCCCCTGGCGGGGGAGGCTCGGGGAGGGGGGGCCGAGGCTGCGTGCACGGCGTCCGAGGCTGCGAATGCGTTGCTCACCCGCCCACGACCCCCACCCCAGCCCTCCCCCGTGGAAGGGGGAAGGGGCATGACAGTTCACGGGCCGACGGAGCGGATCCAGAACGGCGCCGGGTCCTGCCCGAACGTGAACTCCACGGCCTGCCCGTTCGCCGCGAAGATCCTAGCGTCCGCCGCGACGAGACCCGTCACCCCGCCGTCCGGGAGGTCCGCCGCCGACACGCTCGCGCCGGACCACGCGGCGTCGTCGGGCACGACCGTCATCAGGCGGTCCACCAGCGTCACGTACAGCGTGCCATCGAGGAAAACGGCGTCATCCGCCCCGTTCAGCCCGCTGCCACCTTCCAGCGGGTCGCCCGTGAGCGGGATCTCCACGGCGTCCGACGGGTCCGCCACGGAGATGCGCACCAGCGCGGCCGGGAGGTACTTCGTCACGATCAGGTGCGCGCCGTCCGGCGTGAACGCGACGCCGTTGCTCCCGATGACGCCCGGCGCCAGCGCGGCCGCGTCCGACCACAGCGTGGGCACCCCCTCATCGAGGTCCACCGGGTAGATCGCCGCGTTCTCGCGGTCGGTGACATACGCGACGCCGCCCGCGTCGAACGTGACGTCCGTGCACGAAGCCCCCTCCAACGCGGCTCCCAGGCCGATCGTCGCGAGCTGCTCGCCGGTGTCGAGGTCGTACACCCACAGCTCGCCGGGCTCGGACCCGTCCACGAGGATCGCGCAGGCCCACAGCCGCCGCCGATCCGCGTCGACCTCCACGCCGACGGTGGCGCGCCCCTCCGCGCCATCCCCGGCCGCGAACGTGGACACGGTCCCGTCCGCCGCGATCGCCGCCACATCCCCGCGCGCGAGGCTCGACGTGAAGAACCGCCGCGTCGCCGGGTCCCACGCGACGCTCTCGGGCCAGGCGTCGTCCGGGAGCGGGTACTCGTCGAGGAGCGGGCTCACGGGCGCGTCCGTGTCGTCGACGGGCTCGTCCTCCCCGCCGCTGCACGCCGCGAGAAGCGCCAGGATCCAGCACCGCACGGTCCCTCCGATACCGGACCCTACCACGGGGAAACCGTCACGGTTCGGGTCGGTCGCGCTCCGGATCGCGCTGACACCGGGCAGGAGCGCCCATCCACGGGTGCCGGCCGAGAGAGATCCGGATAGACGCGGAACGCGCGAGGGGCAACTTGGAAGACAGCATCTGGTTGAAGGGCCTCCGATCGGGCGTCGCGTGGGGGGCGGTGGTCGCCACGGCCCACCTGGGCCACGGGATCGGGCTCATCCTCGCCCTCGGCCAGCCGCCGCTGACCTGGTTCGCCGCGAAGGGCACGATCATCGAGCTCTTTATCGGGGTCGTCGCGGGCGTCGTGCTCTCGCCGGTGTTCAAGATCCAGCGCGGAAACTGGATCCACCCCGCGCTCATGGCTGCGGCGTGGCTCGGGATGGAGTGGATCGTCGCGGTCGATCCCAGCAAGCCGGCGATGTGGATCGCGCCCGTCATCGTCGCGCTCGCGCTCTACGCGGTCGGCGCGTGGATGTACGCGAAGCGGCCGAAGCTCACGGCGGGCATCGCGGCCGTCCTCCCACTGATCCTGCTTTCGATGCCGGAGATCCGCACCGCCCTGCAAGAGGAGGAGGAGTCGAACGTCGTCCGCGGCACCCCGAAGCCCGGCGCCCCGGACGTGCTGTTCATCGTCATGGACACGGTGCGCGCGCAGTCCGTCTCGGCCATCTCGTACGAGCGGGACACGACCCCCAACCTGAAGAAGCTCGCGGAGGACGGCCTGCTGTTCGAGCAGGCGACCGCCGCCGCCACCTGGTCGCTCCCGGCCCATGCGTCGCTGTTCACGGGGACCTTCCCGTCGTTCAACAACGCGCACGACGAGACGCGGTACCTCGACGACCGGCTCCCCACGATCATGGAGACGTTCGCGGGCGCCGGCTACGAGACGCTGTGCTTCTCCGCGAACCCGCATATCAGCGATGCTTTCGGCCTGACCCGCGGGTTCTCGTACAGTGACCTCGCGTGGATGGCGGGCCCGGGCGCCCGGCAGTTCAGCTTCATCTACCGGACGCTCGACTACTTCGGCATCGGCGTGACGGACAAGGGCGGGGCGGAGGTCGTCGGCAACATCCAGGAGTGGATGGACGACCGGCCGAAGGACGGCCCGCCGGCGTTCGTGTTCGTGAACTTCCTCGAGGCGCACTTCCCGTTTCACCAGCTCCCGGGCGAGTACGTCTACGCGTTCCAGGACCGGCCGATGTCGGAGCTGCGCGACGCCGGCCAGATCGCGTTCGGCGTGCAGTTCGGGCGGCAGCTCACGGAGGCGGAGGCCGACCAGATCCGCGGCCCGCTCGTCGACTTGTACGACGGCGGCGTGAAGTACACGGACCACCTCGTCGGCCAGGTGATCGACGAGTGGCGGTCGCGCAACCTGCTGGACGAGACCATCGTGGTTGTGCTGGCCGACCACGGCGAGGTCGTCGGCGAGCACAACGCGTTCGGCCACGTGACGCCCATGCTCGAGCAGGATCTGCGGGTCCCGCTCGTCTTCCGCTACCCGCCGAAGATCACGGAAGGGAAGCGGGTGAGCCAGCCCGTGTCGACCGTCGGCACGTACGCCACGCTGCTCGACCTCGCGGGGATCCCGGAGCCGACCCTCACCGCGCCGGACGGCAGCACGGCGACCACGCTGCAGATCGGCTCGCTCCTCGCGGCCGCTGCGGGCGACCTCACGGCGGGCCAGCCCATCCTCGCCGAGCGGTTCGAGGAGCACATGCTCGCCGCGCGCTTCGCGGAGGGCACCGGGAACGGGAAGGGGCCGCTCACGAACCCGCACGGCCGCTACCGCTCGTACCGGTCCGGCGACCTCAAGTTCGTGCGGCACAGCAGCGGTGACGAGACGCTGTACGACCTCGCGGCGGATCCGGGTGAGAACATCGATCTCACCGACACGCGCCCCGACGAGATCGCGCGGCTGCAGGGCGAGCTGAAGGCCGTGGAGGCGATGCTCGGCCTGCCCGACCTGAACGCGACCGTCCTCGGTCCGCAGAAGCCGGCGATGGACGCTGCGACCTGCCACCAGCTGATCGCCCTCGGGTATATGGAGGAGGGCGCGTGTGACGGGGAGGCGAAGGCGCCCTGATCCCCGGCTGACGGAAGTCCGACGGAAACGACGGACGTCCGTCGGTCGGTAGACCGGCGAACGCCGCGAATATGCTGGCACACGGGATGCATGGAGGCGCCGCGGAGGTCGTCCATGTCGAACATCGAAGTCAGCGTCCCGTCGTCCGCATCCCTGATGATCCAGCTCGAGGTCCTGCAGTTCCGCGTCGGAGGTCGGCTCTACAGCGTAGAGGTGGACCGCGACGGGTTCCCCCGCCTGCTCGACGAGGAGCTCGAGTACCAGCGCTTCGCCGAAGAGATGGACCGGCGGATGGAGGAGCCGCGGGAGCGTCGCCGCCGCCCGAGCCCCGCGCGCCGTGGCAAGCCGTGGACGTCCGTGGAGGAGGAGCTGCTCCGCGACGGCTTCACCGCCGGCGAGGAGATGTCCGTGATGGCGAAGCAGGTCGACCGCTCGAGCGGTGCGGTCCGCGCACGCCTCGTGAAGCTCGGCCTGCTCGACGAGGCCGCGGCCGGCCTGCGGTACCCGGTGAGCCGGGAAGACGCCCCTGTCGACGAGGGCGGCGTCGACGTGTAGTGTGTCGGGACGTGGAGGGTTCGCATGGCGACGCAGCGGCCGGATGATGGCCGGATCGAGGACGTGCAGCAGCTCGGCATGATCGCCGCGCTGGCGAGCCTGTCGTACGTGTTCTGGATCGTCGGCGGCATGGAGGTCATCGAGCGGCTCGCCTACTACGGCGTGAAGGCCGTCGCGAGCCTGTATGCCAAGGACCCGGTGTCCAAGGGCGGCCTCGGCATCGACATGAACCAGTACGGCACGGTCACGGCGATCTGGGCGTTCATGCAGAGCATCGTCCCGGTGTTCACGGGCGGGCTCTCGGACCGGTATGGCTACAAGCAGACCATCGCGGCGTCCACGGTCGTCAAGATCATGGGCTACCTGACCATGGCGGCGTTCCCGTCGTACTGGGGGTTCTTCGCCGGCGCCATGCTGCTCGCGACCGGCACGGCCATCTTCAAGCCCGGCATCCAGGGCACGCTGGTCAAGTCGACCAACCGGCAGAACTCGTCGATGGCCTGGGGCGTGTTCTACCAGACGGTCAACATCGGCGGGTTCCTGGGACCGCTGGTCGCCGGCTACCTCCGCAAGCTCGACTGGACCTTCGTGTTCCTGGCGTGCGGAGCCATCATCTCGCTGAACTTCCTGATGCTCCTGCTCTACAAGGAACCTGGGAAGGAGGAGCGGATCGCCCGGAACGAGGCCGAGAAGGCCGGCGGCCCGCGCGAGAGCCTGGTGACGCAGTCGGTGCGCGAGCTGCGCAAGCCGCACGTGTGGAGCTACCTCCTGGTCTTCTCCGGGTTCTGGTTCATGTTCCACTCGCTGTTCGACGTCCTTCCCGTCCACATCGAGGAGTGGGTCGACACCCGCGACATCGTCAGCACCATCTTCGGCGGCGAGGGGAGCACCAACCCCGTCATCGCGTTCTTCTTCGTGATGAACGAGGATCGAACCGAGATCCTGCCCGAGGGCATGCTCAACGTCAACGCGCTGCTCATCATGCTCACGTGCTTCCTCTTCGCCGCCATGAGCGCGAAGATGCGGGCGTTGAACGCCATGGTCCTCGGCACGCTGCTCGCGACGGTCGCGCTGTTCCTCTCGGGCTGGTCGACGCTCGGGTGGATCTCGCTCGGGGCCATCGCGATCTTCTCCGTGGGCGAGATGCTCGCGAGCCCCAAGTTCTCCGAGTTCATCGGTAACTTCGCGCCGGGCGACAAGAAGGCGATGTACCTGGGTTTCAGCCAGATCCCGCAGGCGATCGGCTGGACCGCGGAGGGCAAGATCGGCCCGTGGCTCTACGAGCGCTTCGCGTCGAAAGAGAACTTCTCCCGCGAGCTCCTGGCCGAGCGCGGGGTCTCCCCCGCCGACATCGCGGCCATCCCGCAGGGCGAGGCCTTCGACCGCCTGGTCGCCCACACCGGCATGCCCGCCCACGACGTGACGGCGTTGCTGCTTCAAAGCCACGATCCGGGCGTCGTCTGGTACATCATGGCGGTGATCGGGCTCGTGAGCGCGCTCGGGATCGTAGGCTACGGGCGGTGGGTCGGACCGGGCCGCAAGCCGGTCGAGCAGGCGCCGCCGGGCGCGCCCGTCACGCCTGCGGCGCAGTAACCTCCTGGATCTTCAGTCCCCGAAGTAGTCGCGGAACCGATCCATCCGCCCGCGCCCGAACGACTCGACCGGCCGCCGCAAAGGCTCCGATCGGCGAGTCAGGGCGTCGAACCCAGGGATATCCTCGATCAGCGTGCAGCGCCCCTCTGCCATCGGCTTGCCCCGGCTGCGCACGAACGCCGGGCACCCGAGGAACAGCCGCTCGCGCGCCCGCGTGACCGCCACGTACAGGAGCCGGCGTTCCTCCTCGATGTCGTCCGGGTCGTCCAGCGCGTACCCGCTCGGGAACGCGCCGTCCGCGAGCGAGAGCACGAACACCACCTTCCACTCGAGCCCCTTCGCCGAGTGGATCGTGGAGATCACCAGGTGGTCGTCTTCGTCCGGCTCCTCCTGGCCGCCGGCAGCGTCCGAGAGCGGGGGATCGAGCGACAGATCTGCCAGGAACGCGTCCAGATCCTCTGCCCGCGCCGCCAGCGTCTCCACGGTGTCCAGGTCCTTCGCCCGCTTCTTGGCGTCGTCGTACAACCGCTCCGCGATGGGCCGGTACCAGTCGACCAGCCGCTTCGCCCGCGCGTCCGTCGCATCCGTCTCCGCGGCGAGCAGCGTCATTGCCAGGTTCGAGACGATCGCCGACCACTTCTTGCCCTTGTACTTCTCGGGCTCGAGCCGCAGGTACGGGGACCCCGCGACGTCCGCCGCGATCTTCATCGCACTCGCTTCTCCCAGCCCGTCGATGCACGCCAGCAGCCGCGTCCACGCCAGCTCGTCCATCGGGTTGGCCACGATGCGGAACAGGCACAGCACATCCTTCACGTGCGACGCTTCCACGAACTTCAGGCCGCCGAACTTGCGGAACGCCATGCGCCGCCGCGCGAGCTCGACCTCCAGCAGGTTGCTGTGGAAGCCGCTCCGCACGAGCACCGCGATGTCCCGCAGCGCCACACCATCAGCCTGGAACGCCAGGATCCGGTCCATCACCTCTGCCGCCTGCTGGTCTTCGTCGTCCGTATTGATGACCTCTGGCCAGGCGCCCTGCCCGAGGCCCGACCGGAGCCGCTTCTCGAACCCCTCTGCCGCGCTCTCGAGCACACCATTCGCCAGGTCGAGGATCCGCGAGGTCGAACGGTAGTTCTCCTCCAACACGATCTGCCGGCACGTATCGAACATCTTCGGGTAGTCGAGGATGTTCCGCACCGACGCCCCGCGGAACGCGTAGATGCTCTGGGCTTCGTCCCCGACGACCAGCAGGTTGCCGTGCTCCGACGACAGACCCGCCGCGATCTTCGCCTGCAACCGGTTGGTGTCCTGGTACTCGTCTACCAGCACGTGCCGGGCCGCCCCCGCGATCCGCTGCCGCGCTTCGTCGTGCGACCACAGGAGCTCCGAGAACCGCACCAGCAGGTCGTCGTAGTCCATGACGTTGAGCTTCTTACGCCGCAGATCGCACGCCCGCATCATCGTCTCGATCTGCGCGACTTCGCCAATGTGCTCTGGTCGCTGCTCGTCCACGATCTCGTCCAGCGGCCGCGACGTGTTCCGGTGGAGCGACCACAGCGAGTTCAGGGCGTCCGCCCGCAGGAACCCGCGCTCCTTGCCCGCGAGGCCCATCTGCTGCCGCACCGCCGCGATCAGCCGCCCGGCGTCATCCTGGTCGAGCACCCCGAACTTCGGCGTATACCCTAGGCGATGCCCGTGGATCCGGAGCTGCGTGTTCGCGAACGCGTGGAAGGTC